>JBARYG010000106.1:0-36305 GCA_049647745.1 Mesorhizobium sp.
GCATCACCGTGACGGAAGCCAAGGGCTTCGGCCGCCAGAAGGGCCACACCGAGCTTTATCGCGGCGCCGAATATGTCGTCGACTTCCTGCCCAAGGTGAAAATCGAACTGGTGCTGGGCGACGACGCCGTCGAAACCGCCGTGGAAGCGATCCGCAAGGCGGCGCAGACCGGCCGCATCGGCGACGGCAAGATTTTCGTCTCCAACATCGAGGAAGTCGTGCGCATCCGCACCGGCGAAACCGGCCTCGACGCCGTCTGAGCCATCCTCCCAAAAAACCCAAGTTTCAAACGTCATCACAGGAAAACATGACATGACGACTGCCGCCGACATCATGAAGCAGATCAAGGACAACGACGTGAAGTTCGTCGATCTGCGCTTTACCGATCCCAAGGGCAAGCTGCACCACGTCACCGTGGACGTCGGCGAAATCGAGGAGGACACGTTTGCCGACGGCGTGATGTTCGACGGCTCCTCCATCCACGGCTGGAAGGCCATCAACGAAAGCGACATGGTGCTGATGCCCGACACGGAATCGGCCCATATGGACCCGTTCTTCGCCCAGTCGACCATGGTCATCCTGTGCGACATCCTCGATCCGATCTCGGGCGAGGCCTACAACCGCGATCCGCGCGGCATCGCCAAGCGGGCGGAAGCCTATATGCGTGCCGAAGGCATCGGCGACACCGTCTATGTCGGGCCGGAAGCCGAATTCTTCATCTTCGACGACGTCAAGTACAAGGCCGATCCCTACAACACCGGATTCAAGCTGGATTCGTCGGAACTGCCTTCCAACGACGACACCGACTACGAGACCGGCAATCTCGGCCACCGGCCGCGCGTCAAGGGCGGCTATTTCCCGGTGCCGCCGATCGATTCGTGCCAGGACATGCGCTCCGAAATGCTGACCGTGATGCAGGAGATGGGCGTTCATGTCGAAAAGCACCATCACGAAGTGGCCGCCGCCCAGCACGAACTCGGCATCAAGTTCGATACGCTGGTGCGCAACGCCGACAAGATCCTGATCTACAAATACGTCGTGCATCAGGTCGCCAACGCCTATGGCAAGACGGCCACCTTCATGCCGAAGCCGATTTTCGGCGACAACGGCTCGGGCATGCACGTCAACCTGTCGATCTGGAAGGGCGGCAAGCCTACCTTTGCCGGCAACGAATATGCCGGCCTGTCGGAAACCTGCCTGTTCTTCATCGGCGGCGTCATCAAGCACGCCAAGGCGATCAACGCCTTCACCAACCCGCTGACCAACTCCTACAAGCGGCTGGTGCCGGGCTATGAAGCGCCGGTGCTGCTGGCCTATTCGGCACGCAACCGCTCGGCTTCGTGCCGCATCCCGTTCGGCACCTCGCCGAAGGCGAAGCGGCTTGAAGTGCGCTTCCCCGATCCGGGCGCGAACCCCTATCTGGCCTTCTCCGCGCTTCTGATGGCCGGTCTCGACGGCATCAAGAACAAGATCCACCCCGGCCAGCCGATGGACAAGGACCTTTACGACCTGCCGCCGAAAGAACTGAAGAAGATCCCGACCGTGTGCGGTTCGCTGCGCGAGGCGCTGCAGAGCCTCGACAAGGACCGCGGCTTCCTGAAAGCCGGCGGCGTCTTCGACGACGACATGATCGACGCCTATATCGAATTGAAGATGGCCGAGGTGATGCGCTTCGAAATGACCCCGCACCCGGTCGAATACGACATGTATTATTCGGTCTGAGCGGGCTGTTTTCAGAAAAAACCCGGCGGAAACGCCGGGTTTTTTGCATCAGTCATCAAGCGCTTCCAGCAGCGCCACCGCAGCCAGGAAATCACGGTGGCGGGCGTTGCGGCGGGCGACCGCTTCGGCATCCTGCCCCCACTGCTCGATCTGCCAGTCCTCGTCGACATGGGCCGCCGCCCACACCGCTTGCGCGTCGAGTTCGCCGAAATCGGCGGCCAGCGCCAGCAGCGCCGAACCGGTCAGCGACGTCATCAGATGGAGCGATGCCAGCCGCAGCGGTTCGGTGCGGCGCGCCAGATGCGCGCCCAGCACCGCGATCGATTCGCGCGGCTGCTCGACATGGATCACGCCTTCGGCGAGGTTGAAACGGGCGCCCAGCGCCGAGCGCGCCCAGTCGAGCACCGGGTCCCAGTGCGCGTTCTGACGGTCGACCAGGCCTTGCGGCGTATCGGCCCGGTAGCAGAGCATGTCGGTGGCTGCAAAACGCAGGATATCTTCCAGCACCGCCTGCGGATCGTTGGCGACGCCGTCGAGCGCGGTGTTGACCAGCCGCATCACCGGCATCGCCACCGGATCGATGACTTCCGCTTGCGCGTCGAACTCTTCGGCGACGAGGCCCGCAGCCTTTTCGGTCGGCAGCGCCAGCAGCGCCCTTGCCGGCGTGCGCACCGGCCTGCCGTCGAGGTGAACGGCGAAAAGCCCGTCGGCCGGGACTACCGAAACCGTCTCGTAGAAGCGCTTGGGCAGCGGCGTCTTCATCTGTATCTGCGCGCGCCGCACCGGGTCCGGATCGGACAGATATTTGCCCGCTTCGAGATCGTTCAAGATATCGCGCATATCGGGTCCCTGCCCTTTCTCAAGACGCGGAACCGGCGGCCTTCTTGCGCGTGCCGATGACCTTCCAGTTCTTGTAGAACACAGCGTTGATACGATCGACGCCCGCCGAAATCACCGCAAGCGCCGTCGAAAGCACGCCGGGCAGCGGCGACGGCCGCAGCACGTCCATGAACACGCAATAGCGGCGCCCGTCATGCTCGTTGACGGAGCGGTGCAAAAGCGTGTCATCGAAGATGAAGAGCGGGTTTTCGTACCACAGATTCTTGGTGTCGCCGCACTGGATGAAGATCTTGTCCGTCACGGCCGGCTTGAGATTGTAAAGCACCCGCAGCGTAAGCCGCAGCGGGCCGAAATGGAACGAGGTCGACTCGCGCCCGCTGAAGACCGACACCGCGATGGTCCTGACGTATTTGTAACGCCGGTTGAACTCGGGAATGGCGTCGATGTGCTGTTTTCCGTACCATTGATAGACATACATGCCACGGCGACCGCTGGGGAAGGCGTCATCTATGTCGGCGATGATTTCCGCCTGCCGGCTCTTGAACGTATCGAGTACCGTTTCGATTTCGCTACGGTAATCGGCGGGGAAATCGTCGAGTTTCCACACGCCCGGATTCCTGTTGGAAATCAGGTCGACCAGCAGGTTGAAGGGCGAGAGCACCCAGGTAAAAATGCCGTTCCCCGCGAAATAGCCGGCAAACAGGCTCATATTCTTGTTTTTGTTGCGCATGACGTCGATGACGCCGCACAGCAGGAAGACGCCCGTGATGATCGGAATGAAATAGAAGCCTACTCCCAGGATGAGCAGCGCTATCACGAGTTTCCTGGCCGTTTTCGTGTTCATGGCAAAATCCGCGATATGGTGAACGGGCTTGGTTTTAACCTACCTGCCTGCCGCGCGCCATAGACCGATGGCGGCTACGCGGCAGGCGCTGGTCGACGTGGGTGGTCCGTCAGGACATGTCTTCGGCGCTTGTCTCGTCGAAGCCGAGCAGGTTCCAGCTTTGGCGCATGTGCTGCGGCATCGGCGCGGTGACGTCGATGACGCCCTTGTCGGGATGCGGGATGACGATGCGGCGCGCGTGAAGATGCAGGCGATTCTGCATGCCGCCAGGAAAGTCCCAGTTGGTGTCGGCCTCGAAATATTTCGGATCGCCGATAATCGGGCAGCCGATATAGGCGGCATGGACGCGAAGCTGGTGGGTGCGGCCGGTGTGGGGCTGCATTTCCAGCCAGGTAAGCCGCTGCGCCGCCTGCTCGACCACGCGGTAGTAGGATACGGCGTGGTCGGCGCCCTTTTCGCCGTGTTTGGCGACGCGTACGCGGTCGCCATCCGGCGTCTGCTCCTTGATCAGCCAGGTCGAAATCTTGTCCTCGCGCTTGGGCGGCACGCCCTTGACCAGCGCCCAGTAGGTCTTTTCCGTTTCTCGCGCCCGGAATGCTTCTGCCAATTTCATGGCGGCCAGCCGCGTGCGCGCCACCACCAGCACGCCCGAAGTATCGCGGTCAAGCCGGTGGACAAGGCGCGGCTTCTCGCCCTTCTTGTTGCGCCACGCCTCCAGCATGTCGTCGACGTTGCGGGTGACGCCGGAGCCGCCCTGCACGGCCAGCCCCGCCGGCTTGTTGAAGACGAAAACCTTGTCGTCCTCGTGCAGCAGCATTTTTTGCAGCACGTCGGCGTCGCTCTGGTTGCGGATCGAATGGCCTGTCAGGTTTTCCGGCCCGCCCTTCTTGTCCACGTCCAGCGGCGGAATGCGCACCTGCTGGCCGGGCTCGACACGCGTGTCGGCCTTGACGCGGCCGCCGTCCACACGGACCTGGCCCGAGCGCAGCAGCTTTTGCAGATGGCCGAAGCCAAGGCCCGGAAAATGGGTCTTGAACCAGCGGTCGAGCCGCATGCCCGCCTCGCCAGCTTCCACCGTGATCTGTTCAACGCCTGCCATGTGCCTCATCTATCCATTTCGAAGCGCCGATGAAAGCCCGCTCGCAAAGATGCGGCCGGCGCCAAGCGTTCAATGCCGCCGCGCCTGCACCAGATAGGCATCGATGGTGGTTTCGCCCAGCCATTTCGCCGCCTCCAGCCGGTGCAGGCCCTCGACCAGAATGTGGCGCTTGCCGTCATGGCGCACCTGGATCGGCGTCTTCATGCCGTTCTCCAGAATATCCTCGGCCAGATGCCGCACCGTTTCGGGATGCAGGGTCTTGCGGCGCGCCGTCGGCACGTAGATGTCGTCGACCTTGACCTTTTCCACTCTCAGCATGCCCGGCTCCAGCCAATAAAAGCGCTGCTTTCAGTGGTAGAAGGTTTGACGGGGCGGGCCAAGAGGCTGTCGCCGCTCGCGTTCGCCGGGCAGAGGCGTCAGCGCCGCGCGGCCGCCAGTGCCTTGCGCCTTGCGTCGTCGATCAGCATGTTGGCGATCTGCATGCGCACCATGGCGCGCTGGCGCAGATGCGGGGCAACCCGGTCGGGATGGTTGGAGAAGGCGAAATTGCGGCGGATACGGCCGAAATCGGCCTGCACGCCGGATTGGCCAAGCCCGAGTTCGGCGGCAATCGATTCGGGGTCGATGGGCGGTAATTTTTCTTCGCGCCGGCTTTCGCCACCGGCCGGTATCTGCGGCGCGGAATCGAGAAAAGCCGCGAACTCGGCCGCAAGATCGACGCCGGTTTCCCGATATTCGGCACCGAGCGTTTCGCTGGAAACCTTTATGCGGCCCGAGTGAAGCTCGTCGGCGACCGCCAGATAGTCGAAGGGAACGGACGGCCTGGCCGCCGGTTCTTCCACGGGCTCGGAGGCGACGAAGAGATCGTCAAGCACCGCCGCGAAATTCTTGCTACCCCCGCTGGCTATTCCAGCCTCCCGCTCTCATCGGCACCCTGTGGGCGCATTTTCCAGATGCGCCCATGTCGCACCATAAACACGGTCGGTTAAAAATGGATGCCTCAGGGCGTGAAGAATTTAGGCAACCGCATTCCGGCCGCCAAGGAAATGCTGCAACGCACAATTGTCACGATTAGCGCCTATCTGGGTCGCGGGAGGACCAACTACGGAGCCTGACCGATGGGGTTCTTGACCGAATTGTTTTCCCGCCCGCGCCCGCAGGAAGAAGTGCGCTACCGTACGGCGCTCGCGCTGCTTTATGCCATGAGCAGCGCGGACCGTTGCGAACCCGGCGTCAGACCCGCCGATTTCCCGCGCATTGCCCGAAGAAGGGCGCCGCGTTGACGCGACGCCCAAAAATCCCGGTCGATTCGTTCAGCGTCAGGCGAGATACAGCTTCTTGCCCAGCGGCACGCCGTTGTGACGCAGGATGGCGTAGGCGGTGGTGACGTGGAAGTAGAAATTCGGCATCGCGATATCCAGCAGATAGCGCAGGCCGCTAAACGACATGTCCTCGCCGCCGAGCCTGATTTTTATCGTCCTGTCGTCGGAGCCGTCTATGTCGGCCGCCGAAAAGGTGGCGAGATGGGCAAGCGTCTTGTCGATGCGCGCCTGCAACTCGGCGAAGGTGGCCTCGTTGTCCTCGTATTTCGGCACTTCGCGGCCGGCCAGCCGCGAAGGCGCGCCCTTGGCATGGTCGGTGGCGATCTGCACCTGCCTGGCCAGCGCGAACATATCGGGCGCCAATCTTGCCGTCACGAATACCTGCGGGTCGATCTTGCGCTCGGCGGCGTTCTTCGAGGCCGCGTCGAGAATGTTGGAAAGCCCCTTCAGACGGGCGGAAAATACAGGCACGGATGCCTCGTACATGGAAATGGTCACGTGAACTTCTCCTGAAACGGCTCTATTTGCCGACGCCTGTCGATGCGCTTTCGCACGCTAAACTTCAAGCGCCATGGGCGCGCCGCATTCCATGGTACGATCACGGTCGATTGAGCGGAGAGTCGCGATGAGAAATATCCCTTTCGCCGCACCGTTATTCTGCTCGCTGGCGCTGTTGGCGAGCGCACCGGCGTTTTCGACCGAGCCGCCCTATCTGGACGACCGCTCGAGCGCCGAGGCGGTCATGAAATCGCTCTATAACGCCGTCAACCGCCACGAATACGCCCGCGCCTGGGACTATTTCGGCGACGCCAAGCCGGCCAAGGATTTCGACGCCTTCGTCAAAGGCTATGACGGCACCGACCATGTCGACATCGAAACGGGCGGCGAGAGCAGCGAGGGCGCAGCCGGCAGCATCTATTTCACCGTGCCGGTCGCCATCCGCGCGGTCGGTTCCGACGGCAGCGAGCATGTGTTTGCCGGCTGCTACACACTGCGGCAGGTCAACGGCCAGATCCAGACGCCGCCCTTCAACCCGATCCATATCGAAAAGGGTGAATTGAAACCCGCCACCGCCGCCTTCGAGGACGCCGTGCCGGAAAGCTGCGGCGACGGACCGCCACCGCCGAAAAAGGATGCGGTGCTGGAAAAGGCCAAGGCGCTGTTCGCGGCGGCCTACGGCAACCAGTGCGACCCGACTTTGCCCGGCGGCGAGGCGATCGGTACGCCGGAGGAACACGTCATCCATTATACCGCCAGCGGCGACGGCAGCGACAGCGGCGACAAGGCGGCAAGGCTGTTCCGCTTCTTCTGCTCGATGGGCGCCTATAACGAAAACGCCGTCTATTACCTGTCCACCGATACCGACACGATTCGGCAGGTGCAGTTCGCCACGCCGGAACTCGATATCCGCTACGAGAACGGCGACAGCCAGGGCAAGGTCGAGGCGATCAACATCATCGGCTTCCAGACCGACGAGCGTCTGGTCAATTCAAGCTACGACGAGGCTACCCAATCGATCGTCTCGCATAACAAATGGCGCGGCGTCGGCGACGCCGGCACGTCGGGTATCTGGCTGTTTCGCGGCGGCCAGTTTTCGCTGGTACAGTTCGACGTCGACGCTTCCTACGACGGCGAGGTCAATCCGCAGACGATCCTCGACTACAATACGGCTCCGTAAGATGGCGTGACGTGCCTCAGGACGCGACGGAAAACATCCAGTCGAGCGTTTCGCGCCAGTCGGTCATGCGGATCGGCGTACCGTGGGTGCCGGTTTCGAAACGCACGAAGCGCGTCGGATAGTTTTTCGATTTTGCAAGGATCGAGCGGAAGAAGGCTTCCTGGTTTTCGACCGGAAACACCGGGTCCTTGCTGCCCTGGCCGAAGAACACCGGCACCTTGCGCCTGAAGGCGGGGCTGGCGAAAAAGCTCTCGTCCCATAAAGAGCCGAGCAGCATCAGCCCGTTTATGCGGCTGCCGGTATCCTTGCGCCCGGCAAGCTTCCAGCACAGTGCGCCGCCCATCGAGCCGCAGGCGACGACGATCTTCGCGCCCGGCGATTGCGCGGCATAGTGATCGATCAGGCTCGCCACCTGCGCCGCGCCCTTATCGCCGAAATCGGAAAAATCCGGCGACAGGTAGAGACCGTTATTGGCCGCCATCAGGTTCTTGATGCGGTTGAAATTGCCGCCGAAGGTGAAATCGTCGACGCCCTGCTTTCGCGAGCCGCCCTGCCCGTGCAGGTAAAGAACGATCGCCGCGGCGCCCGCTGTCCTGCCCACCGCGATGTGGCGGACTGCGCCTGCATCGGTGTTGAGGACGAGATCCTGCTGGACCTTGCGCACGCCGGTATCGACATATTTCGCCCACACCCTGCGTTCGGGAATCTGGTCGCGCCCGTTGATGTCGCGCATTTCGCGGTAGTCGATGACCCGGTATCGACCGCCATCGCCGTTCGACAGTTCCGCCGGATAGGCGAAAAGATCGTTCTTGTAGGGTTTCAGTGTCAAGGAATCGGCGGAGGCCGGGGCGGCAACAAGCGATGCCAGCATGAGGACGGAGAAAAACTGGGAACCAAAGCGCATGGCTAAGGCTTGGCTGTTTTCTCCCCGCCTTGTCAACGCCCCGTCGTCAGCCTTGCAGCACGCCACCGGCACGGCTGAGCGCTTCGGGCGTATCCACGTCGACGGCGGCCGCCTCGCCAATCTCGACGTCGATCACGTCCAGCCCCTCGGCCTCGACCAGATGGCGCGCGCCGGTATCGCCTTCGAGATGGGCGACCGCCGCAAACAGCGCCCTTGGCAGGATCACCGGATTGCCGCGCCGACCCTCATGCGTGGCGCGCACGACCGATTTACCCTCCGCCTTGCGAAAGGCCTCGATCAGTTTGTCGAGGTCGGCGGACGAAACGCCGGGCATGTCACCCAGCACGATCACCGCGCCCGCCGCATCGGCCGGAACCCTGCCGATGCCAGCTTTCAGCGACGACGACAGGCCCGTCGAAAATTCCGGATTGTCGGCAAAGGTCAGTTGCAGGCCGGCGAGCGCCTCTTCCACCCGCTCGCGCTGGTGGCCGGTGACGACGATGGTTCCGTTGGCCTTCGAGGCCAGCGCGGCTTCGGCGGCGCGGCGGATCAGCGGCTTGCCATCGAAGGCGGCCAAAAGCTTGTTTGGCCCGCCCATGCGACTAGAGCGGCCGGCGGCGAGCAGCACCACCGGCACCTGAGGGCGAAGCGGCACCGGCACTGGTTCGCGTGGCTGCGGCCGCGTCGGGATTTCCATCAACAGACCGCCGACGCCCATGCCGGCGATATCGTCGGCGGTGATGCCGATGCCGGAAATCAGGCGGTCCAGCACCCAGTCGAAACCGTTTGCCTTGGGGCTGCGGGCGCAGCCAGGCGCGCCCAACACCGGCTTGCCGTCGCGCTCGCCCAGCACGAACAGGTTGCCCGGATCGACCGGCATGCCGGAGCGATAGACGTTGCCGCCCGATTCCTTGATCGCTGCGGGGATGACGTCGTCGTCGGGATCGCTCATGGCCGACGCCCCGAACACCAGCACCATATCGCTTTGCGGGGCAAGTTCGCGGATGGCCTTGGCCACATCGGCGGCGACGTGCGGCGTGCGCTTTTCGGCCATCACCGTACTGCCCGACTTCGCCAGCCGCTCCTCGGTGACGCGCAGCGTCTTGTCCAGCACGCTTGATTTGAGGCTCGGCAGCATCGTCTGCACCACGCCGACGGAAAACGGCCGGTAGGCGCGAACGGCAAAGGCCTGCCTGCTCCCGGCAAGGCCGAGAACGGTCTCGATGACCGGCTTCCGCACGGCAAACGGGATGATCTTCACCGTCGCCACCATCTGGCCCTCTATCACCGGAGCGAACTCGGCGAGTGTCGCCAGCGTCACGTCGGGGTCGACGCGGTTGATGGCATCGACCAGCGCCTTATCGACGGTAAAGACGCCGTCCATGTCGGAGAAGATGTTGACGCGGCCGGTGGCGGCAGGCTTGGCGGTGGAGCCGGAAAAGCGCAGCGCCTCGGTTATGCGGGTGGCGGCGTCGTTTTCCTCGACATCATTGTCATCGAGGATGGCGACGATGATCTCTGTAAAGCCGGCGGCGCGCAGGGTTTCCACGTCCTCGCCCGTCAGGAGATGCGCCTTGCGGAAACGCTTTTCACCGGCGACGGTGGAATGGGCAAGGATGGAGCCTTCGGCCTCGTCAACGGCAACCGGACCGAATTTCATGCCGCTTCTCCCTTCGCCTGCCGCTGGCCGTCGAGGCCGCGCGTGCGCAAGGCCCGGATCGCCTGCGCCAGCACTGCGACGGCGATCTCGGCCGGGCTGGCGGCGCCGATATCGAGGCCGATCGGCGCATGGATGCGCTCGATCTGCTGCGGCGTGGCCCCCATCGCCAGCATACGCTCTACCCGCTTGGCATGGGTCTTTCGGCTGCCCAGCGCACCGATATAGAAACAGCCGGCGTCAAGCCCGGCTTTCAGCGCGAAATCGTCGATCTTCGGGTCGTGGGTGACGAGGATGAGGCCGGTGAAGGCGTCGAGCGGCCGGCGCTTCAGGACGTCCTGAGGCCATTCAGCGTAAAGCGTGACGTCGGGAAACCGCTCCGCGCTGGCGAAAGCGCTGCGCGGATCGATGATCTCGACCGGATAGCCGGCAATCTGCGCCATCGGTGCCAGCGCCTGGCTGATATGCACCGCACCGACGATGACCAGGCGCGCATGCGGCAGATGCGCGTTGAGGAAATAGTTCTTTCCGTCGGCCTCCACCGTTCCCGATTTGCCGCTGCGAAACGCGTTCTTCACCGCCTCGCCAAGTTCGCCCGCAACCGCATCGCCCTCACGCACGATACGGTCGCTGCCGTCGGCAAGATCGGTGACCAGAATCACCGCGCGGCGCGCCCGGCGCTCGGCGTTCACGGTTTTCAATGCGAAAATATCCATCTTGCCACTCCCTCAAAAGACGCCCGGCGAAGCCGCCGCACGCATTTTGCCTATCCTACCCGCTCGACATAGACCTTGATGGTGCCGCCGCAGGAAAGGCCGACCTGGATGGCGGTTTCGTCGGCGACGCCGAATTCCAGCATGCGCGCCTTGCCGCTTTCCAGTACCTCCATCGCCTCGGTCACCACCGCGCCTTCGACGCAGCCGCCGGAGACGGAACCTTCGAAATTGCCCTCGGCGTCGATGACAAGATGGCTGCCCACCGGGCGTGGGGCCGAACCCCAGGTCTGCACCACGGTGGCGACGGCCACGTCCTTGCCGGCGTTCACCCAGTTTTCCGCAATCACCAGCGGATCGCGGGCTTCATCGAGGGCGGCATTGTTTTCCATGATCGTTTCTCCCAAAGGAAACAAAGGATTATGCGGCGTATCTCGCGCCTGAGTCCATCCAGCGACGCGGATCGACGGAACGCGCGGAATTCTTGTCCAGCGAAGCGCACAGATCGGCCAGCGCGTCGAGATTGTGGACGGCCCGAAATTCGTCGACATGCGGCAGCATGGCGCGCACGCCGCGCGCCTTCGGCTCGAAACCGTCGAAACGCAGCAGCGGATTGAGCCAGATCAGCCGCCGGCAAGACTTTTGCAGGCGCTCCATCTCCTCAGCCAGACCGTCGACATGGTCGCGCTCCAGCCCGTCGGTGATCAGGAGCACGATCGCCCCCTGCCCGAGCACGCGGCGCGACCACAGCCGGTTGAATTCGCAAAGCGTATCGCCGATGCGGGTGCCGCCCGACCAGTCCCTGACGGCGGACGAACAGTCGGCAAGCGCGTCGTCGGGATCGCGATGGCGCATCTGGCGGGTAAGGTTGGTGAGCCGCGTGCCGAAGACGAAAGCGTGAACGCGCCGGCGCTTCTCGGTCAGCGCATGCAGGAAATGCAGGAAGATACGCGTATACTGGCTCATCGAGCCGGAGATGTCGGCCAGCACAACAAGCGGCGGATGCACCTGCCGGTTCGATCGGAACTTCGGCAGGATCAGCTGACCGCCGGTGCGCGCCGAAGACCGCATCATGGCGCGCGGGTCGATACGGCGGCCATGCGGATCGGGCTTGAAGCGGCGCGTGCCGACCAGATCGAAGGGAAGCCGCAACTGCGAAATCGCCTTGCGGGCCTCAGCCAGTTCGGCGGCGTTCATCTGGGCGAAATCCTTGCCTCGCAACACCTCGTCGCCGGAAAAGGTGAGGCGCGCATCGACCTCGATCTCGGGCACCTCGCGCGGTGGCCGGTTCTTCTGCTGTCCCTCGAACAGCGCCTGGCTGACGCGGTTTTCCGCGGCGCGCGGCTTTACCTTTTCGCGCGTATCGGGGGCGACCGGCGAAAACATCGCCAGCATCTTCTCGATCAGCTCTCGCGACTTCCAGTAAAGCCGGAACGCCTCGTCGAACGTGGCATGGTCCTCGTGCCGCGACACCAGCACGGCGTGCAGAGTCCAGTAGAAATCGTCCCGGCTGCCGATGCCTGCGGCCAGCACCGCCTCGATGGCGTCCTTGACCGACGCCGGACCGACGCGCATGCCGGCCTTGCGCAGCGCACGCGCGAAATAAACGATATTGTCGCCGATGCGGCCTTCGGGTTCGACCTGCCTGGTCTCACGGAGCGGTTCGGCCATGGCCTACTCCGCCGCCGCTAGCTCGGCCTTGACCTCGTCGAGGATGCGCCGGCCTTCGCCTTGTCCGATGCGGGCGATGTCGTCCTGATATTTGAGCAGCACGCCAATGGTGTCGGAAACGGTTTCGGGATCGAGCGCGACCTTGTCGAGCTCGGTCAGCGCGCCGGCCCAGTCGATGGTTTCGGCAACGCCAGGCACCTTGAACAAGTCGATCTGGCGCAATCTCTGCACGAAGGACACCACTTCCGCCGACAGCCGGCTGTTGGCCTCAGGCACCTTGGTGCGTACGATCTCCAGCTCCCGTTCGGCGTCGGGATAATCCACCCAGTGGTAAAGGCAGCGGCGCTTGAGCGCGTCGTGGATTTCGCGGGTGCGGTTGGTGGTGATGATGACGATGGGCGGTTCCTCGGCCCTGATCGTGCCCAGTTCGGGCACCGTCACCTGGAAATCGGAGAGGATTTCCAGAAGGAAGGCTTCGAACGCCTCGTCGGTGCGGTCGAGTTCATCGATCAAAAACACGGGAGCAGACCCTGCCTTGCCGGTCAGCGCGTCAAGAACCGGGCGGCGGATCAGGTATTTTTCGGAAAAGACGTTGCGTTCCATGGCCGAGCGCTCGACCTTGCCGGAGGCTTCCTCCATGCGGATTTCGATCATCTGGGCGGCATAATTCCACTCATAGACGGCGGACGAAACGTCGAGGCCCTCATAGCATTGCAGGCGGATAAGCCGGCGGCCAAGCGCCTCTGCCAGAACCTTGGCGATCTCGGTCTTGCCGACGCCGGCCTCGCCTTCGAGAAACAGCGGCCGCTTCATGCGCAGCGACAAAAACAGGACCGTGGCCAGCGCGCGGTCCGCCACGTAGTCGGCGCCGGTCAGCAGGGCAAGCGTCTCGTCAATAGACTGGGGAACGCTACGCGGCTTCATCACGGTCATCGTCACTCCAAACCGTCATCACGCTTCACAGGACGTGATAGTCCCGGGCATGATAGATCAGCGGCTTCAAATTATCGCCGGTGCGCAGGCCTGTCACCTTGCCAAAAAGCACACGATGCGTGGCCAGGTCCTTGGTGTCGATGAGTTCGCAATCAAAGACCACCAGCGCATCGGCCAGCGTCGGCGCGCCGGTCGATATCTTGTCCCACTCGCCAAGCTCGAAGCGCTTTTCGGCCGGCAGGCCGGTGAGGCCTGAAAAAGCGACCGAGAGCGCCTTATGGTGCGAGGTGAGCGTGTTGAGCGCGAACCGGCCGTTTTCCACGAACAGGTTGTTGCGGGGATTCTCGCGGTTCAGGCAGACGAGGATGGTGGGCGGCGTGTCCGAGACCGAACAGGCGGCGATCACCGTCGTGCCGCGCTTTCCCGCCGGCCCGTCGGTGGTCACGATATGGACGTGGCCGGCAAACAGGCTCATCGCGTCGCGATAGGCCTGTGGCCCGATGTCGTTCTTCTTCAGCACTGAAACATTCCCACAGCCAGAACCCTACCGCTATATATGGCCGGATATCGTGGGCCACAAGCAAAGCTCGCAATGCGACAGCGCCAACCGTGAGCCGGCGGCGGATTCCCATGTTGCGCGCAGGCGCACCAGCCTTTAGGTCTTGGCGAAACGGCAGATGCCTGCCGCGAGAAAAGAGTTTTCAGGCCCGGATGCGATTTTCGATCACGATCATAGCCGCATTGGCCGGGCTGTCCTTCGCCACCGGCGCCCAGGCGGCAACCGTTTCGATCGGCGTGGCGGCACCCCTGTCGGGGCCGTCCGAACCGCTCGGCAAACAGGTCGAGGCCGGTGCCGGGCTCGCCGCCAAGGCAAGCGGCGCGGAACTTACAGTTGCCGACGATCAATGTTCGGCCGAAGGCGGAGCCGCCGCCGCGCAGAAATTCGCCGCGGCAAAAGTGAACATCGTCGTCGGCTTCCTCTGCACCGAAGCGATCGAGGCGGCCTTGCCGATCCTGAAAGACGCCGGCATTCCCGTCATAACGGTCGGCGTGCGCACCGAAAGCCTGACCGATCGCCGCGAAAAAACCGGCTGGCCCATCTTCCGGCTAGGGCCGCGCGGCGACGACGAGCGCAACGCCGCGGCAACGATCCTTACAGGGTTGTGGCGCGACGACCTGTTCGCGATCATCGACGACGGCACCATTTATGGCCGCGAGATCGCCGAGACGGTTCGCGCCGTCGCCGAACAGGCCGCGCTGAAGCCGGTGTTCGTCGATACGTTCCGGCCGGGCATGGATAACCAGATCGGCTTGGTCGGGCGGCTGAAGAAGGCGGGGGCGACGCATGTGTTCGCCGGCGGCGACGGCGCCGACATCGCGATCATGGGGCGCGACGCCGCACAACTCGGGGCCGACATGATTTTCGCCGGTGGCGAAGCGCTGCGCGCCGCACCGGGCGACGTGCCCTATGCCACCGGCACCTTGATGATCGCGCCGCCCGAATGGGCCGACATAGCGGACAAGCCGGTGCTGGACGCCTTTGCCGCCGCCGAGATCGTGCCGGAAGGCTATGCGCTGCCGGCTTATGCCGCCGTGCAGATTGCCGTGGCGGCCAGCGGACTGGCGCAAAGTGATGGCAAGCCATTGACCGAAGTGCTGGGCGGCCGGGATTTTTCGACCGCTATCGGCCCGATACGGTTCAACGACAAAGGCGACCTGTCGCAAAACCCCTACCGCGCCTTCCGTTTCGACGGAGCGCGCTTTGTGCCGGTGGAGGCAAACTAATGGTCGTTCGCGCCGGGCCGAAAAACCTCATCACTGACGTTGCCGGCCTGCGTGTCGGCAATGCCGGCGATGCGCGGCTGAAATCGGGCGTCACGGCAATCGTCTGCGACGAGCCTGCGGTTGCCGGTGTGCAGGTGCTGGGCGGTGCGCCGGGCACTCGTGAAACCGACCTTCTGGAGCCGCACAACACGGTCGAGGCGGTGCATGCGCTGGTGCTTTCGGGCGGCTCGGCCTTCGGCCTCGACGCAGCCTCGGGCGTGCAGGCGTTGCTGCGCGAACGGGGCGTCGGCTTCGAGGTCGCCGGCTTTCGCGTCCCGATCGTGCCGGCGGCGATCCTGTTCGATCTTGCAAATGGCGGCGACAAGGAATGGGGCCGCTATCCGCCCTATCGCGAACTCGGCTATGAGGCCGCGCAAAACGCGGCAAGCGACTTTGCCATCGGCACGGCAGGTGCGGGTATGGGCGCGTTGACGGCGGGCTTGAAGGGCGGGCTCGGCTCGGCATCGACGGTACTAGAAAGCGGCGTCACGCTCGGGGCGCTGGTGGCGGCCAACCCGGTCGGCTCGGTTACCGTCGGCAAAACCCGGCATTTCTGGGCGGCCCCTTTCGAGATCGGCGACGAGTTCGGCGGGCTTTCCTACCCCTCGCCGATGCCAGCGGATGCGCGAGAGGTTCGCACCAAGCTCAACGCGCAGGCGGGCGGCAACACCACCATCGCCGTCATCGCCACCGACGCGGTGCTGACCAAGGCGGCGGCCAAGCGGCTGGCGATTGCCGCGCATGACGGTTTCGTGCGCGCCATCTGGCCGACGCACACGCCGTTCGACGGCGATCTGGTCTTCGCGCTGGCGACGGGCAAAAGCGGCATCGAGCTTTCGCCGGAAGCAGCTATCGACCTCTACGCCGAGGCCGGCGCCACCATGGCGCGCGCCATCAGCCGCGGCGTTTATGCCGCCACGGCTGCGGCAGGCGATCTGTTGCCTGCATGGTCGTCGCGGTGAGCGGCGGCCCTCACGTCCGGTCGGATTTTTCTTCCTCGAACTCGTTTGCCACGACATCGGAATTGGCCGATAGCCGAACCTTGTTGCCTTCGACCTCCGCGATCAGGCTGGAGGGAATGTAGTGATGGTGCCCCTTGTGCGTGCCCTCCCCGCTGTCTTTTCTGGTCAGCTTGATCCTGCCGCCCTCGATGTGGTCGACGGTGCCGATATGAACGCCGTCGGCACCGATCACTTCCATATGTTCGCGGATCTTCGATGTATCGGTCATGATGCTTCTCCGTTGAATTTCCGTGGCACAACGGACGGCGCGCCAATTGGATGCATCGAAATATCGTGACGACGCCTGTTCAATCCACCGCTGAGCCCCGCCCGCCGCCAAACGGCCATGGCCGCGTCAGGAAGGCCATGCGCCGCGCGCTGCCCCCGCCTTCCATTGCCTTGCCTGGCGCGCTGGCGTGGGCGTTGGCCATGGGGGCTAGCGCGCTCGTCAGCCTGTTCTTCGACCATTGGGCGACGCCGGCGAAAATCCGCCTGGTGGCGTTTTTGTTTGCGGTGGGCGGTGCACTGGCCTTTCCCGTCGGCCTTTATTTTGCCCGTCTCGTTTCTGCCGGGAAATCCGGCGAAACCGCCTTCGCGGCGGCGTTCGTTTCGCTGCTGGTTTTCACCGTGGCCTTCACCAGCGGTGTATTTTCGCTGCAATACCGCTTCTACTACGCCGAATGGCACGCCCCGGCATTTTCTGTCACCTGGGCCTTTCAGTTCGTGTTCACGGTGGCAGGCGCGCTCGTCCAGTTCGCGGTGCTGGGCCTGCGGCTTTATTTCCCGATCGGCTTCGTCGCGCTGTTTGTCGCCAGCCTCTGGTTCGCCCGCCAGCCGCGTTGAGCATTTTTGCACACTCTGCTAGGACGCGGCCGAGACTCCCCTTCGCCCAAGGACACGCAGTCATGATCCCTCGCTATTCGCGGCCCGAAATGGTCGCCATCTGGTCGCCGGAAACGCGCTTCCGCATCTGGTTCGAGATCGAGGCGCATGCCTGCGACGCGCTGGCCGAACTCGGCGTCATTCCGAAGGAAGCGGCCAAAACCATCTGGGAAAAGGGCGGGGCCGCGACATTCGACGTCGAGCGGATCGACGAGATCGAGCGCGTGACCAAACACGACGTGATTGCCTTCCTTACCCATCTCGCCGAATTCGTCGGGCCGGATGCGCGCTTCATCCATCAGGGCATGACCTCGTCGGACGTGCTGGATACCTGCCTCGCCGTGCAGATGACGCGCGCCAGCGACCTGTTGCTGGCAGATATCGACGGCCTGCTGGCCGCACTGAAGAAGCGCGCCTTCGAGCACAAGGACACGGTCACCATCGGCCGCAGCCATGGCATCCATGCCGAGCCGACCACTTTCGGCGTCAAGCTGGCGGAAGCCTATGCGGAATTTTCGCGCGCCCGCGAGCGGTTGGTGCATGCGCGCGAGGACATCGCCACCTGCGCGATTTCAGGTGCCGTCGGCACCTTTGCCAATATCGACCCCTATGTGGAAGAGCACGTCGCGAAAAAACTCGGGCTGAAGCCGGAGCCGGTTTCGACGCAGGTCATCCCGCGTGACCGCCATGCCATGTTCTTCGCCACGCTCGGCGTCATCGCCTCGTCGATCGAGCGACTGTCCATCGAAGTCCGTCATCTGCAGCGGACCGAAGTGCTGGAAGCGGAGGAATATTTCTCGCCCGGCCAGAAGGGTTCGTCGGCGATGCCGCACAAGCGCAACCCGGTGCTGACCGAAAACCTGACCGGGCTTTCGCGCATGGTGCGCTCCTACGCGCTGCCGGCGATGGAGAACGTGGCGCTATGGCACGAGCGCGACATCTCGCATTCGTCCGTCGAGCGTATGATCGGGCCGGACGCGACGGTGACGCTCGATTTCGCACTGGCGCGGCTGACCGGCGTGATCGACAAGCTTTTGGTCTATCCCGACAACATGTTGAAGAACATGAACAAGTTCCGCGGGCTAGTGCATTCGCAGCGCGTGCTCCTGGCGCTGACGCAGGCCGGCGTCAGCCGTGAGGACGCCTATCGCCTGGTGCAGCGAAACGCCATGAAGGTATGGGAACAAGGCAAGGATTTCCTTGAGGAACTTCTGGCCGACAAGGAAGTCACCGCCGCGCTGCCCGAAGCTGAAATCCGCGAGAAATTCGACCTCGGCTATCACACCAAGCATGTCGACACGATCTTCAAGCGGGTATTCGGGGAAAGCTGAGCGGCGGGACGGGCTCTTTTCGGCTAGCCCGTGCCGTTGCTTTTCGAAGTTTAGCTAAAACCCTAACGCGAAATTGAAGTGTGCCTGCAATCGTCTCCTTTCAACCCAAGGAGACGTCATGGTTCGCTGTTTGACTACTACTGCCGTGCTGGCGCTGGCTTGCTGCACCGCCTTTCCCGCGTTCTCGCAGGACCTGCTGGCCGAAAGAGCAGCGCTTCGCGGCCAGATGAGCACCGTCCAGTCTTCCTTCACCTCGACGGTGCCACTGGACGAAACCAGCGACATCGCCTCACAGCAGGTCGAATCCCTTCGGGCCTTCTATAAAATGGCGGCGACCAGTTGTGTGGACGTCCTTGCGACCGTGGCCGACAGTTGTGAGATTTATCGGCTGACGACCTCGGTCAACGTGATGGAAACGGCAACAAAGGGACGCCGCCTGACCGTCAACGGCAACATCACCATGAAGGTCAAGTTCAAGGGCGCGGCCGACAAACCCGCTCAATAATCGTTGCCGGCAACACGCCCAAGCTGCCGGGGTCCTTCAGATTCGCTTGTCGGGCACGGCCCGAATAACCGTGCCCCACGGGTCTTCGTAGGTCGAAGCATTTTTCGCGTCGGCCGAGCGCATTTCGACCCACGACAGGCCGCTGCGGCCCGGATCACGGCGCCCGGCGCCCGCGCTTTGCCAGGTGTTGGCGCCAATGTGGTGGTGGTAGCCGCCGGACGACAGGAACACCGCCTGCGAGCCGTACTTGGCCGCCGTGTCGAAACCGAACTCGTCGTGCCACCATTTCTCGGCCGCGCGCGGATCGCCGACGCGAAGATGGACATGGCCGACCACCGTGTTTTCGGGCACGCCCTGCCAGCCGGCGTCACCGGCGGGAACCGAACCGACGACGCCCGGCACATCCATGCGCTCCGTCGCCATGGCAACCTGCCCGTCGGTCCACTTCCAGCTTTCATGCGGGCGGTCGACGTAAATCTCGATGCCGTTGCCTTCGCGGTCGGTCAGGTAAAGCGCCTCGCTGACGATATGGTCCGAAGCCCCTTCGATCCGGATCTTGTCGGCGATGGCGTGGTTGATCCAGCGGCCGAGATCGGCGCGTGCCGGCAACAGGAAAGCCGTGTGGAAAAGGCCGGCCGCGCGCGGATCGTCCGGCTTGGCGGCAGGATCGCTTTCGATGACCAGCAACGGACGGTTTTTGGCGCCGAGCGTGATCGTCTCGCCGTCGCGGGAGAGTTCTTCAAGGCCGACGACGGTGCGGTAGAAGCCAGCAAGCGCATTCGCATCGCGGGCCTTCAGGCCGACGCGGGAAACGCTGACGGGGGTAGTAGCGGCAAAAGGCAATTCGCTCATTGAAAACTCCATTGAACCGGCGCTGGTCCACGCTCCCGAGGAAAGAAGCGCGCCGCCGCCGATGATTGCTCTTCGCGTCAAATCCAATTTCATTATCGCGACGAGACCGTGTCTGTTCCTCCACAAGATCGGCGATCGTCATCGTTCACACAAGATAGGAAAAATCGAACATCGTGTTCACAATTATGATTGTAAACTGAATTCTACCCCGTTGCATGCGCGCCTGGCGCTCGCTACATGCGCGGCATGAAAGTCAAGGACGCAGATATTCTCATCGTGCCGGGCTACACCAATTCCGGCCCCGACCACTGGCAGACCCGCTGGGAAGGCAAACTGTCGACCGCGCGCCGCGTCGAGCAGGCGGAGTGGTCGAAGCCGGTGCGCGAAGACTGGACGGCAAACGTGGTCAAGGCGGTGAACGAGGCCGAAAAGCCGGTCGTCATCGTGGCCCACTCGCTCGGCGTGCCGGCGGCGATCCAGGCCATCCCGCAATTCACCAGGCCGGTGGCGGGCGCGTTTCTGGTGGCGGTTCCCGACGTCGCCAATCCGGCGATCCGGCCCAGGCACCTGATGACCTTCGGCCCCTACCCGCGCGACAGACTGCCGTTTCCTTCGGCGATGATCGCCAGCCGCAACGATCCGTTCTGTGCCTTCGACGTGGCCGAGGACCTCGCCCGCGCCTGGGGGTCGCTGTTCATCGATGCGGGCGAAGCCGGCCACATCAACGCCGATTCCGGCCATGGCCCATGGCCGGAAGGCTCGATGACCTTCGCGCAATTTTTATCGAAGCTATAGGTTTTACGCGCCGACCGACTTCCTGATATCGGCCAGCAGGTTTTTGGCGCCTATCCCGATCAGCGTATGTTCGGAGCCCATGGCCAGCAGCCGGTAGCCCATCTTGGCCATGCGGCCGGCAATCTTCGGGTCCATGATGTAGATCGCCGCATGTTTCTCGGCTTTGCGCGTGCGTTCGGCGATCGAGGCGACTGTTTCCATCATGTCTTCCAGCGTGGAATCGACCGTGCCGCCATTGGTCCAGGCGATGGAGAAATCCGACGGGCCGACGAAGATGCCGTCGATGCCAGGCACGTCAAGGATGCCGTCCAGCGCCTCAAGTGCCGCGCGCGTCTCGATCATGGCGAAGGCCAGCGTGCGCTGGTTGCTTTCGTGCAGCCATTCGGCCTGGTCGCCCTTGCCGTGGCGCGGAAAGGCGTAGGTCGGGCCCCATGAACGCTCGCCCAGCGGCGGGTATTTCATCGCGGCGGCGAACGCCCTGGCATCGGCCACCGAGTTGACCATCGGGGCAATCACCGCCTCGGCGCCGAAATCGAGCGCCCGGCTGGCCATATCGAAACGGCTGACCGGAATGCGAACCAGAGCCGGCTTTCCCGCCGCTTGGATGGCCGGGACAGAGCGCAGGACGCTGTCCTCGCTATGGCCGCCATGCTGCATATCGAGAGTAACCGCATCGAAGCCCTGCTTCGCGACGATCTCCACCGTCAAGGCGTCCGGCACGCCGGACCAGGCCGTATACAAGGTTTCATCGGCCGCCAGCCGTGCCTTCAGGGTCATCTTTTCTTCCTCATTGATCTGCCCCAGTTTCACCCGGAAATCGCTGGAAAGGCAAAGAAAAACCGTCCGCACATAGCGGACGGTGATTGATCCAGAGGAAAACGGCGGCGGCCGTTCAGCGCTAGCTGTTCTTGACCTGCTCGGCGGCGACCGCCATCAGCTCGTCCATGGTGCGGCGGATCTGATGATCCGACTGTTCGACGCCGGCGGCATCGAAATCCTTGCGTACCTTGCGGAAAACGTCGTGGTCGCCGGCTTCCTCGAAGTCGGAATTCACCACTTCCCTGGCGTAGGCATCGGCATCGGCGCCGCTTTTGCCAAGCTTCTCTGCCGCCCACAGGCCTAGCAGCTTGTTGCGGCGGGCAACCGCACGGAACTTCTGTTCCTCATCCAGCGCGAACTTGCGCTCGAACCCTTCCTGACGGTCTTTCATGTCGGTCATGGCGTGGCCTTTCAGGTGAAAATTCCGATTCGGTGACGATAGATATGCGTACACGACGCACAAATCAAAAGGCCGTCAATCGGTCAATACGTTGAATCGCGCCTCACCTGCGGCATACGCGTTTCGAAAGCGGTGATTGGGCGGATTTGGCGATTGAGCAAACGGTGCGTTTGGGTTAGACCGCCGATTGAAATACTTCGCCGCAGCCATATTTCATGCGGGCGCGCCAAATATTCGGCGCCCGCCCAGACTCCAGAGAAAATTATATGAAAAATCGCCGCCGCATTTACGAAGGCAAGGCCAAGATCCTCTATGAAGGACCCGAGCCCGGAACGCTCATCCAGTTCTTCAAGGACGACGCGACTGCCTTCAATGCCAAGAAACATGAGGTGGTCGACGGCAAGGGCGTGCTCAACAACCGGATTTCCGAGCATATCTTCAACCATTTGAACCGGATGGGCATTCCGACCCATTTCATCCGCCGGCTCAACATGCGCGAACAACTGATCAAGGAAGTCGAGATCATCCCGCTCGAGGTGGTGGTGCGCAACGTCGCCGCCGGCTCGCTGGCCAAGCGCCTCGGCATTGACGAAGGCACCGTCCTGCCGCGCTCGATCATCGAGTTCTACTACAAGGCCGATGCGCTGGACGATCCGATGGTGTCGGAAGAACACATCACCGCCTTCGGCTGGGCCTCGCCGCAGGAGCTCGACGACATCATGGCGCTGGCCATCCGCGTCAACGACTTCCTCTCCGGCCTGTTCATGGGCGTCGGCATCCAGCTCGTCGATTTCAAGATCGAATGCGGCCGCCTGTTCGAGGGCGACATGATGCGCATCGTCGTCGCCGACGAGATTTCGCCGGATTGCTGCCGGCTGTGGGACGTGGCGACGCAGGACAAGATGGACAAGGATCGTTTCCGCCGCGACATGGGCGGGCTGGTCGAGGCCTATCAGGAAGTCGCGCGCCGCCTCGGCATCATGAACGAGAACGAGCCGCCTCGCCCGGCCGGCCCGGTGCTGGTCGCCTCGAGCGACGGCCCGAAAGGCACCAAGCACTGAACCGGCAACCCGAACGGAGAGTTTAAGAGCGTGATAAAAGCCCGCGTTACCGTAACCCTCAAGAACGGGGTGCTCGACCCGCAAGGCAAGGCGATCGAACACGCGCTGTCGGGCCTCGGCTTCGGCGGCGTCGGCTCGGTGCGGCAAGGCAAGGTGTTCGACCTCGAACTCGCAGGGACCGACAAGGCCAAGGCCGAAGCCGACCTGAAGGCCATGTGCGACAAGCTGCTGGCGAATACGGTGATTGAGAACTACAGTGTGACGCTTATCTAGGGTTGTACCGGAGGGTGCGATGACCGAAGTCACCAACGAACGGATGTACGAGCTCCTGAAGAAAACTCATGAGCGGATGGACCGCCTCGAAAACAGCCTGGGTGAGGTCAAGCACGAGATCGTTGCGATGAGGCTGCAAGGCCTCAGCACCCAAACGGATATCAACAATATCTATGCAGTAAATGGCCGCATCGACCAGCGCCTTGAGCGTATAGATCACCGCCTTGAACTGCGTGAACTGGCCGAAAAATCGCAAGCCTCCTACGAGCCGCCACAGATATGAAATCAGCCGTCGTCCTCCTCCCCGGCCTCAACCGCGACCGTGACCTGATCGCGGCGCTGACCAAGATTTCCGGCAAGCCTCCGATCACCGTGTGGCAGACCGACACCGAAATCCCCGATGTCGACCTGATCGCCATTCCCGGCGGCTTTTCCTATGGCGACTATCTGCGCTGCGGAGCGATCGCGGCGCGCATGCCGGTGCTGAAAGCCGTTGCGGAAAAGGCGGCCAAGGGCGTCATGGTCATCGGCGTGTGCAACGGCTTCCAGATTCTGGTCGAGGCCGGGCTTTTGCCCGGCGCGCTGATGCGCAACGCCTCGCTTAAATTCGTCTGCCGCAAGGTGAGGCTGCAAGTCGCCAACGCCAACACCGCTTTCACCCGCAATTACCAGCCGGGACAGGTCATTTCCTGCCCGGTAGCGCACCACGACGGCAATTATTTCGCCGATCCCGACACCCTTGCCCGCATCGAGGGCGAAGGCCAGGTCGTATTCCGCTATGCCGAGGGCACCAACCCCAACGGCTCGATCAACGACATCGCCGGCATCGTCAACGAACGCGGCAACGTGCTCGGCCTGATGCCGCACCCGGAAAACCTGATCGAGCATGCCCATGGCGGCGCCGACGGGCGCGCGCTGTTCGAAGGTGCGCTGGGTATCGCCGCTTGACGCCCCTGACCCTTCACGGAGAACATCGGTCATGAAGCTTTATTCGCGGCCGTTGTCGCCCTATTCCTCGATCGTGCGCGGGCTGGCCTACCTGAAGGACCTGCCACTCAAGATCGTAGCACCACCCGCGGGCTTTCCGCTCCCGGAGGAATTCCGCGCCATCTCGCCGCTCAACCGCATTCCGGTGCTGATCACCGGATCGGGCGAAACCATCGTGGAATCGGTCGTGATCGCGGAATATCTGGAAGAGCGGTTTCCCGAGCCGACGCTGCTGCCCGCCGATTCGAAAGACCGGGCGCTGGTGCGCATGTTTTCCCGCATCGTCGATCTCGACGTGCTGACGCCGGTGATGCGCCTGTTCGAACTGCATTTCGTACCCTCACGGGACGAGGCGGCCATCGCTACGCAATTCGCGCGCCTGCATCACGGTCTGACGGCGGTTGAGGCGCGCATGGCGCAGGGACCGTTCGCGCTTGGCGACACGGTTAGTTTCGCCGACGCATGGCTGACACCTACCCGCTTCGTCTTCAACCATTTTCGCACGATGACCGGCCGGCACGACCTGCTCGCGCCCTACCCGAAGTTCGATGCCTATGAACAAATCGCCTTGCAGCAGCCGGCGCTGTCGCAGGTCTGGGGCGAGATGAGCGACGGGCTGAAAATTTTCCTTTCCGAACTCGAGGCGGGAGCCGCATGAAAATGCACTTTCTTTCTCGGGCCGCGTTTGCGGCATTAGCCGGCCTGGCGCTGGCTTCCTGCCAGTCGGGCACCAAGGCGCCGCCTTCCGCGCCCGGTAAAAGCGCTTCGCTTCGCGCCATGGAACAGGTGGCGATCGCCGCGCACAAATGCTGGATCGCCAGCAAGGATCCCGCCTTCAAATCCGTCCAGATGGCCAATGAGCTGAACAATTTCGGCGGCACGCCGCGCTTCCTTCTGGTGCCGGCCAAGCATTACGGCGGCAAGCCGCTTCTGGTGGTGCAGGCGACGGGCAGTTCCAGCCGCGTCGACGTTTTCGGCCCGCTGATGGCGGAGCCGATCGGCACGCGCATCGGCGCCGACATCGCCCGCTGGCAAAGCGGAAACAGCGACTGCGGCGCCAAGGCCTGAGCGAACGCAGCAGCCGTCGCTTTAAGTTGTAGCGTGCACTGCGGCTATCCTTGCAGGGCGCGGCATTTCAGGCTTTAGGGTAGAGCCGAACCGACCGGGAAAATTCGATGACCGTTTCCAACACAGCCCCGATCACCGACGAACTGATCGCCGCGCACGGGCTGAAACCCGACGAATACCAGCGTATCCTCGAACTCGTAGGACGTGAGCCGACCTTCACCGAACTCGGCATTTTTTCGGCGATGTGGAACGAGCACTGCTCGTACAAGTCTTCGAAGAAATGGCTGCGCACGCTGCCGACCAAGGGCGACGTGGTGATACAGGGGCCGGGCGAAAACGCCGGCGTGGTCGACATCGGCGACGGCGACTGCGTGGTCTTCAAGATGGAGAGCCACAACCACCCCTCCTATATCGAACCCTATCAGGGAGCGGCGACCGGCGTCGGCGGCATTTTGCGCGACGTGTTCACCATGGGCGCGCGGCCGATCGCGGCGATGAACGCGCTGCGCTTCGGTGCGCCGGATCATCCAAAGACCAAGCATCTGGTGGCCGGCGTCGTTTCAGGCGTCGGCGGCTACGGCAACGCCTTCGGTGTGCCGACGGTTGGCGGCGAGGTCAATTTCGACGCGCGCTATAACGGCAATATCCTCGTCAACGCCTTTGCGGCCGGGTTGGCGAAAACCGATGCCATCTTCCTGTCGGAAGCCAAGGGCGTCGGCCTGCCGGTGGTCTATCTCGGCGCCAAGACCGGACGCGACGGCGTCGGCGGCGCAACGATGGCCTCGGCAGAATTCGACGACAAAATCGATGAAAAGCGCCCGACCGTGCAGGTCGGCGATCCGTTCACCGAAAAATGCCTGCTCGAAGCCAGTCTCGAACTGATGGCGTCGGGCGCGGTCATCGCCATCCAGGACATGGGGGCCGCCGGCCTCACCTGTTCGGCGGTGGAGATGGGCGCAAAGGGCGACCTCGGCATCCTGCTCGACCTCGACACGGTGCCGGTGCGCGAAGAACGCATGACGGCCTACGAGATGATGCTTTCCGAAAGCCAGGAACGCATGCTGATGGTGCTGCGGCCTGAAAAGGAGGCCGAAGCCAAGGCGATCTTCGTCAAATGGGGGTTGGATTTCGCCATCGTCGGCAAGACCACCGACGATCTGCGCTTTCGCGTCGTGCATCAGGGCGAGGAAGTCGCCAACCTGCCGATCAAGGATCTGGGCGACAAGGCCCCGGAATACGACCGGCCGTGGGTCGAGCCGACAAAGCCGCAACCGCTCGCCGCCGGCGACGCCCCGCAGGCCGATATTGCCGGTGCGCTGCTGAAGATGCTGAACGGGCCGGACCTGTCGTCGCGGCGCTGGGTGTGGGAACAGTACGATACGCTGATCCAGGGCAATTCGCTGCAACTGCCGGGCGGCGACGCCGGCGTGGTTCGCGTGGAGGGTCATGCCACCAAGGCGCTGGCCTTTTCATCCGACGTGACGCCGCGCTATTGCGAGGCCGATCCGTTCGAAGGCGGCAAACAGGCGGTGGCCGAATGCTGGCGCAACCTGACGGCAACGGGCGCGCTTCCCCTTGCCGCCACCGATAACCTGAATTTCGGCAACCCGGAACGTCCGGAAATCATGGGGCAGCTGGTCGCCGCGATCAGGGGCATCGGCGAGGCTTGCCGCGCGCTCGATTTCCCAATCGTGTCGGGCAACGTGTCGCTCTACAACGAAACCAACGGCCAGGGCATCCTGCCGACCCCGACCATCGGCGGCGTCGGCCTCATCGCCGACTGGGCGCATATGGCGCGGGCGGGTTTCGCCGCCGAAGAGCAGGTCATCCTTCTGGTCGGCGCGCCCGAGGGGTGGGGCACGCATCTCGGCCAGTCGATCTACATGCGCGATCTTCATGGCCGCTGCGACGGCCCGCCGCCGCCCGTCGACCTCGCCCATGAGAAAAAGGTCGGCGATTTTGTGCGCGAACTGATCCGCACCGGCGAGGCGACCGCCGTTCATGACCTCTCCGACGGTGGGCTTGCGGTGGCCCTGGCCGAGATGGCGATGGCATCCGGCATCGGCGCGACCGTCAAGCAGCGCGACGGCGATCCGGTCGCGCAGTTCTTCGGCGAGGATCAGGGCCGCTATCTGGTGACGCTGACCTACCCGGCACACGACGCTCGGTTCGACGCGCTGGAGGCCCGCCTCAGACAGCTGGGCATATCCGCGCCGTGGATCGGCACCACCGGCGGCAGCGAATTGAAACTCGGCAATGCCCGTGCGATACCTCTTGGCGAACTGACCGCAGCTCACGAATCCTGGTTCCCAGACTTCATGGGAAACTGAGCAAGGAAAACAAGCATGGCCATGGACGCGCACGACATCGAGAAAATGATCAAGGAAGGCATTCCGGACGCCAAGGTGACGATCCGCGACCTTGCCGGCGATGGCGAGCACTATGCGGCGGAAGTGGTGGCCGAAAGCTTTCGCGGCAAGAGCCGCGTCCAGCAGCACCAGATGGTCTACGAGGCGCTGAAGGGCAATATGGGCGGCGTACTGCACGCGCTCGCGCTTCAGACCAGCGCGCCGGAATGACCTGCCAGTAACCCCTAGCCGTTTTCGATCGAGCCGTCCGTGCCGATCGGAGCCAGTCTGTCGGGCGCGAAGCCGGCGAAATCGCTCGCGGGAAACGGCCCGGCCGTCATCAGGCTGAAATCGTAGGTGGCGCGCCGATCCGGGCCGAGCACATATTGCCGGTGCATGCGCAGGAAATCCGTCTTGAGCCTGCGGTAGCGCTCCGGCGTCAGCATGTGCTTGAAACGGATGCGCAGGATGCTGGCCTGTCGCAGATCGGCAAATCCGACAGCCCGCACCACCTTCACCGCGTAAAAACTGATGGCGTCGGTCAGGCACTGCACGTCCAGCCAGAAGACATCGGCGCAGCCCGCTATCGCGCCGGCACGGCGGCGCAACACCGTCGCCGGTTTCAACAATGCACACTGAAGCACCGCCCCGCCCAGCGAGGCGAATATGACGGTCTTGCCGGCGAAGACCGCCGGCTCCTGCTCCAGCAGCGCGCCGATGACATGGGCTGCCATAGACGAGCCCATGCTGTGCGAGGTGATCAGATATTCGTCCGCCGGTTCCGCAAGCGCCGCACGCGCGGCCGCAACGCACGCCTCCAGGCGGCGGTTGGTCGCCTCGTCGTTCAGCAGCGCGAACGAAACCGCCAGCCCCCAGTCGTCGAACAGATGCAGCGTATACAGCCGCTCGACCACCGGCAGGAAAAGCCGGGAAAACACCAGCCATGCCACCGGCAGGCTCCAGACGAGGTTCCACGCCGGAAAACCGGCCAGCACCGGCAGCACTGCCGCAAACAGAAGTACTGCGAAACCCAGCGCGACCAGCAGGAACGGAAACAGGAAAAACAGGCCGAAACGCCAGGCGTAGCGGAAATAGCCGAACATGCCGCCGTGCCAGACCACCCGCGCGGCACTTCGATAGCCGGCAGCCAGCCGGGCAAGCTGCGACCTTGCCCGCAACCCCGTGATCAGTCCGTTGTGGTCAAAGACATGGACATGGCTTTCCGTCCGCCAATCCGGCCCGCCGGCCTGGACCCCGAAGGAAGGCGCGTCGGCGTTGCCGCCGAGCGGTCCCATCTGCGCGCGATAATTCCAGACCTGGCCGCTTTGCATAACGGCGCGCGCGTAGCGGCTGCGATGCTCTTCCGCATCCAGCGGCTCGAAACCCGGAAAATGCAGGACGACCCTTTTCCTGATCTGCGGCATGGTTCTCCTGTCTCGGATTTCCTGGCTCGGATACGGGTGCGAACGCCCCAAAACTGTCGCGCGCGACGTTGTCCACGTCCGCGCAATAGCCTGGCTATCTCGCCTTTTTCGCGCCGGAACACAACGGCTGGCGTGGCACTTCGGCACCGGCATGCAGCGGCCATGCCGACTACGGGCAGGAAAGCGGCCGAACCACGCGATGCAAGCCATCCATCACGGATTTTGATTCAATCCATGGTCAAAACGCTATGGAAATACCCGGCCCACATGTTATCTAAGGGCAACAGTGCAACCCGGACCTTGAATCCGGACGACGAAGGAATCCTGCTATGAGCGGCATCAACGACTACATCGACAACGAAGTGAAAAGCAGCGACGTCGTGCTTTTCATGAAGGGCACCCCCGGTTTCCCGCAGTGCGGCTTTTCTGGCCAGGTCGTGCAGATTCTCGATCACATCGGCGCCGACTACAAGGGCGTCAACGTTCTCGATTCGACCGAACTGCGCCAGGGCATCAAGGAATATTCCAACTGGCCGACGATCCCACAGCTCTACGTCAAGGGCGAGTTCGTCGGCGGCTGCGACATCGTGCGCGAGATGTTCCAGGCCGGCGAATTGCAGACGTTCCTCACCGAAAAGGGCGTGAGCCTCAAGGGCGCCGCCTGACAAACCCATCGGGCTGCCCCCATCCCGATCAACATTTTCACTTCCCCATCGGGGAAAAAGCGAGACGATGCGCCGGTTAACCGGCGCATTTTCGTTTGAAGATCGGAACCACCCATGGATAGCCAGGCGCCGCAGCAAGACACGAAACTGCCAATCCCGCGCTGGGAGTTCATCGCGCTGTGCGCGGCGCTGATGGCGCTGAACTCGTTGGCCATCGACATCATGCTTCCCGCGCTGCAACAGATCGGCGGATCGCTCGGCGTCGAAAATCCCAACCACCGGCAATATGTCATCACCGCCTATATCGTCGCCTTCGGCATCGCCCAGCTCGGCTTCGGGCCGGTTTCCGATCGTTTCGGCCGCCGCGGCCCACTGCTGGCCGGGCTCGCCATCTATATTCTGGCCGCGTTCGCAGCCGTCGCGGCGCCGAGCTTCGCCACGCTTCTCGCCTGCCGCTTCCTGCAAGGCATAGGGGCGGCAGCCACGCGGGTCATCTCCATCTCCATCATCCGCGACTCCTTCGGCGGCCGCCGCATGGCCGAAATCATGTCGCTGGTGTTCATGGTGTTCATGGCCATCCCGGTGGTGGCTCCGAGCCTCGGCCAGATCATCATCATCTTTTCGACATGGCACCTGATCTTCGCCGCGATGGGCGTCGGCGCACTCCTGATCACGCTGTGGGCGTTCCTGCGCCTGCCCGAGACGCTGCACCCGGAATTCCGGCGGCCTTTCACATGGTCGGCGGTAACCAGCGGCTTCCGCATCGTCCTGTCGGACCGCGCGGCTCTTTGCTACACGCTGGCCGGCATGTTCACCTTCGGGGCACTGTTCGGCTTCATCAACTCGGCCCAGCAGGTCTATGTCGACATCTATGGGCTCGGCGCATGGTTCCCGATCATCTTCGCCGCCGTCGCCAGTCTGATGGCCGTATCCAACTTCCTCAATTCGCGGCTCGTCGGCCGCTTCGGCATGCGGCGCCTCTCGCAAGGCGCGCTGATCGGCTTCATCGCCATCAGCGCCGTATGGTTCGCGCTGTCGCTGGCCGGGCCGATGCCGTTCCCGATCTTCATCACGCTGTTCACGCTGGACATGCTTCTGTTCGGCCTGCTCGGCTCGAACTTCAACGCGCTTGCCATGGAGCCGCTGGGCCACGTCGCCGGCACGGCATCCTCGGTGCTGGGCTTCACCCAGACCTTCGGCGGTGGCGTCATCGGCACCATCATCGGCCAGATGTTCGACGGAACCGTGATGCCGCTGGCCGCCGGCTTCTGCGGCGTGTCGATCGTGGCCTTCCTGATGGTCGTGATCGCCGAACGCGGGAAAATGTTCCAGCCGCACAACCCGGCTGTATAGCCGCCTACAGCGCCAGCCCGGCGAAATCGAACAGCTTGCGGTCCAGCAGGTGCGAGGGCCGCACATTGGTCAGTGCCCGGATCATGGTGTCCTTGCGGCCGGGCATCTTTTTCTCGATGTCGTCGAGCATCGCCTTCATCAGGTTGCGCTGCAAGCCGTCTTGCGAGCCGCACAGGTCGCACGGAATGATCGGGAACCGCATCGCGGCCGCGAATTTCGCGAGATCCGCCTCGGCGCAATAGCTGAGCGGCCGCAGCACCATCACGTCGCCCTCGTCGTTCAGCAGCTTCGGCGGCATCGCCGCCAGCCGCCCGCCGTGAAACAGGTTCATGAAGAAGGTCTCGAGAATGTCCTCGCGGTGGTGGCCCAGCACCAGCGCCGAACACCCCTCCTCTCGCGCAATCCGGTAGAGGTGGCCGCGCCTCAGCCGCGAGCACAGCGAGCAGTAGGTGCTGTTTTCGGCCAGCTTGTCGGTGACGATGGAATAGGTGTCCTGGTATTCGATGCGATGGGCCACGGCGTTCGCGTCGAGATAATCGGGCAGGATGTGCTTGGGAAAATTCGGCTGCCCCTGATCGAGATTGCAGGCCAGCAGGTCGACCGGCAGCAGGCCGCGCCATTTGAGATCGAGCAGCATGGCCAGCAGTCCATAAGAATCCTTGCCGCCCGACAACGCCACCAGCCAGCGTTCGCCGGGCCTGACCATGGCGAAATCCTCGATTGCCTGGCGTGCCTGCCGCAGCAGGCGCTTGCGCAGCTTGTTGAACTCGACGGACGACGGCGCGTGCGCGAACATCGGGTGAAAACCGCCTTCAACGGCGCCATCGGCAATCGGCTGTTCGGACAGCATGTTCATCGGCAAAAGTCCTGAATGTTCCGCGTTGGCTTAGAGCATCGGACCGAAAAGTGGAATCGGTTTTCGGATTATTCCGATGCTCAATCCAAGTGTTAGATCGTCCTTTATGCGTCCAGTAGGACGCACGGCGATCTAATGACTGGCCGGACAAAGAAAGGCCGCCTTGGGGGCGGCCTTTTCGAAAACGGAACGAATACCGAAGGATCAGCGCGAATAGAATTCGACGACCAGGTTCGGTTCCATCTGCACCGCGTAGGGCACGTCCGAAAGGCTCGGAATGCGCGAGAAGGTCGCGGTCATCTTGTTGTGGTCGGCTTCGATGTAATCCGGCACGTCGCGCTCGGCGAGGCCGACGGCCTCCAGCACGATAACCAGTTGCTTCGACTTCTCGCGGACCTCGATGACGTCGCCCGGCTTGCAGCGGTAGGAACCGATGTTGGTGCGCTTGCCGTTGACGTTGACATGGCCATGATTGACGAACTGGCGAGCGGCGAAGATCGTCGGTACGAACTTGGCGCGGTAGACGACGGCGTCGAGACGCGATTCGAGCAGGCCGATCAGGTTCTCCGACGTGTCGCCCTTGCGCCGGTTGGCCTCGTCATAGGCCTTGCGGAACTGCTTTTCGGACATGTCGCCATAATGGCCCTTCAGCTTCTGCTTGGCGCGCAGCTGCAGGCCGAAATCGGAAAGCTTGCCCTTGCGGCGCTGGCCGTGCTGGCCGGGGCCGTATTCACGCTTGTTGACCGGGGACTTCGGGCGGCCCCAGATGTTCTCGCCAAGACGGCGGTCGATCTTGTATTTCGCGGATTCGCGCTTGCTCATCGCATTCCCTTTACAAAACGTTGCGCCCGAAACCTCGTGTTTCAGGCGAAGGAAACGCGCCCTCCTCTGGCCTCCGTTTTCGAGACCTGACAGGGTTTTCGCACGCAAAGCAGTGGAAAACCCACGGGACACGTCAAAAGAAAGCACCGAGCGTCGCCGCCCGGTGTTGGCGGGTGGATAGACCGGGGAGCGGCCGAAGTCAAGCTTACGGAACAGCGTTCAGCAACTATTCATGTCCGCGACCGTTATATCGTTCGGCGGCGACGGTGCATTGCACAGACGATGGAAGGGCTTGATAGAGGAGACTACAGTAATGAGAAAACTGTTTCTGGCTTTCGCGAGCGTCATGATGATCGCGGGATCGTCACTCGTTGCCGCGCCAGCGATGGCGGCTTCGACCGGCTATCATCAGGTCCAGCAGCGCCATCATCAGAGGCCGCACTACCAGAATCGACATCACCGCAAGGTCTGCCGCACGGTGGTGCGGAAAAAGGTGGTCTGGCGCCATCATCGCCGGCATGTCGTTCCCTACAAGACGCGCATCTGCAGCTGGCGCTGAAGCGGCACCGATTCCGCGTATCTGCGGCAATACCCCTTAATGAAACGTCCGCCGGCCTCGGCGGGCGTTTTTCATTCGGCACCCAATCAGGAAGACGCGTCGAAACTGGCCCGCGCCGTCCTTATCCTGTCGCGGTTCAGCGAAGCCCATGCGCCCAGCGCGCCGATAGGCACGGCTATCGACTGACCAAGATCAGTCAACGCGTATTCGACTTCCGGCGGGGTTGTCGGCCGCACGGTGCGGCGCACCAACCCATCCCGCTCCAGCGAACGCAGCGTCACCGTCAGCATGCGCTGCGATATCCCTTCGATGGCTCGCCTCAGCGCATTGAAGCGTACCGGCCTCTCCTGAAGATTGATGATGACCAGCAAGCTCCAGGTATCGCCAACCCGATCGAGTACCTCGCGCATCGGGCAGCCGCCGCTGCCGTCAGGCTCGAAACCGGGATGGCTGTTCAGCAGGGGAATGGTAGCCGACGGATCTGCCTTGACGTTCATGGGGTTCCCTTCAGGTAACCTGGGCACGAAATCATGCGTTCTTTCGCCCGATGCCGCTCGCAGCTATATAGTTATCATAAGTAACCTGATTACGAAACATATGCGCTTATTAAAAGCGGCAACAGGAGACAGTTCATGAAAATCGCCCTGATCGGGGCTTCCGGCTTTGTCGGCGGCGCCATTTTGAAGGAAGCCCTCGCCCGCGGTCATTCGGTGACGGCAATCGTGCGCGATGCCGCGAAAATCGCCGCCGCTCCCGGCGTCACGATCGTTGCCGCCGATGTTTCAGACACCGAGCGGCTCGCCGGCCTGCTGGCCGACAACGACGTCGCTATTTCGGCTTTCAACGGCGGCTGGGGCGACCCGGACATCTATGCCAAGCACCTGAAAGGCTCGAAGGATATCGTGGCCGCCGCGAAAGCGGCCGGCGTGCGCCTGATCGTTGTCGGCGGCGCCGGCAGCCTGCATGCGCCGGACGGCAGCCAACTGGTCGATTCCCCGCATTTTCCCGAAGCCTATCGGGACGGTGCCCGCGCGGCACGCGACGCGCTTGCCGCGATTCAGAAGGAAAGCGGGCTGGAATGGACCTTCGTCTCGCCGGCCGTCCTTATGGCGCCCGGCGAGCGCACCGGAAAGTTCCGGCTCGGCACAGAACAGCCGGTTACCGACGACAAGGGCGAGAGCCGCATTTCCGTGCAGGATCTGGCCGTCGTGCTGGTGGACGAGGCGGAGGCGCCAAAACACACCGGAAAGCGTTTTACGCTCGGTTATTGAGCCTCACCCGCTCGCCCGGTTCCAAGGCAGGCTCGCCCGGGCGCAATGAGCGACCGGGCGGTCCAGGTGGCTTTCTCAGTGCTTCGATTTCTTGTCCGGCAAGCCCTTGCGCTTGGTCTCGGCGAATTCTTCAAGCTCTTTTTCACTCATCGATTCGTACATTTCCTTCGAAGCGCCGCGAAGTTCGCTTTTCTTCGTCTTGCCGCGCTTGGCCGAAAGAGCGGCGCCGGCGGCTTCCTGCTGGGCCTTGGAGGTGGCGGGCATGATTTTTCTCCCTTCTCTGTTGAAGGGAAGAAACGCACCGGCGGCATCGGCGTTCCCCGGAAATCAGGCCGGTTTCAGCCCGAACCCCTGCATCAGGCGGCGTGTCGGAAAATCCGGCGCGCCCGAGGTGAAAACGGCGATGTCCTCGCCGACATGCATGGCGGCATCCGTTGCCGCCCTCTGAGCGCCAAGCAGCGACAGGGCGCGCCGCGCGATGGCCTCGGCCGGGTCCAGCCAGTCGACCGGCCAGGGCGCGGTCTTGCGCATGCGGTTGACCAGGAACGGATAGTGCGTGCAGGCCAGCACGACGATATCGGTGCGCCGGCCGTCCTGCTCGATGAAGCAGGGCGCGATCTCACGGCGAACCCTCTCCTCATCGACGAAGCCGTCGCGCATATAGGCTTCGGCAAGCCGCGCCAGGTCCTGGCTGCCGACCAGGCGGACGTGGCATTTCGATGCCCATTGGGTAATCAGGTCACGCGTATACTGCCGCTTGACGGTGCCGGGCGTCGCCAGCACCGAAACCAGTCCGGAACGCGTGCGCTCCGCCGCCGGCTTGATCGCCGGCACCGTGCCAACGAACGGGGTTTCGGGATAGGCCTCGCGCACATCGGCCAGCACAAGCGTGGAGGCTGTATTACAGGGGATGACGAACAGTTCGGGGTCATGCGTGGCGATCAGTTCGCCGACCAGCTTGACGATGCGCCGCCGCAACGCGTCCTCCTCCCAGTCGCCGTAGGGAAAGGCGGCATCGTCGGCGACATAGACGAAACGGCGATCCGGCATGAGGACACGCGCCTCGCGCAGCACGGTAAGGCCGCCGACGCCGGAATCGAACATCAGGATCGGCCGCTCAGTCACGACCGGCGTCCTCGTCGTCTTTGGTTGGTACATTCTTGCCGCCGCCGCCCTTGCGCATCCGCTGGTCGACTTCTTCCTTGCGCCTGGGATAGCCGGCGCCGCGTGGTTCCTTCGGCGAAAAATAATCGAGCGAGGCGACGACGCCGCGCAGAACCTTCAGTTCCTGCTCGGCGAAGCCGGGACGCGTCAGCACCGCGCGCAAATTGTCGACCATCTTCGGCTTCTTGGGCGGCGGCCTGAAATAGCCGCGCGCGTCAAGCGCCGCTTCCAGATGGTCGAAAAGCCCCTGTAAATGGTCCTTGCTGGCGGGCGGCATTTCGGGCGTAGAGAAATTGGTGTCGGTTTCGGCCTCGAGCCCGGACTTCATCCACTCATACGACATCAAAAGCACCGCCTGGGCGATGTTGAGCGAGGAAAAGCCGGGGTCGACCGGAAAGGTGACGATCTCGTCGGCCAGCGCCACTTCCTCGTTGTAGAGGCCGAAGCGTTCGCGCCCGAACAGGATGCCGGTGCGCTGCCCGGCGACGGCGCGCGCGCGCAGCGCCCTGCCCGCCTCGACCGGACCGGCGACGCGCTTGAAGCCGTCGCGCTGGCGCGCGGTCGTCGCAAAAACGAAATTCAGGTCGGCAACCGCTGCCGCCAGATCATCGAACACCCGCGTTGCGTCGATGACGTGGTCGGCGTTGCTGGCGGCGGCGCGC
>JBARYG010000107.1:0-4265 GCA_049647745.1 Mesorhizobium sp.
GTGTCGCTGTCGGCAGCCCGCGCCTTGACCTCGGCCAGCGGCAGGCGTGCCTTGGCAGCGGCGATCTCGTCGCGCTTGTAGGCTTCGATCTTGCGCAGGATATCGGCCATGGCGCTACCCGTTAGAAACCTTCACAAGCTTGTCGAGCACGGCCAGCGCGCGACCGCTGTCGATGGCTTGCGCGGCGGTGACCATGCCGTCAGCCAGCGTCGAAGCCTTGCCTGCCACGACAAGGCCGGCGGCGGCGTTCATCAGCACCGTATCGCGGAAGGCGCCCGGCGCGCCGCCAAGCATGGCGCGAAGCGCCTGCGCATTGGTGGTGGCCTCGCCGCCGCGCAAATCCTGCTTTGTCCAGCGCCTGAGCCCGACGGCTTCCGGCGTCAGCGTGAAGCTGCGTACCTCGCCGCCGGTCAGTTCCGCCACCTCGGTCTCGCCGGTGGTGGTGATCTCATCATAGCCGTCGCCATGCACGACCCAGACATGGTCGGAGCCCAGAGCTTTCAGCGTTTCGGCGACAGGAACGACCCATTCCGGCGCGAACACGCCGACCAGCTGGCGGGTGACGCCGGCCGGGTTGGAAAGCGGCCCGAGGATGTTGAAGATGGTGCGGGTGCCGAGTTCGACGCGGGTCGGCCCGACATGCTTCATCGCCGGGTGATGCGCGGGCGCGAACATGAAGCCGATACCGGCCTGTTCGATGCAGCGGCTGATCGCATCCGGCGGCAGGTCGATGTTGACGCCGAGCGCCATCAGCACGTCTGCCGTGCCGGTAAGCGAGGACGCGCCGCGATTGCCGTGCTTGGCGACCGGCACGCCGCTGGCGGCGATGACGAAGGCAGAGCCGGTGGAGATGTTGAAGCTGTGCGAGCCGTCACCGCCGGTGCCGACGATGTCGATCGAATTTGCCGGGGCTACGACGCGCAGCATCTTGTCGCGCATGGTGGCGACTGCGCCGGAAATCTCGTCGACCGTTTCGCCGCGCACGCGCAGCGCCATCAGGAAGCCGCCGATCTGGCCGGGCGTGGCGTTGCCCGACATGATGATGTCGAAGGCCTCGCGCGCCTCCTCGAAGGAAAGCGCGGTGCCGACCGCGACTTTGGCGATATGGGCTTTCAAAGTATTCATCGGGCCAGGGCTTGCGAAATGGCGACTTGATCGATCTGGACCTGATACTGCGTCTGCAGTTGCGCGACCAGTTGGTCGAGTAGGTCGTCCGAAATGCCGGAAGCGAAGGATTTCTGCATATCCTCCGGGACGGAACTGGCATCCGCGCCGGCCGGCTCGATCACCTCGGCGACCTTGAACAGGATTTTCGCTTCCCCGGTCGGCGCGGCGATCAGCCCGGTGCCGCCTTCGCCGACATCGAACATGGCGGCAGCGCCATCCTTGCCGAAATCGGCGTCGTCGGTGTCGCGCTTGACGCCGCGCTTGGTCTGCTTTTCGAGCTTCAGCTCGCTGGCGATCGTGTCGAGCGTCTCACCGCCCTTCAACTGCTTTTCCAGCGCTTCGGCTTTTTCGGAAAGCCGCTTGGTCGTCTCCGCGACTGTCCAGTCGGTGACCACTTTTTGGCGAACTTCGTCCAGCGTGCGGTCGCGGGCAGGGGTGATGCCTTCCACCTCGTAGAACAGATAACCGTCGGCCGCCGTCGGCAAGCCTTCGTTCTCCGTACCGACTTCGGCGTCGAACACTGCCTTGATCAGGTTGGCCGACTGCGGCAGGTCCTTGACGATGGTTCCGTCGGGTGTCTGGCCGGCGCGGTCTATCGCATCGATGGTGACGACCTTCAGTTTCAGCTTGGCCGCGGCCTCGTTGAACGTGGCGCCGCCGGCACGGGAATCCTCGTAGGAATCGTGCACATCGAGCAGGACACGGTTGGCTTCGCCCAGCGCCAGATCCTTGCGAATCTGGTCGGCGACCTCGGCTTCGGACTTGACGACCTGCGGCTTGATCTCGGTAACGCGCAGCAGGACCGGGCCGAAGCTGCCCTCCACCACCTTGCTGACCTCGTTCAGGTTCAGCGCGAAGGCGGCGTCGGCGACCGCCTTGTCCGGAATCTTGTCCTTGGACAGGGTTCCAAGCAGAGTGTCGGCCTCGGTCTTGCCTTCCGCGGCGACGATCTTGTCGAAGGTGCCGCCGGCTTTCAGCGAATCCAGGGCGGCCTCGGCGGCCTCCTTCGACTTGAACACCAGTTGCTCGATGGTGCGCATCTCCGGCGTGGTGTAGCGCTCCTTGTTCTTCTCGTAGTCGTCCTTGACCTGCTGGTCGGTCACGCTGCTCAGATCCATGATGTCCTCGGGATCGAGCCGGGCATAGGAGAATTTGCGGTATTCGGGTGCCGCGTAGGTCTTCTTGTTTGCCTCGAAATAGGTGGAAAGCTCACTGTCGGAGGGTGCCGGAATCGGCTCGACCAGCGACTTCGGCAGGACCAGATAATCCACCGTCCTGTCCTCGCCACGATAAAGCGCCACGGCGTTGAGGAACGTATTGGGCGCCTTCAACCCGTCGGAGACCGCCTCGACGATCTGCTGGCGCATCGCCACCTTGGACCGGTTGGCGAGATAGTCTTCCGGGCGCATCCCGGCCTGGTTCAGCATATATTCGAATGTCCTGCGGTCGAACTGGCCGCTCGGACCCTTGAAGGCGGGGTCCTCGCGCGTCAGTTCCGCGAGGCGGTCCTTGGAAAGGCCGAGACCGAGCTTGCGCGCCTGTTCGTCGAGCAGCGCCCCCGATACGAGCTGCGCCAGCACCTGATTGTCTATGCCGAGCGCGGTCGCCTGCTCGCGGCTTATGCGCTGGCCGAACTGCTGCGACATCGCGTTGATCTGGCGGTCATAGGCAAGGCGGTATTCGTTGACGGAGACCGTGGTGCCGCCGACGGTGATCACCGATTCGTGGCCCGCAAGCCCGCCGGCGATGCGGCCGGAAATGCCCCACACCGCAAAGCTGAGCACCAATATAGAGAGCAAGCCCTTGGCTAACCACGATCCCGCTGCGTCTCTTAACGTACCAAGCATAGTCACTTCCGGTTTTGGGGCAGGCACGCATTTGGCATGCGCGATGACTGAAACAAGGGCAATAGCGTCCTTCCGTCCACCTGTCGATTGCTTTGTGACCTGTTTTTGATAGGGAAGGAACGGGCTTCGGCCGACCTGGAGAAGAAAACGCATGACCCGTGGAATTCGCCCGCTCGTCGCCGGCAACTGGAAAATGAACGGCACCAGCGCCTCGCTCAACGAACTGAGGATGATCGGCAACGGCTTCCTGGGCGGCCTTGACGCCGAGGTCGAAGCCCTGGTCTGCGTGCCCGCGACCTTGCTTACCCGCGCCAGCGAGATCCTGTCGCGCACCCCGGTAAAGGCGGGCGGCGAAGATTGCCATAGCCAGGAGAGCGGCGCGTTCACCGGCTGCATCTCGGCGGAGATGCTGAAGGATGCGGGCGCGAGCCACGTTATCGTCGGTCACTCGGAATGCCGGGCCGACCGCGGCGAGGACGATGCCATGGTTTGCGCAAAGGCCTCGGCTGCGTGGCGCGCCGGGCTGACGGCGATCATCTGCATCGGCGAGACGAACGAGCAACGCCAGCAGGGTTCGACGCTCGACGTGCTCGCACGCCAGATCGCCGGCTCGGTTCCGACGACCGCCACGCCGGCGAATACCATCGTCGCCTACGAGCCGATCTGGGCGATCGGCACCGGCCTGACGCCGACCGTCGGAGACGTAGCCGAGGCGCATGCGCACATCCGTGCCAGACTGACGGAAAAACTCGGGGCGGGGGCTGCGAAGATACGCATTCTCTATGGCGGCTCGGTTAAGCCCTCCAACGCGACCGAATTGCTGGGCGTGGACAATGTCGACGGCGCGCTGGTCGGCGGCGCCAGCCTGAAGGCGGCCGACTTCCTTGGCATCGCTGAAGCCTATACAGGTATGTAGGGCAGGACATACAGGCGGTAGGTTGTTGTAAATGCACCGCTCGCGCCCATATTCTGCGTGTGGGCTTGGAAATGCCATCAAAGCCATGTATTGAGCCGCCAAATCAGCGGCCCGCTTGCGGCCGCACTAGGCGTTGCCAGGGTAAACAATGGAAACCATACTGATCGTCATCCACCTCATGGTAGTGCTCGTCCTTGTCGGCGTGATACTGCTTCAGAAATCCGAAGGCGGTGGTCTGGACATCGGCGGCGGTTCCGGTTTCATGACGGCGCGCGGCGCCGCCAATACGCTGACCCGTGCAACCGCGATCCTAGCGACGATCTTCTTCATTACCT
>JBARYG010000108.1:0-2729 GCA_049647745.1 Mesorhizobium sp.
CGTCGGACAGCGCCGAATTCAGCGTCAGCTTGCCGCGACGGCGGTCCTCCTCACCCTGGGTAGGCTTGGCCGGACGCGCCACTTCGGGCGTCGCCAGCCGGCGAACCGGAACACCGGCACCGGTGCCGACACGCTTCGGCTTGACATCTTCTTCGTCGGCGGTCGCCAGATCGGCGGCCTGCGGCGCACGGCGGCGGGCTTCCTCCTCGGCGCGACGGCGCGATTCGGCCTCGGCCTGCAGGCGGGATTCCTCCTCGGCCTGGCGGCGAGCGGATTCCTCGCGCTCGCGCTTGCGGCGCTCGTCTTCCTCGGCCCGGCGCTTGGCATCTTCCAGCGCGCGCTGGCGATCCTCCATGTCACGCGCCTGCGAACCCTCGAGCGCGCGACGGCGCGCTTCCATCTCGCTGCGCGACAGATCGTTCAGCACCACGCCACTGCGTTCTGCCGGGGTCGGTGCTGCCGGCGTCGGCGCCTTGGGCGCTTCCTGGACAACAGGGGCAGGCGCAACGGGAGCCGGCTGCGGCTTGGGCGCAAAGACCGACGCGGGCGCCGCCACCTGCTCCGGCTTGTCGCCGGGCATGGAGAATTTGCGCTTCTTGGTCTCGACCACGACCTGCTTGGTGCGGCCATGAGAGAAATTCTGGCGCACGACGCCCTGTTCCATACCCGGACGCTTCAGCGTCAGGGTCTTCTTGGGAGTGACGCTCAAGGTCTTGTCATCGCCCGATTTCGTATCGCTCATTCCATATCCTCTGCGGCGTCATCTTCGCCGGCAATCGCCGCAAGCATTGCCAGATCGTCCGGGGTTCCGCCCCGATATCGGTCGAGCGCAACCATGCGCTTCAGAACCGCCTTGCCCGCGTCGCCCGCGAGAACGGCAGCATGTATCACATTTGTACCCCCCAATGCCAAACTCAAATCGGCCTCGGAGAAAAGTTTGTAGGCAGGCACGGCAGGACCGCCCAGATGCACCGTCGCCTTGCGGGCCTGGCTGATCTTGCGCACGCCGTCCTGCGACGCCTCATTGGCATGCAGCACGCAAAGCGCCAAACCGGAGCGCACCGCGCTTTCGACCTTGGTCGCGCCAAGCGCTATCGCGCCGGCCTTGCGCGCCATGCCCAACATGCCCAGCGCAAATCTGGCCAGCAAGACGTCGACCATCGCGCCCAGATCGGCAGGAACGGTCACTTGCGCCTTGAAGGCACGCGCAAACAGATTCTTCGCCGCCGCCTTGTCCACATGTAGGCGATCGGCGCTCACCCAGCAACCGCGGCCGGGAAGACTTCTCTTGATGTCAGGGACGACGACCGAATCCGGGCCGACGACGAAACGGATCAGATCATCCGGTTCGGCCTCTTTGCGGGTGACGATGCAGGTGCGATCGTTCATCTCTTTGGGAAGCGGGGCGTGTGCGATGCGGTTTCACCTCATGCACCAACGGCTTCGTCAGCCGTTTCCGCTTCGGCCGCAAGCTCTTCTTCGCTGATCCAGCCGGCCTTCAGCCGGGCAGCCAGCACCATCTGCTCCGCATCCGCGCGTGACACGCCGTGCTCGGCGAGCACACCGGGGAACACCTTGGTCTCGCCGTCCTTGCGTTCCTTCCAGCCGGTCAGGTCATCGGCGGCGTAGCCCGCGAAATCCTCCACCGTCTTCACGCCGTCCTCGCCCAAGGTCACCATCATGGCCGTGGTCACGCCCGGAATTTCGCGCAGTTCGTCCTGCACGCCGAGCGCCTTGCGCTTGGCGTCGTACTCGGCCTCGATCTTCTCCAGATATTCGCGGGCGCGCTGCTGGATTTCCGAAGCCGTATCGTCGTCAAAGCCGTCGATGGAGGAGATTTCCTCCGGCTCGACATAGGCCACTTCCTCGACGCTGGTGAAGCCTTCGGAGGCGAGCACCTGGCCGACCATCTCGTCGACATCGAGGGCTTCCATGAACAGCGCCGAGCGCTCGACGAATTCCTTGTGGCGGCGCTGCGATTCCTCTTCCTCGGTCAGGATATCGATATCCCAGCCGGTGAGTTGCGAGGCCAATCGCACGTTCTGGCCGCGACGGCCGATGGCCAGCGAAAGCTGGTCGTCCGGCACCACGACCTCGATACGCTCGGCATCCTCGTCCAGCACCACCTTGGCGACTTCGGCCGGCTGCAGCGCGTTGACGATAAAGGAAGCGGCCGAAGGCGACCATGGAATGATGTCGATCTTCTCGCCCTGCAATTCGCCGACCACGGCCTGCACGCGCGAACCGCGCATACCGACGCAGGCGCCGACCGGATCGATGGAGCTGTCGCGGGAAATCACCGCGATCTTGGCGCGCGAACCCGGATCACGGGCGACCGACTTGATCTCGATGATGCCGTCGTAGATTTCCGGCACTTCCATGGTGAACAGCTTGGCCATGAATTGCGGATGGGTGCGCGACAGGAATATCTGCGGGCCGCGCTGCTCGCGGCGCACGTCGTAGACATAAGCGCGCACGCGGTCGCCATATTTGTAATTTTCACGCGGGATCAGCTCGTCGCGACGGATGATCGCCTCGCCACGGCCGAGGTCGACAATGACGTTGCCATATTCGACGCGCTTGACGGTGCCGTTGAGGATTTCCCCGATACGGTCCTTGTATTCGTCATACTGGCGGTCGCGCTCGGCCTCGCGCACCTTCTGCACGATGACCTGCTTGGCGGACTGGGCGGCAATGCGGCCGAAATCCATCGGCGGAAGCTGTTCGGC
>JBARYG010000109.1:0-20926 GCA_049647745.1 Mesorhizobium sp.
GGCTTTGCCAGGACGCGTCGTCTCGGCAGCCCATTTGGGGCCGCTCCGGTAACCAGATTCGTTAAAATTGTGTTAGTGGCGGCCTTGCCCTTTCCACAGGGATTTCGGTAGTGTCCACCCATCGAAAGGGAAGGGCCAGCGGCCCTCACCGAACCTAAGTCGGCCAGCCAAAATTGGCAGAATCCACAACACGGATCAGCGTCCGTGAACGGAGAGGTTTGCCCTTCGATACGGGGACCGGCGTAGCAGCGCGTGACAGGACGAGTAATCCGGCAATTCGGCCGGGCGGCTTCGTCTTGCCTGTGCATGCCGGATGATGTGGCGGGGCCGTTAGGCCTCGGGGAGACCAGGGCGAGACTTGCGGCCGGCGGCGGCTGGCAGATTTCGTTCGCGATAACAGGTCGCCGGATCAGGATGCTGGAGGCGCATCCCGGCGTAAACAGGTACGAGATAAGGAATTTGAGAATGCAGAGCGGCGTCGACAGGGATTTCAGCGGCGACTTCCCATTTCCAGCAAATCTGCCCGGAGAGGGCCGGATGACAGCGTCAACGGAAGCCGAGCAGCGGTTCGAGCGCATCAAGGTCCAGTTGAAGGCTCGCCTGGGCAGCGAGGTTTATTCGAGCTGGTTCGGCAGGATGAAGCTGGCCGAAGCCTCAAAGGGCATCGTCCGCATCTCCGTTCCGACCGCTTTCCTGCGCTCCTGGATCAACGGTCACTACCTCGACGTCATTTCCGAGCTGTGGAAACAGGAAGACCCTGAAGTCCTCAAGATCGACATCATCGTGCGTACCGCCACGCGCCATTCCGCACGCAGCGCAGAGACCGAGGCGGCCACCGCACACAAGGCAAGCCGGCAGACGCAGGCAGCGCTTGCTGCCGGCACGACGGCAGGCCGGCCTGAACGCGCAGGCCTGCCGCATGGCCGCCCCGCCGAAACGGAACTGCGCCAGAGCGTGTTGGGCTCACCGCTCGACCCGCGCTACACTTTCGGCTCCTTCATCGAAGGGCCATCCAACCGGGTGGCGTTTGCCGCCGCCCGCGCGGTCGCTGAATCCCAGTCGAGCGCGGTGCGCTTCAACCCGCTTTTCCTGCATGCCACGGTCGGACTCGGCAAGACCCATCTGTTGCAGGCCATCGCCGCGGAATCGCTGAAACAGAACCCGAAATCGCGCGTCGTCTACCTGACGGCCGAATATTTCATGTGGCGCTTCGCCACCGCCATCCGCGACAACAACGCGCTGACGCTGAAAGAGCAATTGCGCGATATCGACCTTCTGATCATCGACGACATGCAGTTCCTGCAGGGCAAGTCGATCCAGCACGAATTCTGTCATCTCATCAATATGCTTCTGGACAGTGCCAAGCAGGTGGTCGTCGCCGCCGACCGGCCGCCTTCGGAACTGGAATCGCTGGAACCGCGCGTGCGCTCGCGTCTCAACGGCGGCGTAGCGCTGGAAATGTCGGCACCGGATTTCGCCATGCGGCTGGGCATGCTCAAGCTCAGGCTGGCGACAGCGACAGCGGAAGGCACTCCGCTCGACATTTCGGAGGAAATCCTCAACCACGTCGCCCGCACCGTAACCGGCAGCGGCCGCGAACTGGAAGGCGCGTTCAACCAGCTTCTGTTCCGGCAATCCTTCGAGCCGCAGATCACCATCGACCGCATCGACGAGATCCTCGGCCACATCTACCGCACCGGCGAGCCGAAGCGGGTCCGCATCGAGGATATCCAGCGGATCGTCGCACGCCATTACAACGTGTCGAAAACGGAACTGCTGTCCAATCGGCGCACCCGCACCATCGTCAAGCCGAGGCAGATCGCCATGTATCTGGCCAAGGTGATGACGCCGCGCTCGCTTCCGGAAATCGGCCGGCGCTTCGGCGGCCGGGACCACACCACCGTTCTCCACGCCGTGCGCAAGATCGAGGACCTTTCCGGCAACGACAATACGCTGGCGCAGGAACTCGAACTCCTACGCAGGTTGATCAACGAGCAGGCGTAGCGCGGCCGGGGCGCAGTCAGGCGCCCTTTGCGGGGGTTATCCCCAAAAAGCCCGCGAAGCCGCCCGGAACCGGCAGCGCGGGCTTGCGTTCGAACGGGTTTTCCTGTCAGTCTGGCTTGGACTCTGGCCCCATGCCGGACCTTTTCCGGGCCGCCGTTTCTCGGTGGCCCGCTCGTTCAGTCAAGTGAGCTTCTATCGTCATGCGCGTCATCCTGGAACGGTCAAATCTCCTGAAGTCCCTGAACCACGTTCACCGCGTGGTCGAGCGCCGCAACACCATACCGATCCTGTCCAACGTGCTGCTCGCAGCCGACGGCGCCAGCCTCGAAATGAAGGCAACCGACCTCGACCTCGAGGTTACCGAGGCGACGCCCGCCAAGGTGGAGCAAGGCGGCGCGACCACGGTGCCGGCTCACCTGCTCTACGACATCGTGCGCAAGCTGGCCGACGGCGCCGAGGTGATGCTGAGGACGGACGAGGACGGCAACGCCATGACCGTTGCTTCCGGCCGGTCGAGCTTCCGCCTGCAATGCCTGCCGCAATCCGATTTCCCGGAGCTATCGGCGGGTTCGTTCCCGCACATCTTCCGGCTCGATTCCGCCGCGCTCAAGGGGCTGATCGAAAAGACCCAGTTCGCCATCTCTACCGAGGAGACGCGCTATTATCTCAACGGCATCTACCTGCACACGCATGAGGTGGGCGGCAAACTGAAGCTGCGCTCGGTGGCGACCGACGGCCACCGCCTGGCGCGCGCCGAAATCGAGGCGCCAGCGGGTTCGGAGGGCATGCCCGGCATCATCATTCCTCGCAAGACGGTCAGCGAACTGCAGAAGCTGGTCGACGACCCGGATGTCGCCGTCACCACCGAGCTTTCGGAAACCAAGATCCGCTTCACCATCGGCAGCGTCGTTTTGACCTCGAAGCTGATCGACGGCACCTTCCCGGATTACCAGCGGGTCATTCCGACGGGCAACGACAAGAAACTCGTCATCGACCGCCAGAGTTTTTCGGCGGCCGTCGACCGCGTCTCCACCATCTCTTCGGAGCGCGGGCGGGCCGTGAAGATGTCGATTTCCGATGGCCAGGTGACGCTTGCCGTCAACAACCCGGATTCCGGCAGCGCCACCGAAGAACTGGCGGCGGATTATGCGTCCGATCCGATCGAGATCGGCTTCAACGCGCGCTATCTGCTCGATGTCGCCGCCCAGCTTACCGGCAGCGAGGCGAAATTCATGCTGGCCGATGCCGGCTCGCCGACCCTGATCCACGACACCAGCGACGAAACCACGCTCTACGTGCTGATGCCGATGCGGGTCTAGTTTTTCACTTGCCAACCGGTCTCGTTTCGAGCGCCCTGCCCTATGGATGACCGCGCTCAAACCCATATCACCCGGCTTTCGCTGACCGATTTCCGCAACTATGCCGGCTTGTCCATTGACCTGCGGCCGGGCGCTGTGGTGTTCACCGGCGACAACGGGGCCGGCAAGACCAACCTTCTGGAGGCGATTTCGCTGTTCACGCCGGGGCGCGGCCTGCGCCGGGCGCCCTATGGCGATGTGGCGCGCGAAGGCGGCGACGGCGGTTTCGCGCTTCATGCCGTGCTCGACGGACCGCAAGGCGAGGTCGAGATCGGCACCGGGATCGTCAACGGCGAGGCAACGAGGCGCGTGCGCATCAACGGCGCGCCGGCACGCTCGGCCGATGCGATGCTGGAATGGCTGCGGGTGGTGTGGCTGACGCCGGCGATGGATGCGCTGTTCACCGGGCCTGCCGGCGACAGGCGGCGTTTCCTCGACCGTCTGGTGCTGGCCATCGATGCCGGCCACGGCCAGCGCGCGCTCGACTACGAAAAGGCCATGCGCGGACGCAACCGCCTGCTGGCCGATGGCTCACGCGACGGGGCGTGGTTCGAGGCGATCGAGCAGCAAATGGCGGAAACCGGCGTGGCGATCGCCGCGGCCCGCACTGAGCTGGTGCGCCTGCTTACCGCCATGATCGGCAGGCTGCCGGACGAAGGCCCGTTCCCGCACGCCGATCTTGCCCTTTCCGGCGAATTGGAGATGCAGGTCGCCTCGCTGCCGGCCGTCGACGTCGAGGAACGGTTCCGGCGGGCACTGGCCGAGGGGCGCGAGCGCGACCGCATCGCCGGCCGTACGCTCGATGGCCCGCACCGATCCGACCTTCTCGTCCGCCACCGGCCGAAAGCGATGCCGGCCGAACTTTGTTCGACCGGCGAACAGAAGGCGCTCCTGGTCGGCATGGTGCTTTCGCATGCGCGCCTTACCGGCGAAATGTCGGGCATCCGGCCGATCCTGCTGCTGGACGAGATCGCCGCGCATCTGGACGGCGGCCGCCGCGCCGCGCTGTTTTCCATTCTGGAGGAGTTGAATTGCCAGGCCTTCATGACCGGCACCGAGCCGTCCCTGTTTGCCAGTCTGGAGGGCCGGGCGCAGTTCCTGACCGTCGACCACGGCGCGGCTGGGCCAACGCAGGGCTCCTGACAAGCGCAGCGCACGGCCCTATGCTTATCCGATGACGATCCTGACCGATCCTGAACTGGAGCGCTACGCCCGCCATATCGTGTTGCCGGAGATCGGCGGCGCAGGCCAGCAGAAGTTGAAACGAGCGCGCGTGCTGGTGATCGGCGCGGGCGGGCTCGGTTCGCCGGTGCTCGAATATCTGGCGGCGGCAGGGGTCGGCACGCTAGGCATCGTCGACGACGACACCGTCTCGCTTTCCAACCTGCAAAGGCAGGTCATCCACACCACATCGGCCATCGGGAAGACCAAGGCGGACAGCGCCAGGGCCGCGATCCTTGGCATCAACCCCAATGTCGCCGTCGAACTGCATGTCTTGCGGCTGACGGCTGAAAACGCCCCTGCCCTTGTCGCCGGCTACGATATCGTGGTCGACGGCTCCGACAATTTCGAGACGCGCTATGCGGTGGCCGATGCCTGTGAAGCCAAAAAAAAGCCGCTGGTGCATGCCGCCATCGGCCGCTTCGACGGCTCGGTGACGGTGCTGAAGCCGTTCGAGACAGGCAGAGACGGGCGGCAGAACCCGTCTTACCGTGACCTCTTCCCCGAAGCGCCGCCGGCCGGTCTGGTGCCTTCCTGCGCGGCAGCCGGCGTGCTCGGCGCGCTGCCCGGCGTCATCGGCACCTTGCAGGCGATGGAGGCGATCAAGCTGATTACCGGCATCGGCGAACCGCTGGTCGGGCGGCTTCTGCTTTACGATGCGCTGGCGGCGCGCTTCGAGACGATCGCCTACTCGAAACCGAAAAAGGCGTAAATCACGTCCTGAGCGGCAGTACCCGATCCGGCAGGCGGTGGCCGTCGAAAAAGGCGCGGATGTTGATGATGACCTTCTCGCCCATGTCGATGCGGCCTTCAATGGTCGCCGAACTCATATGCGGCAAAAGCACCATCTTGCCCTTGGTTGCCAGCTTGAGCAGCTTGGCGTTCAGCGCTGGCTCGTTTTCGTAGACGTCCAGACCCGCGCCTGCGATCTTCCCGTCCTGGATCAGCTTGACCAGCGCATCCTCGTCGATGATGTCGCCGCGCGCGGTATTGACGATGTAGGCGGTAGGCTGGAGCAGCGCCAGCCGACGCGCCGAAAGCAGATGGAAGGTTGCCGGCGTCGAGGGGCAGTTAACGGAAATGATGTCCATGCGCGCAAGCATCTGGTCGAGGCTTTCCCAATAGGTCGCCTCCAGCCCCTCCTCCACTTCCGGCAGCACACGATGGCGGTTGTGGTAGTGGATGGAAAGGCCGAACGCCTTGGCCCGTTTGGCGACCGCCGTGCCGATGCGGCCCATGCCGACGATGCCCAGCCGCTTGCCCCAGATGCGGCGGCCCAGCATCCATGTCGGCGACCAGCCCGCCCATTTCTTGTCGCCGGGCAGCACGTTGGCGCCCTCCGCCAGCCGACGCGGCACGGCCAGCATCAGCGCCATGGTCATGTCGGCGGTGTCCTCGGTCAAAACGTTGGGCGTATTGGTGATGGTGATGCCCTTCCTGGTCGCGGCCGCGACGTCGATCCTGTCGATGCCGTTGCCGAAATTGGCGATCAGCTTGAGGTTCTCGCCCGCCTGCTCGATCAGCGCCGCGTCGATGGTATCGGTGATGGTCGGGACGAGGACGTCCGCCTCGCGCACTGCCGCCACCAGTTCCGGCTGCGTCATCGGCCGGTCCTCGACGTTCAGCCGGGCATCGAACAATTCACGCATCCGCGTCTCGACCGGGTCGGGCAGTTTGCGGGTGATGACAACGAGGGGCTTCTTCTTGCCGGCCATTTTATCCTCGATTCGCGATCCTGTTGAGACCTCTTTAACCAAGACCGGCGAAACTGGAAGCTGGTCGCGGCTCGAATACATCCTGTAACAAGCGGGGCTGCGGAAGACAAAGAAAAAGGCGCTGGCCATCGGCGCGCCCTGTTGGAGCAAGAACAAAAGTGTCTGGTATCGCGTCGCTTCGCATGGCTCTTGGCGCAGCATTTCTGGGCACGGTGCTGTTTCTTCCCACCCACATCAATGCGCAAAGTGCTGCTTCACCCGCGCAGGTACGGCTGGGGCCGAGCGGCTTGCCGCTGCCGCGATTCGTCAGCCTCAAGTCGGGCCGGGTCAATTCGCGCATCGGGCCGGGCGTCAATTATTCCGTCGACTGGATGTACACGAAATCGGGCCTGCCGATGGAGATCGTCCAGGAGTACGATACCTGGCGGCGCGTGCGCGACGCCGACGGCTCGGAAGGGTGGATCAACCAGTCGCTGCTTTCGGGCCGGCGCACCGCGATGGTGGCCCCCTGGCAGCGCGGCAAGGACAGCCGCATCAACCTGCTCGACGACCCGTCCAAGGATGCCTCGGTCGTCGCAATCCTCGAACCCGGCGTCATGGGAACGATCAAGTCCTGCAACGGCCAGTGGTGCGAAATGACCTTCGAGGGCCATACCGGCTGGATTAACCAGTCATCGCTATGGGGCGCCTATCCCGGCGAAAAGGTCAAAGACTGAAAAGGTAGCCGGGACTGAAAAGTAGGCGGCCGGACCCGGCTGGTTCGCCTGCGTCAGCCTATTCGCCGCGCTTCTGGCGAAGCCGCACAACGATATCGACGTTGGCGATTTCCATGCCTTCCGGCGGTTCCGGCAGGTTGTTGACCGTGACCGGTCCGCTGTCGATGTCGAAAATCCTGTTTTCGCCCTCGACATAAAAGTGATGGTGATCGGACGTGTTGGTGTCGAAATAGGTCTTCGCGCCTTCCACCGCCAGAATGCGCAGCATCCCGGCCTCGGTAAACTGATGCAGGGCGTTATAGACGGTGGCGAGTGACACCGGCACACCGGCGGCGAGCGCTTCCTCGTGCAGTTCTTCCGCCGAAAGGTGGCGGTCGCCCTTGGCGAACAGCAAATCGGCCAGCGCGATACGCTGGCGTGTCGGTCTCAGGCCGGCCTCACGAACCCGCTTGTCCACAGCAACTCTTTCCTTCGGCCAGTTCAAATCTTATCTTTCCCGGAAGCGAGCCATTTTGTGACGACACGCGGAAACGGTTGAAACAAAGGCTCTATCACGCTCGCAAGCGCTTCAACATATATTCTTTCGGCGCTATACGATCAATAGCGCGCATTGACCCGGCCGGAGTGGCAGGCTAAGCGCAAACGTCGGTTTTCGGCCAGAAACGGACCGTGCCAGGAAACCAGGGACAAGGGCAAGCAACCGCCCGCACCAGATTGGGGACGTTTATTCATGGCGGATTCGAAATCCAGCTACGGCTATGAAGAACTGCTCGCCTGCGCCCGCGGCGAACTGTTCGGGCCGGGAAATGCGCAATTGCCGGCCCCGCCGATGCTGATGTTCGACCGTATCACGCAGATCAGCGAGACCGGCGGCGAGTTCGACAAGGGCTTCGTGCGCGCGGAATTCGACATCAAGCCGGATCTCTGGTTCTTTCCCTGCCACTTCATCGGCAACCCGATCATGCCCGGCTGCCTCGGTCTCGACGCCATGTGGCAGTTGACCGGCTTCTTCCTCGGCTGGCTCGGCGAGCAAGGAAAAGGCATGGCGCTGTCCACCGGCGAGGTGAAGTTCAAGGGCATGGTCACCCCTTCCGTGAAGAAGGTTGAGTACGGGATCGACTTCAAGCGCGTCATGCGCGGCCGGCTGGTGCTCGGCATCGCCGATGGCTGGCTCAAGGCCGATGGCGAACCTATCTACAAGGCGACCGACCTCAAGGTCGGCCTGTCGAAGCAGGAAGCCGCCGCCTGACGGGCGCCGGACTGGAAGGAAATCGCCCATGAGACGCGTCGTAGTCACCGGCCTCGGTATCGTATCGTCGATCGGCAACGATGCCGGCGAAGTCCAGGCGTCGCTGCGCGACGCCAAATCCGGCATCACCTTCTCCGAATCGTTTGCCGAACATGGCTTCCGCTGCCAGGTCTGGGGTTCGCCGAAACTCGGTCCCGACCAGCTTGCCGAAATGGTGGACCGCCGCGCCGCACGCTTCCTGTCGCAGGGCGGCATGTGGAACCACGTCGCGATGAAACAGGCGATCGCCGACAGCGGGCTTGAGGAAAGCGTCGTTTCCGGCAACGAGCGCACCGGCATCATCATGGGCTCCGGCGGGCCGTCGACCCGCACCATCGTTGAAGCCGCCGAGATAACGCTGAAGAACAACTCGCCGAAGCGCATCGGGCCGTTCGCGGTTCCGAAGGCGATGTCGTCCACCGCCTCGGCGACGCTTGCCACCTGGTTCAAGATCCACGGCGTCAACTACTCGATCTCCTCGGCCTGCTCGACCTCGGCGCACTGCATCGGCAACGCGGCCGAAATGATCCAGTGGGGCAAGCAGGACGTCATGTTCGCCGGCGGCCACGAAGACCTCGACTGGACCATGTCCGACCTGTTCGACGCCATGGGCGCGATGTCGTCCAAGTTCAACGACAAGGCCTCGAGCGCCTCGCGCGCCTATGACGTCAACCGCGACGGCTTCGTCATCGCAGGCGGCGCCGGCGTGCTGGTGCTGGAGGAACTGGAACACGCCAAAGCGCGCGGCGCGAAGATCTACTGCGAACTGACGGGCTACGGCGCGACGTCCGACGGCTATGACATGGTGGCACCGTCCGGCGAGGGCGCCATCCGCTGCATGCGCCAGGCGCTCGCCACGGTGAAGACGCCGGTAGACTACATCAATACGCACGGCACCTCGACGCCGGTCGGCGATTCCAAGGAAATGGGCGCCATCCGCGAGGTGTTCGGCGAAAAGATGCCGTACATCACCTCGACCAAGTCGCTCACCGGCCACTCGCTGGGGGCCGCCGGCGTGCAGGAATCGATCTATTCGATCCTGATGATGCAGGGCAAATTCATTGGCGAAAGCGCCCATATCGAAAACCTCGACCCCGAATTCGAGGGTATGCCGATCGTACGCAAGCGGATCGACGACGCCAGGATCGACACCGTATTGTCGAATTCCTTCGGCTTCGGCGGCACCAACGCCACACTGGTCTTTCAGCGTTATTCCGCATAAGAGGTGCCGGCCATGGACGGACTGATGAAGGGCAAGCGAGGGCTTGTCATGGGTGTCGCCAACGATCACTCGATCGCCTGGGGCATCGCCAGGAAGCTTTCCGAGCAGGGCGCCGAGCTTGCTTTCAGCTACCAGGGCGAAGCGTTCGGCCGCCGGGTCAAGCCATTGGCCGAACAGGTCGGCGCTTCGCTCACCGTTCCCTGCGATGTCGAGGACAGCGCCTCGGTAGCCGCGACCTTCCAGACGCTGGGCGATGCCTGGGGCGGGCTTGATTTCATCGTCCACGCCATCGGCTTTTCCGACAAGAACGAGTTGAAGGGGCTCTACGCCGACACCAGCCGCGAGAACTTCATCCGCACCATGGTCATCTCCTGCTATTCTTTCACCGAAGTGGCGCGCCATGCCGCGGCCCTGATGAAGGAAGGCGGCGCCATGGTGACGCTGACCTATGCCGGCTCGGTTCGCGTCATGCCGAACTACAACGTCATGGGCGTCGCCAAGGCCGGCCTTGAAGCCAGCGTGCGCTATCTTGCCAACGACTACGGCCCGCGCGGCATCAGGGTGAACGGCATTTCCGCCGGCCCGGTGCGCACGCTTGCCGGCGCCGGTATTTCGGATGCCCGCCATATGTTCGGCTACCAGCAGCGCAACTCGCCGCTCCGCCGCAACATCACCCTCGACGAAGTCGGCAACTCGGCACTTTATCTGCTCTCCGATCTGTCTTCGGGGGTGACCGGGGAGATTCACTACGTCGATTCCGGCTATCACATCGTTTCCATGCCGACACTGGAAGCGCTGAAGGAAATGGATAGCGGGCGGGAGTAACTGCCCCAGCAATCGTTTTCAGGAAGTCTTCACCATAAGTTCTTCGTTTAAATTTAGCTGCATCAGCGGAAACTTATTTTAAGGAGAGTTCCGCTAAAAGTTCCCCGACTTGGGGACGTTTAAGATGTCTTTCGCCAAAAACCCGAACCGCACGCCGATGTTTCGGCTGATTACGATAGCCAGTTCCGGGTGTGGCAGCTTTCTTCTTGGCATATGGGGCCTGAAGTTCGGATTCGGCGACGGCTTGGCCGGCATGCCGGCGCAAACCGTAATCGCTATCGTCGCAGCGCTGTGCGCCCTTGCCGCGGCGGGTGCGGCGATGTCGTTTTATGCCGGCGTCGACGAATCCGCCGATTATGTTTTCAAGGAAACCAATTTCGATAAGCTGACCGGCCTGCTGGCGCGGGCGGCCATGGTCGGCAAAATCGCCGAAGCGGCGGTGAAAACCGCCAGGACCGGCGAACCCGTCTACCTCATCGATATCGATATCGACCGTTTCAAGCATATCAACGATGCGATCGGCTACAGCCAGGGCGACGACCTGATCGTCGCTTTCACGCGGCGGCTGCGTGCCTGCGTGCCGGAAGGCGTCACCATTGGACGCATCGGAGCCGGCGAGTTTGCCATGCTCTATCCCGACCATGAAGTCACCGGAACCATGGAATCGATCGCCGAAAAGCTGATCGAGACAATGATGGCTCCCTATCAGCTTGCCTCGCATCTGCAGTCGGTCAGCATTTCGATCGGCATCGTCGCCATGCCGAAGGACGGAACCGACCCCGTCCTGATCCTGCGGCGTTCCAATCTGGCCTTGCAGAACGCGCGCGCCTGCGGTGTCGGCAACTGGTCCGTCTTCCATCCGGACATGGGCAAGGTCGCGGACTACCGGCAGTGGATCGAGTCCGAGCTTCATCCGGCCTTCGACCGGGGCGACTTCGACCTGCACTATCAGCCGCAGTTCGACCTTTCGACCGGACGCACCGTCGGCTACGAGGCGCTGATCCGGTGGAAACACCCCGAACGCGGCATGATCCCGCCGACGGAATTCATTCCGATCGCCGAGGAGACGGGCATGATCATGCCGATCGGCGCCTGGGTGCTGCGCAAGGCCTGCACGGACGCCCGCCATCTGCCGCATGACTGTTTCGTCGCCGTCAACATTTCTCCGGTGCAGTTCATGGCGCGGGATTTCGTCGGCATCGTCAGCGATACGATGGCCAGCACCGGCATCGAGCCTTCGCGCCTGGAATTGGAAGTCACCGAAACGGCAATGATGCAGGACCGGGACCGCGCCGCAACCATTCTGCGGCAGCTTTCCGAGATGGGCATTTCGGTTGCCGTCGACGACTTCGGCACCGGCTATTCCAACCTCAGCTACCTGATCGACTTTTCGTTCGGCAAGCTCAAGATCGACCGTTCCTTCGTCAGCCGCATGGATACCGATTCCAGTTCCGGGGCGGTGGTCTCCACCATCGTCGGGCTTTCGCGGGCGCTGGGCGTATCCATCATCGCCGAGGGCGTTGAAACGGAAAGCCAGGCGACCCTGCTTCGGGCTGCCGGCTGCGAAGTGGTGCAAGGCTTCCTGTTCGGCCGCCCGGCGCCGCTGACCGTCGAAATCGGCAACGCCATGTCCGAGCGCGACAGGCTGGAGAAGCGCGTCGCCAACCTGCACTGAAAGCCCTTAGCAGGCTCCGGAACTGGATCAGCGGCGCGCGGAAAACACCTTGAACATGCCATCGCGGGCGATCTCGCCATGGCTTGAAAAGGTTGCGGCCAGCACCGGTTCGTAGGGGAGCTGGCGGTTCGCCACCATGAATAGCCGGCCGCCGGGTTTCAGCGCCTTCGCTGCCATCCGGACCATGCCCGCACCGATTGCCGGCTCGGCGGCGCGGGCGCGATGGAAGGGCGGGTTCATGACGATGGCGTCGTACCGCTCGCCGACAGGCTCACTCAGCAGATCGTGCCAGAAGAAGCGGGGCTCAGGCACCGCACCGGCCAGGTTCTTCTTCGCCGCTTCCAGCGCTTCGAAATCCGCCTCATAGAGATCGAGCGCAGCGACACGGGGGCAACGAGCCAGCACTTCCGCCGACAGGTAGCCCCAACCGGCGCAGAAATCGGCGACACGCCCGCTCAAGTCATCCGGCAGGTGGGCCGCCAGCAGCTTCGACCCGGCGTCGACCCGGTCGAAAGAGAACATGCCTGGCGCGGTATGGAAACGGCCTTCAACCAGCATCGACGGATTGGTGGCACGCAATATTTCGGCAGCTCCCTCGTCCGCCGGCCGCCGGAACCAGAAGGCGAGGCCGTGGTATTTCGGCAGCGATCCTTCGATGGCAACGAGACCGCCAAGCCGCTTGCGCAGGCTGGCGATGCCGTCATCCTTGGAGCCTGCGACGAGGATCAGCGCACCCGGCACGGTGCGCTCGATGGCGTCGGCAATGCGCAGTTCGTTCTGGCCGCGATGGCGGCCGGCGAGAACAAGCGCCATGGCGTAGCCCTGCCCGTCAGGACGCGGCTCGACGGCATAGCCTGAGGCCAGCAGCGTTCGGAAATCGGGGCGAAAACCCTGAACCGGATGTAAAATCGCTTCGAAACCCTGCGGCAAACGAAAGCCGGGCTCAGCTCCCGGGAAAAGGACCGTCTCGCCCTTTTTCGGCAAGGCAACGGCCTCCGCCTCGAACGGATGGAACAGGGTTTTGAGAGCGTTGCCCGCCGCCGCCGCCATCACGTGGTCACTATTGCGGTTGCGGCGGAACTGTTGGCTGCGCACAGCCGTTTGTCAGCCACCTTCCTCCAATCATGGGATCTGAGCATGGTCGACAAACAGGAAATCATCGATCTGGAAAAGCGATTCTGGGACACAATGGTTTCAGGAGACGTTGAGGCCGCGAGTGCGATGGTGGCAAACAGAAGCATCGTCACCGGTGCGCGGGGTGTATCAGAGATTTCCCGCGACGACTTCGGAAAAATCATGAAGGGGAGTACGTGGACGCTGGACTCCTACAAAATGAGTGACGTGCAGGTGCTGTTTCCAACGAAAGACACCGCCATCATCGCTTACAAGGTCAGGCAGAAGGGCACGATGGACGGCGAAAAGCCATTTGATATGGAAGCCGCAGATACGACCGTATGGAACAGGGAAGGCACACGGTGGCTTTGTGTCCTCCACACAGAAGCAATGATCGGCAACGCCTAGAGAATATTCGCCATTCGCCGATACCCTGAAATTACCCAGCCCCATAAAATAAGCGCGGGACAAGCCCGCGCTTATCAATGCATCAGGATACCGGGTTTTAAGCGGCGTCTTCTTCGCCTTCGGCCTTCTTTTCCTTGACGATTTCCTTGCCGGTGGCCTGGTCGACGACCTTCATCGACAGGCGAACCTTGCCGCGCTCGTCAAAGCCCATCAGCTTGACCCAGACCTTGTCGCCTTCCTTGACGACGTCCGACGTCTTGGCGACGCGCTCGCTGGCAAGCTGCGAGATGTGGACAAGGCCGTCCTTGGGACCGAAGAAGTTCACGAAAGCGCCGAAATCGGCGGTCTTGACGACCGTGCCTTCGTAGATTTCACCGACTTCCGGCTCGGCTACGATGGTGTGAATCCACTTCTTCGCCGCCTCGATCTCCTTGGCGCTGGACGAAGCGATCTTGACCGTGCCGTCATCCTCGATGTTGATCTTGGCACCGGTCTTTTCCACGATCTCGCGGATGACCTTGCCGCCCGAGCCGATCACGTCGCGGATCTTGTCGGTCGGGATATGCATGACCTCGATACGCGGGGCGAATTCGCCGAGTTCAGCGCGCGCGCCGGTCAGCGCGTTGGCCATCTCGCCGAGGATATGCAGGCGACCGTCCTTGGCCTGGCCGAGCGCGATCTTCATGATCTCCTCGGTGATGCCGTCGATCTTGATATCCATCTGAAGGGAAGTAACGCCATTGGCAGTACCGGCGACCTTGAAGTCCATGTCGCCGAGATGGTCCTCGTCGCCAAGGATGTCGGAGAGAACGGCAAAGCGCTCGCCTTCCTTGATCAGGCCCATGGCGATGCCGGCGACGGGCTTGGCCAGCGGAACGCCGGCATCCATCAGCGCCAACGAGGTGCCGCAAACGGTAGCCATCGAGGACGAACCGTTGGATTCAGTGATCTCCGAAACCACGCGCAGCGTGTAGGGGAACTGGTCGGCGGTCGGCAGCATCGGGCGGATGGCGCGCCAGGCGAGCTTGCCATGGCCGATTTCGCGGCGGCCCGGCGAACCCATGCGGCCGGTTTCACCCACCGAATAGGGCGGGAAGTTGTAGTGGAGGAGGAACTTCTCCTTGTACATGCCGGTGAGCGAGTCGACATACTGCTCGTCTTCGCCGGTGCCCAGCGTGGCAACGACCAGCGCCTGGGTTTCGCCACGGGTGAACAGCGCCGAACCGTGGGTGCGCGGCAGAACGCCGACTTCGGAGACGATCTTGCGGACCGTTTTCAGGTCGCGGCCATCGATGCGCGAACCGGTGTCGAGAATGTTCCAGCGCACAACCTTGGCCTGGAGATCCTTGAACACGGTGCCGATCTGTTCGGAGGTGTATTTTGCTTCCTCGCCTTCCGCCGGAGCGAAAGCTGCCTTGACCTTGGCCTTGACGGCGTCGACGGCGGCGTAGCGGTGCTGCTTGTCGGTGATCTTGTAGGCGTCGCGCAGTTCGTCGCCGACAACCTTCAGCATTTCGGCTTCGAGCGCGGAATAGTCAGGCGTGGTGAAATCGCGCGGGTCCTTGGCGGCAACCTCGGCCAGCTTGATGATCGCGTCGATCACCGGCTGGAAGCCCTTGTGGCCGAACATGACGGCGCCGAGCATGGTCTCTTCGTCCAGTTCCTTGGCTTCCGACTCGACCATCAGCACGGCGTCGGTGGTGCCGGCGACGACCAGATCGAGCTTGGATTCCTCCATCTCGTCGATATGCGGGTTGAGCACATACTCGCCGTTGATGTAGCCGACGCGCGCGCCGCCGATCGGGCCCATGAAGGGAACGCCCGAAAGCGTCAGCGCCGCGCTAGTGGCAACGATCGACAGGATGTCCGGATCGTTTTCAAGGTCATGCTGGACGACGGTGACGACGATCTGCGTGTCGTTCTTGTAGCCGTCGGCGAAAAGCGGACGGATCGGACGGTCGATGAGGCGCGAGACCAGCGTTTCCTTCTCGCTCGGACGGCCTTCGCGCTTGAAATAACCGCCGGGGATCTTGCCGGCGGCGTAAGTCTTTTCCTGGTAGTTGACGGTCAGTGGGAAGAAATCGAGGCCGGGCTTCGGCTCTTTCATCGAAACGACGGTGGCCAGAACCTTGGTCTCGCCATAGGTCGCAAGCACGGCGCCGTCGGCCTGGCGGGCGATCTTGCCGGTTTCGAGGGTAAGCGTGCGCCCACCCCATTCGATTTCCACTTTGTGGTGATTGAACATTTCTTGTCCTTCATATGCGGAAAAGGCCGCGCCATTTTATCGTGCGCGGATAGGCTTTTCCTGGCTTCCTTGCGGACCAGCCACGGGCAAGACAACGGGAAGCTTGTGAATTTCCGGGCGCCTACGGCGCAACCAAGCGTCCTGCAATCCTGCCCCATGACCGTCCATGGCGGTTTCGATGTTGCCCTTCGCTGTTTCGAAACCGGGATGGGCCGACCGGAGACAGTCAGCCCGAATGCGCGACCGGCGGACCCTTTTCGAGCCCGCCGGTCAATCAGTTAACGACGCAGGCCGAGCTTCTCGATCAGCGCCTGATAGCGCGCGCTGTCCTTGCGATTGAGATAATCGAGCAGGCTGCGGCGCTGGGAGACGAGAGCCAAAAGGCCACGGCGGGAATGGTTATCCTTCTTGTGGTCCTTGAAGTGGTCCGTCAGGTTCTTGATGCGTTCGGAAAGGATGGCCACCTGGACTTCCGGAGAACCGGTGTCGCCCTTGGCCGTGGCGAATTCGCCCATCAATTCCTTCTTGCGTTCAGCAGTAATCGACATCGTACTTTTTCCTTATCTGTTTGAGGAAACGAGGCGCCCACAGCCGGGATGTCGTCCAGCAGGGGTCATGAAAGCAAAGCGACCATGCGCTAAGCTGCGGCGCATATAGTGCAGTTTCGCAGGAAAAGCCAGCGGCATTTGCGAGACGGCTTCTACAGCCACTTCTTCCACTTGAAGATGCCGACCAAACCAAGCGCGATCGCAGCCATGAACAGAAGTGCCAGAGGATAGCCGTAATAAGCCCGCAGTTCGGGCATGTTCCACGGCGAGACATCGGGGCTGAAGTTCATGCCCCATACACCGACGAGGAAAGTCAGCGGCATGAAGATCACCGAAACAATGGTCAGATAGCTGATGATATCGTTGGTGCGCGCCTGCGATAGCGACAGGTGCATTTCCATCAGGCTGGTGATGGTGTCGCGCTGTGTTTCCACCAGTTCGATCAGCCGCATCGCATGGTCCAGCGTGTCGTTGAGAAAGATTTTCGTGTCGGCGCTCACGCAGTGCGCCTCGCTGCGGATCAGGGTGGCAAGGGCGTCGCGCAGCGGCCACAACACGCCCTTGAGCCCATGGGTGGTCCGGCGCAATTCGTGAAGTTGCCGCATCTGGCCCTGTTGCGGCGTATTCAGCATCTGGTCCTCGATGCCGTCGACCACCTCGCTCGCCGCCTCCACCGGCGGGAAATAGCTGTCGACGATGGCGTCGATCAGCGCATAGGCCAGATAATCCGCGCCGCGAGAACGCAATCGGTTGGGCATCGGGCCATCGATGCGCTTGCGTACCGGATCGAACGGGTCACCGACACGCTCCTGGAAGGTGACCACGAACTTCTTGCCGAAGAACACGGAGACCTGCTCATAACGATGGGTCGACACATCGTCGATCATCGACAGCACCACAAAAGCATGGTCCTCGAAGAAGTCGACCTTCGGCCGTTGGCCGGTATTGACCACATCTTCCAGCGCCAGCGGATGCAGCTTGAACAGGCGGCCGATCTCCTTGATGAGGTCGACGCTGCCAAGCCCGATGCAATCGAGCCATAGAAGCGGCCACTTTTCACAGTTGGCGGACACGTCGGCAATGCTGGCATTGTCGATCGTCTTGCATTTCTCGGGCGAGATCAGCGTCAGGCGAAGTTCGCTGCGGCCGGCGGACGGATCGGCGATCAGCGTTCCGGGCGATGCGCCGACCGGTGTTCGCCGTCTTTTCATCCGTGACCGCTTCATCAGCCTGCCGCCTTTGCCATGCATGCCTTATGGGAAGCAGCGAACCGCCAGTGTCAAGAGGCCGGCTTCAGGGGTCAGCCGCCGAAGACCCGCTTGGGCTTGAACATGCCTTGCTCAATGGCGCCGATGGCCACCAGCCTGCCGCGTGCCGTGGCGCAGGCCTCCTCGGCCTCCACGGGCGCATCGCGGCCACGGATGACAACCGGGTTGCCGAGCCTGATCTTCGTCGCGGTATCGTCGCTGACGGCGACCTGCGGCAGACAATCGAGAGCGGCAACCGTGTCAACCAGAAGCGCGTCGATCTCGTCAAAGCGATCCGGGGGACGAACGGCTTCTTCGGTGCCTTCGTCGGCCTGTTCGGCCGGCGGCGCCGGATCTGCCCGATCGCCGAAGCGTGCCGTCTCCAGTTCGGCGACAGTAACGAAATCGTCGGCCGTGAACGGGTCGACTTCGGTGCGGCGCAGGTCGGCTATATGGCCGAAACAGCCAAGGTCGCGGCCTATGTCGCGGGCCAGCGACCGGACATAGGTGCCCTTGCCGCATTCGGTTTCGAAAAGCGTGCGGCCGTCCGCATGCTCGACGATTTCGAGACGGCCGATTTCCACCTCACGCGGCGGAATGTCGACCGTCGCACCACCGCGCGCAAGATCATAGGCGCGCTCGCCGGCGACCTTGATTGCCGAAAACTGCGGCGGCGTCTGCATGATGACGCCGGTATATTTCGGCAAAAGCGCTGCCACCTCCGCCTGCGAGGGGCGCATATCAGAGGTTTTCGTCACCGGCCCTTCCAGATCGTCGGTGGAGCGTTCCTCGCCCCATGCCACGGTGAAGCGGTAGATCTTGGCACCGTCCTGCACATAGGGAACCGTCTTCGTCGCCTCGCCCAGCGCAATCGGCAGCATGCCCGACGCCAGCGGATCAAGCGTGCCGGCGTGGCCGGCCTTGTCGGCCTGGAACAGCCATTTGACCTTGGCGACGGCCTCGGTCGAACCCATGCCGACCGGTTTGTCCAGCACCACCCAGCCGGAAACCGGCCTGCCCTTCTTCTTGCCGCGACGCGCCACTATTTCTCCTTGTTGTCTTCATCATGGTCGAGATCGCGCGCCACTTCGGGCGAATGCAGAAGCTCGTTGATCTTCTGGAAATTGTCGAAGCTCGTATCGAGCCGGAAACGGAATTCCGGCATGTATTTCATTTGCCTGAGCGCGAACGACACCCGTCCGCGCACGAATTTCGCGTGCTTGTTGAGCGCCGCAACCACAGCCTCCGCATCCTTCGCGCCGAGCGGCGAAACGAAGGCGGTGGCGATCTTCAGGTCGGGCGACATGCGCACCTCGGATACCGAGATAACCGTCGCCTCGATCAGCGGATCGAGAATTTCGCCGCGTTGCAGCGTTTCGGAAAGCGCATGGCGCACCTGCTCGCCGACGCGCAGCATGCGCTGGGACGGGCCTTTTGCGGAATGGGGCATTTTCTCTGGTCCTGGGGTCACGCGTGGCGGGATGGGACCGCAACACGGGCAAACGGGGAAGGCGGCCCGTATGCCGCCTTCCATCGGTTTCGTCGACTGTTACGGTCTACAATGTCCGCGTCACCATCTCGACGCGGAAGCACTCGATGATGTCGCCGACGCGCATGTCCTCGTAGTTCTGGAAGGCCATGCCGCATTCCTGGCCGCCCGGCACTTCGGCCACTTCGTCCTTGAAGCGCTTGAGCGTCTTGAGCGTACCCTCGTGGATCACCACGTTGTCGCGGATCAGGCGCACGCCAGCACCGCGCTCGACCTTGCCTTCGGTGACACGGCAGCCGGCGATCTTGCCGACCTTGGTGATGTCGAAGATTTCGAGAATCTCGGCATTGCCGATGAAGGTCTCGCGACGCTCCGGCGACAGCAGGCCCGACATCGCCGCCTTCACATCGTCCACAAGATCGTAGATGACGTTGTAGTAGCGAATGTCGATGCCGGCAGCGACTGCGGCGGCGCGTGCCTGCGGATTGGCGCGCACGTTGAAGCCGATCATGGCCGCACCGGACGTCTCGGCCAGCGAAACGTCGCTTTCGGTGATGCCGCCGGCGCCCGCATGGACGATGCGTGCACGCACCTCATCCGTGCCCAGGCTGTCGAGGGCAGCAACGATGGCTTCGATCGAGCCCTGCACGTCGCCCTTGATGAGCAGCGGGAATTCCTTGTACCCGGTGTTCTGCAACTGCGACATCATCTGTTCCAGCGAACCACGCTGGCCGGCATTGCGGGCAACCGCCTTGTCGTGCGCCAGGCGCTGGCGATATTCGGTGATCTCGCGGGCGCGGGCCTCGTTGTTGACCACGGCAAAGCGATCGCCGGCCAGCGGCGTGCCCTGCAGGCCAAGCACCTCGACGGGCATGGAAGGCGGAGCTTCCTTGATCTGGGCGCCGCGGTCGTTAACCAGCGCGCGCACCCTGCCCCATTCGTTGCCGGCGACGAGGATGTCGCCAGGCATCAGGGTGCCGGTCTGCACCAGAACGGTGGCGACAGGGCCACGACCCTTGTCGAGTTGCGCCTCGATGACCACGCCTTCGGCGGTGCGGTCCGGGTTGGCCTTCAGGTCGAGGATTTCGGCCTGCAGCAGGATCGCTTCGAGCAGCTTGTCGATATTGGTGCCGTTCTTGGCGGACACCTCGACGTCGAGCACCTCGCCGCCCATCGATTCCACGAACACGTCGTGGCGCAGCAGCTCCGAGCGTACCTTCTGCGCGTCGGCTTCGTGCTTGTCGATCTTGTTGATCGCCACGATGATCGGCACGCCCGCCGCCTTGGCATGATTGATGGACTCCACCGTCTGCGGCATCACGCTGTCGTCGGCCGCCACCACCAGAATGGCAATGTCGGTCGCCTGCGCGCCACGGGCGCGCATCGCGGTAAAGGCGGCGTGACCCGGCGTATCGATGAAGGTGATCTTCTGGCCGTTCTTCTCGACCTGATAGGCCCCGATATGCTGGGTGATGCCGCCGGCTTCGGTCGTCTGAACATGCGCGTTGCGGATAGCGTCGAGCAGTGAGGTCTTGCCGTGGTCGACGTGACCCATGATCGTCACCACCGGCGGCCGCGGCACGAGATCCTCGGGGTTGTCGGCGATGTTGAACAGGCCTTCCTCGATGTCCGACTCGGCGACGCGGCGAACCGTGTGGCCGAATTCAGTGGCGACCAGTTCGGCCGTATCGGCGTCGATGACGTCGCCCGGCTTCATGATCTGCCCCTGCTTCATGAAGTATTTGACCACGTCGACGGCGCGCTCGGACATGCGCTGCGCCAGTTCCTGGATCGTGATGGTTTCAGGCAGGATCACTTCGCGCATCACCTTTTCGCGCGGCTCGTTATGCAT
>JBARYG010000110.1:0-36157 GCA_049647745.1 Mesorhizobium sp.
TTGACGCGGTGTTTTCCACGATCACTGGCGAGCTGAAGAAGGGCGGGGATGTCCGGCTTGTCGGCTTCGGAAATTTCACCGTGTCAAAACGGGCGGCATCGACGGGCCGCAATCCGCAGACTGGCGCGGAAGTGAAGATTCCGGCGCGCACCGTGCCGAAATTCTCGGCCGGCAAGGGCCTCAAGGATGCGGTCAACTAACGACCGCTAGTCCATTTTGTGGATCGGGAGGAGCCGGGCATGCCCGGCTTTTTCTTTTCCGAAACCTCTGCCTTTCATGTCGTCTTGCTAAGCTCCTACACCAAGTATAGCGTTCTGCACGTTCATACAGGGGGCACTCGAATGAACGGCGTCATCAAGCAGGGAAACGCTGCCAACCAGTGGGGCGTGTGCGGCTTCGTGGGCGTGCTCAACGCTCTGCACCAGGAAGGCAAGCTTCAATCTTTCGGGCGCACACTGAGCATGAATGAGATTCAGCAACGGCTGGGTGCCGAGATCATCACCTACCTCAAGATGACCGAGGTCGAGCGCCCGCAAATCACGAGCGCGATCCTCACCTACACACAGTCCTTCGGCCCCCCTTACAGCGGCTATGCGAGCATCAACGATATCTGTAACCGCATCGCAGCGGAGGTTCGGACAGGTCGCGGTCCTGCGGATTGGGCCAACTTTCAGGGTGGAATCGGTGTCGCGATGCCGGCCTCGGCGGTCCAGGACTATGCCGCGTTCGTGGGGCTGAAATCAACTCAGCCACCGGTGAACGACGCACCGTTCACCGCAACCGAGTTGCTCAAGCACCGGGATTGTATCGTCGGCTGTGGTCGGGCGCCGAAAAATGATCCTGAGAACGGGCTTCGCCACTGGGTATACATCGACAAGAATGGTTGCTTGCTCAACTGGGGCGTTAAGACCGATCTCAACACCTCGCCACTCCCTCAAGCCGTCCTCGCCAAGAACTACGGCTATATTCCCGCCGTGGTTCAACTCCAGTAGCCGCGCCGCCCCCTCATCGCAGGCTGCGGAGTGTTCATGCTCTGGTAGAGCCGAGTCAGAGCCGGATTGGCACCAAATAGCGCCCATCAGGTTTCTTGAATTTTGGGCACTTTGGAATTCCGGCGTGGGTACTTGATTATTTGGTGGGCGATGACGGGCTCGAACCGCCGACCCTCTCGGTGTAAACGAGATGCTCTACCAACTGAGCTAATCGCCCGCTCCGGCCGGAGCTTTAAGCAGGCTGAGCGGAATTCCGCAAGGCAAAATGATCGAATATCGCCTTCGGCGTGTCTGTTTCGGCGGGCGAATGCGCCGCTGTGTAAAAACCTTCGGTTCTTTTCGGTTATGCCGCCGTGGCAAGCTTGACACCCTGCGGCGAAACCCCTATCCACCCGCTGCGACGCACACGGCTCGGCCGGGTTCGTCCAAAGCGCGGGTGTAGCTCAGTTGGTTAGAGTGCCGGCCTGTCACGCCGGAGGTCGCGGGTTCGAGCCCCGTCACTCGCGCCATTTTCCAATGACTTAGCGGTTTGGGAAATGGCAAGGTCTGAATGTCAGACCGGGGATTCAGAATTCAGCCCGTTTGTTCTTCCTGATAACTCTTCTCCCAACCAGTTTGGCGAAATATGCGCGCCTCGCCACTTCGACTTGGGCGGGGGCATAAGTCTGCTTCAGCTTCTTTGATTCGGATATCGAATTGGCGAGTCTGGCCAGCAGGATGGGAGCGTCGACACCCCCAACAGCCGCCTCGGTTCCTCCTGGAGCGACGGAAGTCGAGCATCAATCGCTTGTCTCGCGGAAATTCTCGGAGAATGCGTTCCGCAGGTAGCCACGCTCAAGGAGATGTCGAAGGATACAAGACCCTGAAACGAAAACCCCGCCGAAGCGGGGCCTTCGATATTGGCTGTGCTCAGCGCCAGACCCAGACACGCTCGCGGTGGCAGCGTCTGTACCAGCGGCCATGACGCCGGTATCGGCGGCACACAGTCCTCCATTCCTGCCGACGGCGGGGGCGTCGCGGATGGTGGCGTCGGTGGTCACGGCGATGGTTAACCAATTCGATATCGGTGGAATTGCCGTCTGCGGTGTCCACCGTTTCCAATTCGTCGAGAATACCAGGCCGACTTGGCATGCCGGCGAGTGCGGTGGACGGTTTTACCGCCGTGATGATGGCCGCGGCCCCGGCCAGTCCAAGCATACCGGTAAGAAAGGATCTCCGATCCATCAATTCCTCCTGTATCAATGCCCTCCAAGGATATTTTCCTTTTCCAAGGCTGAACATAGTCTGAACGGGAAAGAAAACCACCGATGCGGGCAATTCAATCGAGCGGTGTCGGGCTAGGGAAGACCCCGGCCGTGGCGGAGGCCGGGGCCGATCAGGCGCTCCTCCCTCGCCGATCTTGGCGAAACCTCGGCGAATTCGTCTATAGGCACGCCTGTACAAACGGCGCGGCTCTTCGTCTGCGCTCGTCTACGTTGGAGGCTGCCTTTTGACGGTTCGCTGAGTGATGCATCGGTCTGTGTGTCGCACACCTGCCGTTACATCGATTTCGCCATGGTTCCGGGATATTTTCGTAACGCCTGAAAATCAAATTAAGCTTCCGTAATGCCCGCGTGTCCTGATGGATGCCCGGGCTTTTCGCGTTTCAGGGCGCCACCAGCCACACCAAGGCACCGCCATGGCCGAATGCGGCAACGACGATCATTTTCGGGTGCTTCTGCCGGGTCAGGATGCTGTCGGGCAACACCATAGCTTCCTAAACGCGGGTGAGGGTTGCAGTATGCCGGCAGGGCGTTTCATGATGGGCCTCGCGACAGGAGCAGACGACATGATTGTGAGAGAAATGACCGCGCAGGAGAACACCGCCCTTGTTTCGGCTGGTCGCCTGGCGCGCCTGGCCTGTGCATCGGAAGGGCAGCCGTACATGGTACCGATCCATTATGCCTTCGCCGACAACTATCTCTACAGTTTTTCAATGCTCGGTCAAAAGATCGACTGGATGCGTTCGAACCCGAAGGTCTGCGCGCAAATCGACGATCTGACCTCTGCCCGAAACTGGAAAAGCGTCGTTGTCTATGGCGTGTTCGAGGAGCTCGCCGATCGGATCGGCACCAAGGTGGAGCGTGACCGCGCATGGTCCTTGCTTGAGAAACATGCCAACTGGTGGGAACCTGGCAGCCTGAAGCCCGTGCTGCCGCCCGTGGCAAGCGCATCCAATCATGTCTTCTACCGGATATACATTGAAAGCATGACCGGCAGGCAAGCTGTCGAAGCCTAGACGGAGACAAGGCGGCTCGTCGTGCTTGCCGTCTCAAAGGCGGCCGGACCGCCTGTCACAGATATTGGGCGATTTTCTTGCCGGCGCTCAGGAAGCGGAGCGGGTTGACGGCCTGGCCGTCGTGGCGAACCTCGTAATGCAGGTGAGGGCCGGTCGAGCGGCCGCTGCTGCCGGTCCTGCCGATCACGTCGCCTGCCTTCAGCTTGTCGCCTACCTTCACCAGAATCTGGCTGAGGTGTCCGTAGCGCGTGCTGTAGCCCTGGCCGTGGTCGACCTCGACCATGCGGCCATAGCCGCCGTTCCACCCGGCCTTGACGACGACACCTGCAGCAGTGACCTTTGCCTCCATGCCGACGGCGGCGCGGAAATCCATCCCCGAATGTAGCGCGGCGGTGCCGACAATCGGGTCGGTCCGCACGCCGAACGGGCTGGTCACGACGTGGCCGGGCGCGGGATTGGCGAGCGGCAGGCTGCGCGCCTCTTTCTTCAGCTGGTCGAGCGTGTTGAGCGCCTCGTCGAGATCCTTGACCTTGCTTTCGAAGATCGTCGAGCTGTCGACCGGGATCAGCGGGCCGCCGACGTCGCTCTTGTCGAAGCCGCCCTGATCCCTGTCGACCGGCAGGCCGGCTGCCTCCAGCGCGTCGGAAATGGCATCGGCGTTATGCTGCGCATTGTCGGCAAGCTGGGTGACATGATTGAGCTGTTTGGCCTCGATGTCGCGCAGCGACTGGTTGATGGCGACGAACAGCTTGTCGGCGCGATCGGCCGACGTTTCGCCCTGCGCGAGGCCGGAGCGGGTGGACCATAGTGAAAACGGCTTGATATCCGCGGCGTCGAGGCTGGCAAGGCTGTAGCCTTTCGGCTGGCTGATGCTGCCGGTAATGTCGGCGCGATCGCCAGTGGCGGCGGCAGCACGATTGTCCGGCTTGTCCGTCGGCACCGGGCCGCTGGCGGGAAGGGAGGTGCCAACCTCATTTTCGGCCCGCTCCAGCACGGCGCCGAGCCGGCCGTGGCGCTCGCTGAGCTGTGTCTGGCGCTCGATCAGTTCGCTGACCTTGGTTTCCATCAGTTGCTGGTCGAGAAGCTGACGGCTGGTGATGCGGTCGACCTGCCCGCGCAAGGCGGAAATGCGGTCCTCATAGGCTTGCTGCATGCGAGCCTGACGGGCCGTGGTCGCGCCGATCAGATCGTCGCGGAGCACCAGATAGGAGGTGGCGAGCAGATAGCCGACGGCGGTGGCAGCGAGCACGGATCCCAGAAGACCGGCGACCCAGGGGCGCAAGGTGAAATGCCTGATCTCATCGCCTCTGGCGATGATGATCGTATGCGGCTCCTTGCGCTTGCCGAAAACCGAGGACTGTCCGGTTGAATTCACGGGAATTTGCTTTCGTCTACCGAACCGATGCGTGTCCCGATTACACATCGTTAAGGTTAACAAAGCTTTGCACGGCACGATTGCGATGCCGGTTTACACGCGAAGCGGGCGTGCGGTTGCATCGGCTGGAAGAAATAGGGGCAGGGCTACCCCTATTTCCGAGAAACTGGTTAATCCTGAAGTGCGCGAACGGCCTCCAGTACCGCTTCCGCATGGCCCTTCACCCGGACCTTGCGCCAGATGCCGGCGATCCGGCCATCGACGCCGATCAGGAAAGTTGCACGCTCGACCCCCATATAGCGCCGCCCGTACAGCGATTTCTCCACCCACACGCCATAGGCGTCGATCGTCTTGCGCTCCTCGTCGGCAGCGAGTTCGACGTCAAGGCCGTGCTTGGCCTTGAATTTGTCGTGTTTTCCTGCGCTGTCCGGCGATATGCCGACGACCACCGCGCCGGCCTTTTCGAAATCAGCCTTCAGCCGCGAGAAATCGATGGCCTCGGCGGTGCAGCCGGCGGTGTCGTCGCGTGGGTAGAAATAAAGAACGACGGGCTTTCCCGCGAAGTCGGACAGGCTGACGAAGCCGCCGCCGCCGCGCGGGAGACTGAACGCGGGGGCGAGGTCTCCGAGGGTGAGTTCAGCCATATCGGTGCCCTTGTTTGACGTTATGCGCGCAGGCATCGTTATAATGCCGAACGGGGATTCGTCCACGATCGAGTTCGCCTGACGCAAGACGAGTTCTCACGACGGAAAAAGAGTGGATCGGGAGCACGCCCAACACGAGAAGATTCGGTTCAGGCGCGACGAGATCGCCGACCTGGGTGCGTTGCCGTCGGCGTGCCGGGTGCCGCCGCTGGGCCGTGCCGCCATCGGGCGCGGCGCACGTGTTCTTGGCCGGCTGCTGGCCGGGCTGGCGGTTCTCCTCCTGCTGTTGACGGTCTCGGTCTATGCTTTCAACTGGTCCGGTATCGGCGCCGGGCGTTTGCGCGCCGAGGCGGAAAAAGCAATCGAAAAACTGGCCGGCGTCGATGTCGATGTGGCCGTTGGGCAAGCCCGGATAACGATTGGCGGATCTAGTCTTTTAGGGCTTGGAGTAGACGATGTCAGCGTGAAGAGGGCCGATGGCCGCCCCATGCTGGATGCCGGCCGCATTCGCTTCGGCGTTCGTTTGATCCCGCTGCTTGGAGGTCAGGTACGTCTGACCAGCGCAAGGATTTCCGATGCGCGCATCGTCGCGGCGGCACTTCCATCTGCCGGCGGCGGCGACTGGACCGGCCGATTGCGCAACCAGCAGGGCCTCATCGATCCGGACAGGGTCAGCGAAGCGATATTCGCGGCTGTGCATCAGGCGTTGGACTCCGTTCGTCAGGATTCGATCCGCAGGATCAGCCTCGCCGATGTCGATTTCGTTCTGCCGCCGACGGGGCCGGTGAAACTGGTGAAGATCGCCAGGGCCGCGGTCAGCCAGTCCGGCCCCGGCCAGATGCAGTTTTCCTCGCAGGCCGATATCGACGGCAGGGCTCTGAGCGTCACCGCGTCGGCCTCTCGGGACGATGCGACGCGCCGCCTTGCCGGGCTGGAGATCGACGCTAAGCTGGAGCCTGCTTCCGACGCGTTGCCGTTGTCGAAGGCAGGCAGTTCCACGCTGGGGCCGCTGGCGCTGCATCTTACGGGTACGCAAGGCGATGTCGAAAATCCATCGCGACTGAAGGCGTCGCTGTCGCTAGCCCAATCCGCGGTGGATCTGGGCTCGGATGGGATGCTTGCGGCCGATATAGATGTCGACGCGACGCTCGTGGCCGGTGCCAACAAAATCTCGCTCGATCGCCTGCTGATCAGGACCGGCCGCTCCGCCTTCGATTTCCAGGGTTCCATCGGGCCGAAGCCGCCGGAGGGGAAGCCTGGGGAGGAGCCTGCCTATCGCTACGATCTCGTCAGCGACGGCTCGACGGTGGCGCCTGCTGAATCGCCCGAGCCCGCGATGAAATTCATAGCGCGCATCGCTGGTGTGTACGGAACCAGAAGCCAAAGGCTGCGGGCCGACACCATTGCCGTCAAGTCGGAACTGCAAGGCGAAGTGCTCGGCAACGCTTCCGTCGATTTCGTCGACGGCAAAGTGCCGGGGTTTTCGCTGGCGCTCAACGTCCACGATATGTCGGTCTCGCACGTCAAGCAATTGTGGCCGTGGTTTTCCGCCAGCCATGCGCGTAGCTGGGTGATGACGAACGTGTTCGGCGGGCGCGTGACCGATGCCAGCTTGCAGTTTCAGGTGATGCCCGGCCGCCTGGGCAACGGCGTGCCGCTTTCGGAAAGCGAGGTTTTCGGCCGTTTTCAGATAGAGGACTCGCGCTTCGATACCGCCGGCCGCATTCCGCCTGTGCGCGATGCGAATGGCGTCGTCGAATTCCACGGCCATGACGTCGCCATTTCCTTGTCTTCCGGCACCGTCTATATGCCGAGTGGCCGTACGGTAGCGGCCAGCAACGGCACGCTGGCCATCAAGCAGGCCGATGAACCGCCCGTTATCGGCGTGCTCGATATCGACGTTTCCGGCGAAGCGCCGGCGATCGTGGAACTGGCTTCCTACGAACCGATCAACGCCATGCGGCATGTCGGCCTGCTGCCGCAGGATATATCAGGCACGGTCACCGGCAACGTCCAGGCGGACATTCCCCTGCAGTCGGGCGTCGATACGAAAGATCTCGGCTGGCTGGTCGCTCTCGACTACGATGACCTCGCGCTGGCAAAGCCCTTCGACGGCCAGATCGTGAGCGGCGCCAAAGGATCGATCACCGTTGATCCGCAAAAGGCGGTGATCGATGCGAATGCGCTTTTGAACGGCATACCGGCCGAGATCGACATGATCGAGCCGCTCGCGGCGGATGGCCCGCCACGCAGCCGCAAGGTGGCGCTGGTGCTGGATGACAAGACGCGCGAGGCCTTCATGCCGGGGTTGTCGGTGCTGCTTGGCGGAACGGTGAAGGTCGCTCTCGACAGAAACGAGGACGGCAGTCAGGACGTGACGGCCGATCTGACGAACGCCCGGCTGGACATTCCCTGGGCGGGGTGGAGCAAAGGGCCGGGCATTGCCGCCAGCGTAGCCTTCACCATGACCACCACCGACAAGGAGACGACGCTGTCCGGTTTCGATCTGGATGGCAAGAGCTTCGCCATCGACGGCAGCGTGGCGCTTTCCGGCGGCAGCCTCTCCTCCGCGCGCTTCAGCAAGGTCACGCTTAACCGGGGCGACGATGTCGCCGTCTCCGTGAAGCGGTCGGGCAAGGGCTATGCGGTCGATATCAGCGGCAACGCGCTCGATGCGCGCTCGCTGATCAAGCAGTTCATGTCGGATGCCGACACCGCCACCAGGGCGGCCGGCTCCGGGTCCGTTTCGGTCAGCGCCGATGTAAAGTCGCTGACCGGCTTTCACGGCGAGAAACTGTCCAACCTGAAACTGGACTACAGCGCCGCCGGGTCCAGGATAAATGGCCTGAAAGCCAGCGCGGCGGCCAGTTCTGGGGCTGCCATCGCCATCAGCGACAGCAGCGTTAGCGGCAAGCGTATGCTGGACGTGAAATCGGCCGACGCAGGCGCCATCCTACGTTTCCTCGACGTCTATGAGCATATGCAGGGCGGCGGCATATCGCTGTCGCTTTCCGGCGACGCCGACGGGCCTTTGCGGGGCAAGGTGACGGCGCGCGATTTCCTGATCGTCAACGAGCCCAAGCTCGCCTCCATCGTCTCGACCACGCCGGCCGGCGACAGCCGCAGCCTCAACCAGGCGGTCAAGGGGAAAATCGATACCTCGCAGGTCAAGTTCGAGCGCGGCTTCGCCGAGATAGACAAGGGCAACGGCTACCTGAAATTGTCGAACGGCGTGTTGCGCGGGCCGCTGATCGGCACCACGTTCCAGGGCACGCTCTACGACCAGAACGACAATATGGACATGACCGGCACCTTCATGCCCGCCTATGGCCTCAACCGCATCTTCGGCGAACTGCCGATCATCGGCGCGCTGCTTGGCAACGGCCGTGACCGCGGCCTCATCGGCGTGACCTACCGGCTGAGGGGCAACGCCAAGAAGCCCGATCTGGACATCAATCCGCTATCGGTGATCGCACCCGGAATTTTCCGCTCGATCTTCGAATATCGGTAATCCCCAAAAGGGGCAGCCGGTTACACCGGCCGCACCAGAATGTGTTTTTTCTTGCCGAGCGAGAGCTTTACGGCGTTTTCCGGACTCAAATCCTGAAGCGTGACCAACCGCCGGTCGTCGGACACCGGCTGGTCGTTGAGGCGCACCGCACCGCCCTGGATATGGCGCCGCGCTTCGCCGTTCGAGGCGGCAAGCCCGGCTGTGACGAACAGGGACAGGATGCCGACGCCGGCCGCGAGCGTCGCGCGGTCGATATCGACGGTTGGCAGGCTGTCGGCGGTGACGCCTTCCTCGAAAGTCTTGCGCGCCGTCTCGCTGGCGGCTTCCGCCGCTTCGCGTCCATGCAGGAGCGTCGTGACCGCCGTGGCGAGGACCTTCTTCGCCTCGTTGATCTCGGAGCCGCCAAGGGCTGCCAGTCGCGCGATCTCGGGGAGTGGCAGGGTCGTGTAGAGTTTCAGGAAACGGCCGACATCGGCATCCTCGGTATTGCGCCAGTACTGCCAGAAATCGTAGGCGGAAAGCATGTCGGCGTTCAGCCAGACCGCGCCGTTCAGCGACTTGCCCATCTTGGCGCCGGACGACGTGGTCAAAAGCGGCGTGGTCAACGCGTAAAGCTGCGGCGTGTCGAGCCGACGGCCGAGGTCGATACCGTTTACGATGTTGCCCCACTGGTCGGAGCCGCCCATCTGAAGCCGCACGCCGTGGCGCCGGTTCAACTCGACGAAATCGTAGGCCTGCAGGATCATGTAGTTGAATTCGAGGAACGACAGCGACTGCTCGCGGTCGAGCCGCTGCTTGACCGAATCGAAGGACAGCATCCGGTTGACCGAAAAATGCTGGCCGACGTCGCGCAGGAATTCGAGATAGTTGAGCGGCAACAGCCATTCGGCGTTGTTGACCATCAGCGCGTCGCGCTCGCCTTCGCCGAACGTCAAATAGTTGGAAAACACCTTTTTGACGCCGTCGATGTTCGACTGGATCGTTTCGGGCGTCATCAGCTTGCGCGCCTCGTCCTTGAAGGAGGGGTCGCCGACCATGCCGGTGCCGCCGCCCATCAGCGCCACCGGGCGATGCCCGGTCTGCTGCATCCAGTAGAGCATCATGATCTGGATCAGTCCGCCGGCATGCAGGCTCGACGCCGTCGGATCGAAGCCGATATAGGCGCTGACCGTCTCCGTCGCGAAAAGCTGGTCAAGGCCGGCATCGTCCGAAGTCTGGTGGATGAAGCCGCGCTCGCTCATGATGCGCAGGAAGTCGGATTTGAAGGCGAACATTTTTCTTTCCCGGAAATCGCCGGCCTTTGTGCGTGGCCGTGGCATGTATGGTCGCGCGCGTTTAGCATCTTGGGAGGCGGAATCACAAGAACGGCGGCACCATGACGGACCTTTGCGCAATCGGGTTGATGAGCGGCACGTCGATGGACGGCATCGACCTGGCCATGCTGAAGACCGATGGCGAGCATGTTGTCGAGCGCGGCCCTTCGTTTTTCGTGCCGTACGAGGCCGCTTTCCGCCGCCGTATCGAAGCCTCGCTCGAAGAGGCAAAACAGATTGAGCGGCGGGATCAGCGGCCCGGCGATCTGGCGGAGTTGGAGCGCAAAATCAGCGAGCGCCATGCCGAGGCTGTCGTAGCTTTCCTGGCGTCGGGCGCGGAAAATTGGGGCAAGCCGGATATCGTCGGCTTCCACGGCCAGACAGTACTGCATCGCCCCCATATCGGGCTCACTGTCCAACTGGGCGACGGCGCGCTTCTGGCACGACTCACCGGCCTGCCGGTCGTCTACGACATGCGCGCCAACGACATGGTGCACGGCGGGCAGGGCGCACCGCTGGTACCCGCCTATCACGCCGCACTGGCCCGCATGCTGACGAAACCTTTTGCCCGAAAATATCCGGTGGTGTTCGTCAATATCGGCGGCATCTCGAATATCAGCTACGTGCCGGAAACCGGCGATCCGGTCGCCTTCGACACCGGCCCCGGCAATGCGCTGATCGACCAATGGGTTTCTCGCGAAGGGGGCATTCCCTTCGACGCCGATGGCGCGATTGCCAGCGAAGGCGGTGTGATCGGCACTGTCGTCGCGAAATATCTCGGCAAGCCGTTTTTCGGCAGGCCCGGACCCAAATCGCTCGACCGCAACGATTTTACGCTGGCCGAGGCCGAAGGCCTGGAACTGGCCGATGGGGCCAGAACCCTTGCCGCCGTTTCAGCACTTTCGATCCTGAAGTCGGCCGCGCTTTTGCCGAAACCGCCGAAATTGTGGATCGTCTGTGGTGGCGGTCGCAAGAATCCACATATCGTCGGCGACCTGCGTGCCGGTGCCGAAAAAGCCGGCGCCGAGGTCATCCTCGCCGAGGATGCGGGAATGGACGGCGACGCCACCGAGGCCGAGGCCTGGGCCTATCTGGCCGTGCGCGCCAAAAAGGGCTTGCCGCTGACCTTTCCGACGACCACCGGATGCCGCGAGCCGGTATCTGGCGGTGTCGCTGCGTACCCTTGAGGAAAAGCTCGCTGCTACAAGCGTGAGCGGCTGTCTTGCGTCGCCTTTTGCGCTGGCGTAATGAGACGCCGCGCCAGCGGGTTTCGTGGCCACCCAGGCCCTTGCGCCGGACGCCGTGCCGGCTTGCCTCCAACGCCTTTGCGACGACAGAGCCTCCACATGCCGGACATTTCGATATCCATTGTCATCCCTTGCCGCAACGAAGCGGAAAACCTGCCGCTTCTGCTCGACGAGATCGAAGCGGCAATGGTCGGCCGCGCTTTCGAGGTGATTGTCGTCAATGACGGCTCGACCGACGATACTGCTTCGGTGCTGGCGGCACAGACAGCGATGCGCGCCTTCCCGCTGCGCCAGCTTCGACACGAAAAATCCGCGGGCCAGAGCCTTTCGCTGCGTTCCGGCGCATGGGCGGCGCGCGGCGAGATCGTCGCCACCATCGACGGCGACGGCCAGAACGATCCGCAATATATCCCGGTGCTCATCGACGCGCTGCGGCAGGCGGGACCCGGTGCCGGCGCTGCTCAGGGCCAGCGGCTGAAGCGGCGCGATTCGCGGGCGAAGCGGCTGGCCTCTCGCTTCGCCAACTGGCTTCGCAACGCTATCCTTCACGACGAAACGCGCGACACCGGCTGCGGCCTGAAGGCGATCCACAGGGATATTTTACGAAAATTGCCGTTTTTCGACGGCACCCATCGCTTTGTCCCGGCGCTCGTCATCCAGGAAGGATTTCGCGTCGTCCATTGTGACGTTATCGACCGCTCGCGCCGTCATGGCCAGTCGAACTACGGCATCTTCGATCGCGGCCTGCAGGGCGCGCTCGACCTGCTGGGTGTCTGGTGGCTGCGACGACGACGCCGGCGCATGCCCAAGGTAGAGGAAATCCACCATGCCTGACGTACTCGACCCCTTGATGAACTGGCTTCACCAGGTTTTCATCGTGCAATTCGACGGCTGGGTGCTGCTGGGCTTCGTGGCGCAGCTTTTCTTCACCATGCGCTTTGTCGTGCAATGGCTGGCTTCCGAGCGTGCCAAGCGTAGCGTGGTGCCGATCGCCTTCTGGTTTTTCTCGCTGGGCGGCGGCGGTCTGCTTTTGATTTACGCCATCCAGCGGCGCGATCCGGTGTTCATTGCCGGGCAGGCGATGGGTCTGTTCATCTATATCCGCAACATCTGGCTGATCGCCAATGAGCGCAAGGCGGCGATGACCAAGGTCGATTGAGTCTGCCGGTCGTCTGGAAAGCGCATGCCGTGAAGAAAGACCGAGGCGCAGTGAAATGAAGACGCGTTATCTTCTTCTGTTTCTGTTCAGCCTCCTTTTGTCGGCCTCGGGGTTGGCCGGCCTGCCGCCTCTCGACCGCGACGAAGCGCGCTTCGTGCAATCGACCAAGCAGATGGTCGAGACAGGCAACTACATCGATATCCGCCTGCAGGAGGCGACGCGCTACAAGAAACCCATCGGTATCTACTGGCTCCAGTCCGCCGCCGTGGCGTTGAGCGGGCAGGGGGCTGAAGCTCCGATCTGGGTCTACCGTCTCGTTTCGGCGCTCGGCATCGCGCTTGCCGTGGTCGCGGTGGCCTGGACGGGCACCAACCTGTTCGGCGGCAGTGCCGGAATTGCGGCGGGGCTGATCATGGCCGCGATTTTCGCCACCGCCTTCGAGGGGCGGGTCGCCAAGACCGACGCCGTGCTGCTCGCCTGCTGCACCTTCGCGCAAGGCGCGCTGGCGCAGATATACGCGGCGTCGCGTAAAAACGAGCCGGTGGATGGCCGTCTCGCCTGGTTGTTCTGGGTTGCTCAAGGAGTGGGCATTCTCATCAAGGGACCGATAACGCCGCTGATCTCGGCGCTGACGGTGCTCGTCCTGTTCGTGTTCGAGCGCGACGGGCAATGGCTCAAGAGCCTGAAGCCGGCTCGCGGCCTGGCCCTGGCGGCGCTGATCGTGCTGCCCTGGCTTATCCTCATCACCTGGAAAAGCGGCGGTGCCTTCTGGCAGGAAGCCGTGGGCAAGGACATGATCGGCAAGGTGGCGCAAGGCGAGGAATCGCACGGCGCGCCGCCCGGCTTCTACGTGCTTACCTATTCGCTGTTCATGTGGCCGTTCGGGCTGATCGCGGTCGGCGCCGGCCTTCAGGCCCTCAACCATCTGCGCGACGATATTCGCGTCCGCTTCTGCGTGGCCTGGTATATTCCGTTCTGGCTTTTGTTCGAGCTCATCCCGACGAAATTGCCGCACTATGTGCTGCCCGCCTATCCGGGTCTGGCGCTGCTGGCCGGCTGGCTTTTGACGATGCGGCCCGCGGATGCGAACGCCCCGCTGAGGGCGTGGCAGGTGTGGCTCTGGTGGTTGACCGCCCTCGGTCTCGCCCTGGTCACCATCGGTCTTGCCGCCTTGTGCGTCGGCGCGCCGATCTACATGAACGGCACTTTTTTCTGGTTGAGCGTTCCGGCAGCGGCCGCCGTGCTGGCGGCCGGCTATTTCGCCTTCACGACGAAGATATTGCTGCCTTTGCATCGTATCGGCGCGGCGACGGTCTTTGCCGGTATCGCCTACGCCTTGCTGTTCGGTGTCATCGCGCCGGCGTTGACGCCGATGTGGATCAGCCCGCGCGTCGTCGATGCATTGCACCAGTATCGCCCTTGCGAAAACTCGGTGCTTGCCTCGGCGGGCTACCACGAGCCGAGTCTCGTCTTCATGGCGGGAACCAAAACGGTGTTGACCGACACGGAAGGTGCCGCCCGCCATCTTCTGGCCGATCCTGCCTGCGCGGTGGCGCTGATACCGGCCGGCGATGCAGACAAATTGCAAAATTTATTGATGCAAGCCGGAAAAACCCCCAACCGTCTCGCTGTTGTCAAAGGCATCAACTATTCATCGGGCGATACCCTTTCGCTTGCCCTCTATGATGTATCGCACTAACGGTCCCCGAAATGGCCACGTTTGACGCAAACGAGGATACAGCACGCGATGCCGGGCCTGCCCGGAATGATGCGAGGCCATGGTTGCAGCGGGTCGGTGCTTATATGCGCGGCCTGCCGGCGCGGATGGTTTTCAACGCAAGCGAGCCGATACGCATCGTCATCGGCAGGGCTGCCCGAAGGCCGGCCGAGTATCCCGATATTCGCTGGGGCAAATGGCTGTTCATCTGCCTTGCGCTGGCGGCGCTATGCCTGATCCTGATCGATCCTGTCACCGGCCGCCGGCAGGATCACTGGCCCGCCGATTTCGCCTTCGTTGCCGATACCTTCACCAAGCTTGGCCTGGGGATCTGGTATATAGTTCCGCCGCTGATCTGGCTGGTATTCGCCAATCTGGTCGATTGGCGCGCGCTTTCACGGCGCGCGCTGCTGATGTTCTATAACTGGACGTGCATGGCCTTCTTCCTGCTGAGCGCAGCAGGCTTTTCCGGCCTTACCGTTCTCCTGCTGAAGAACATCGTTGGCCGGGCCCGTCCGTTGAATTTTAAGACGGTGGGTGATTTTTCCTTCCATCCGCTCATCTTCGATTCGCGCTACGCCAGTTTTCCGTCGGGCCATGCCACGGTCATCGGTGCCGTGGCCGCGGTTCTGATTTTGCTGTTTCCCAGATGGAAGTACGTCGTGCTGCCCTTTGCCGTATGGGTGGCTTCGACCCGTATTTTCGTAGGGGCGCATTATCCCAGCGACACCGTCGCCGGCTTTGGGCTGGGCTTCGGCTGTGCCGTGGCCTTGTCGGTGATTTTTGCGCGGCTGGGCTTCATCTTCCTGCAGCAGCCCGCGGGGTTGCCGGTCCGCAAGAAAACGTTCCGGTTGCTGTGGCCACGCGCCGCAGGCACGCGCAAAGGCAGCGGCGAACAGCCTTCCCCGCTTACTCATGCGCCCAAGCTGACGGATTCGCTTTAAAGCCCCGGCTGGGCGGGTTCAGGTGGCTTCGAGCCGAATGCGGCCTGCCGTATCCGCTGGCCGTGGTCTACTCCTCGTCGAGGCCACCCCGCGATCGCACGAGGCGGGCCATTTCGAGCGCGCTGGTCGTTTTACCTTCCGCCTCAAGCCCTTGCACGACGCCGGCGCGGTCGGCCATGGGGCGATTCTGGCTGGTCTTCCACTTGCCATCCATGGCGGTGATGGCGATTTCGATGCCGACGATGCCCTTGATCTGCGACTGGATGAACGCGTCAGGCGCATCCGTTACCGCCCAGGGGTCCGGGCGGCCGTTCTCATGAACCCCCGTCAGGTCGGAAATCTGCCGGGCCAGCCATTCCTGGTCCTCGATGACCTGCGCGGTGCCGCGCACCTGCACCATGGCGTAGTTCCAGGTCGGCACGACCTTTCCCGTCTCGCGCTTGGTCTCGTACCAGGAAGGCGTGATGTAGCTGTCGGCGCCCTGGAACACCACCAGCACGCTCGAACCGGGGTTGTCAGCCAACAGGCGCCAGTGCGGATTGGCCTTGGCCAGATGAACGCGCAGCCGCCCGTGCGGCGGGACGTCGGCATCCAGCAGAAACGGCAGCGGATTGGCGACAGGCCCGTCCGCCCCGTTCGAGATCATGAGGCCAAGCGGATGAGAGCGGATAAGCGCGTGCAGGATATCCGGTCGCGTCTCGCGAAAAAGGGGCGGTTGATACAAGCGAGCCTCCTAAAGAAAGCTGGCATCATACCCGGCGCTGCACCAATTTCTTGAGCCAGATCGGGCCGGCCTTCTGCCCGTCAGCGCAACCGCTTCGGGCGGGGATCGGACAATTCGCCGGCAAGCCGCCGGTCGAGATAGTCTGCGCATTCCTCAAGCAAAAGCGCGGCGTCGTTGGCGAAGAAGTGATTGGCGCCGGGCAGTGTCTTCTGCGTGATGGTGATGCCCTTCTGCGTATGCAGCTTGTCGACGAGGCCCTGCACGTCCTTGGGCGGCGCCACCTTGTCGGCATCGCCGTGGATGATCAGCCCGGACGAGGGGCAGGGCGCCAGGAACGAAAAATCGTAAGTGTTGGGTTGCGGCGCGATCGAGATGAAGCCTTCGATCTCCGGGCGGCGCATCAGAAGCTGCATGCCGATCCACGAGCCGAACGAATAGCCGGCGACCCAGCAACTCTTGGAATCCGGATGCAGCGACTGCACCCAGTCGAGGGCCGCGGCGGCGTCCGAAAGCTCGCCGGTGCCGTGGTCGAATTCGCCCTGGCTGCGGCCGATGCCACGGAAATTGAAACGCAGCGTGGTGAAATCGCGCTTCTGGAACATATAGAAGAGGTCGTAGACGATCTTGTTGTTCATCGTGCCGCCGAATTGCGGGTGCGGGTGCAGGATGATGGCGATCGGCGCGCTCTTTTCCTTGGAAGGCTGGTAGCGGCCTTCCAGACGACCGGCCGGACCCGTAAAAATGACCTCAGGCATAAAATACTCCAACTGAACCGAAGGGGCGGCGCCCGGAACAACTCCAGCTTTGGCTCGACTCTGGCCTTGACGAAAGGCGAGGCGCTTCTTAAAAGCTAGTTTAGAACTGTTCAAAACTGGACGGCCAAACCGAAGTGTCTGCGCCATCCATGCCGCGAAGCGTAAATAGGACGGCTTGCCTTGGAATTTCAAGGAAATAACGCGCTCTCCTCGTGGAACGGCTTTTAAAGGGATCGACCGGACGGAAATGGCGGCAAGACGCGCCTATCTCGACTACAACGCCAGCGCGCCGCTGTTGTCGGCCGCGCGCGAGGCGATGCTTGCCGCGATGGACGAGGCCGCCAATCCGTCTTCCGTTCATGCCGAAGGGCGCGCCGCCCGCCGCATCGTCGAGGCGGCAAGGCGCGATGTCGCAGCTCTGGTCAATGGCAAGCCCGAGCATGTCGTGTTCACCTCCGGCGCGACGGAAGCGGCGACGACGCTTTTGACGCCGGACTGGCAGATGGGGCGCGCCGCTCTGCGCATGGGCCGGCTCTATGTCTGCGAGGCCGATCATCCCTGCGTATTGAACGGCGGGCGGTTTGCCGCGGCGCAGGTCACGCGGATCGGCGTTGATGCGGATGGCATCGTCAGGCTGGATGCGCTGGTTGAGGCCCTTGGCCGGCACGACAAGGCGGAAGGCCTGCCTCTGGTGGCGATCCACGCTGCCAATAACGAAACAGGCGTCATCCAGCCGCTCGAAAAAATCGCTGCCGTCGTCAAGGCGGCAGGTGGCGTGCTGGTGGTGGACGCCGTGCAGGCCGCAGGCCGCATTCCGCTTGATATCGCAGCGGGTTACGCTGATTACCTGATTCTGTCCTCGCACAAGATCGGCGGGCCGCAGGGTGCCGGAGCCATCGTTGCGGCGGCCGATCTGATGATGCCGAAGCCGCTGGTCAATGGCGGCGGCCAGGAAAAGGGCCATCGCGGCGGCACCGAAAATCTTCCCGCAATCGCCGGTTTCGGTGCGGCGGCAAGGCTGGCGTTGGCCGGATTGGCAGGGATAGAGGCGGTACGGGCCAAGCGCGACGAGATCGAGGCGATGATCGTGGCCCTGGTCCCCGATGCCGAAATCTTTGGAAGGGCTGCCGGGCGGCTTGCCAACACGACATTCTTTGCTATTCCGGCCATGAAGGCCGAGACGGCGCAGATTGCCTTCGATCTTGCCGGCATAGCGCTTTCGGCAGGCTCTGCCTGTTCCTCTGGCAAGGTCGGGCCGAGCCACGTGCTGAAGGCCATGGGCCATGCCGATGCGGGCGCGTTGCGGGTGTCGGTGGGAGCCTCGACGCCGCCAGAGGATATCGAACTGTTCCGGCAGGCGCTGACGGCGATTGCCGCGCGCCACGCCAGCCGAGACAGGGCCGCCTGAGCGCGGCGCGGAAGAAATCGGGCCGTCTGGCCTGGATAACCCGTGCGTCCCGCATTGGCCGGATGAATTTCCGGTCGGGGCGCACTATATGGAACTTACGCCGCCCGGGGATTACCCTATGGGTTCCCCAAGGGGACGCCTTTCAGGCGGTGCCATAGTTTGAAAACTGCCGGGCCTTGAACCCGGCGAGGATGGAGAACGCTGATGGCTGCTGTGCAGGAAACCATCGACCAGGTCCGTATGATCGACGTCGATCAGTACAAATACGGCTTCGAGACGATCATTGAGATGGACAAGGCCCCCAAGGGCCTGAACGAAGACATCATTCGTCTCATCTCGGCCAAGAAGAACGAGCCGGAGTGGATGACCGAATGGCGTCTCGACGCCTTTCGCCGCTGGCAGACCATGGAAGAGCCGAACTGGGCGCGCGTCGAATATCCGAAAATCGATTTCCAGGACCTGCACTACTATGCGGCGCCGAAGAGCCAGTCCGGGCCAAAGTCGCTCGACGAGGTCGATCCGGAATTGCTGCGGACCTATGAGAAACTCGGCATTCCCCTGCAGGAGCAGGAAATCCTGGCCGGCGTGAAGAAGCCGGCGGGCGAGGGCGAAGGCGCCAACGACAATGTCTACAAGTCGGGCCGCGTCGCCGTCGACGCCGTGTTCGACAGCGTTTCGGTCGTCACCACCTTCCGCAAGGAACTGGCGGCGGCTGGCGTCATCTTCTGCTCGATCTCGGAAGCCATCCGCGAGCATCCGGAACTGGTGAAGAAATATCTCGGCTCCGTCGTGCCGGTCTCCGACAATTTCTACGCGACGCTGAATTCCGCGGTCTTCACCGACGGTTCGTTCGTCTTCGTGCCGAAGGGCGTTCGCTGCCCGATGGAACTGTCTACCTATTTCCGCATCAACGAGAAGGGCACCGGCCAGTTCGAGCGCACCCTGATCATCGCCGAGGAGGGGGCTTACGTCTCCTATCTAGAGGGCTGCACCGCGCCGCAGCGCGACGAGAACCAGCTCCACGCCGCCGTGGTCGAACTGATCGCGCTGGACGACGCCGAGATCAAATATTCGACGGTGCAGAACTGGTATCCGGGCGACGCCGAAGGCAAGGGCGGCATCTACAATTTCGTCACCAAGCGCGGCGATTGCCGTGGCGACCGCTCCAAGATTTCGTGGACGCAGGTCGAGACCGGTTCGGCCATCACCTGGAAATACCCGTCCTGCATCCTGCGCGGCGACGACAGCCAGGGCGAGTTCTATTCGATCGCCGTGTCGAACGGCTACCAGCAGATCGACAGCGGCACCAAGATGATCCATCTCGGCAAGAACACGCGAAGCCGCATCATTTCCAAGGGCATCGCCGCCGGCTTCAGCCAGAACACCTATCGCGGGCAGGTTTCGGCGCACCGCAAGGCGACGAACGCAAGGAACTTCACCAACTGCGATAGCTTGCTGATCGGCGACCAGTGCGGCGCCCACACCGTGCCCTATATGGAAGCCAAGAACTCGACCGCGAAGTTCGAGCACGAGGCGACCACCTCGAAGATTTCGGACGACCAGAAGTTCTACGTCATGCAGCGCGGCATTCCCGAGGAGGAAGCCATTGCCCTCATCGTCAACGGCTTCGTCAAGGACGTCATCCAGGAACTGCCGATGGAATTCGCCGTCGAGGCGCAGAAACTCATCGGTATCTCGCTCGAAGGGAGCGTGGGTTGACGGACAAGTGGTTCAAGCCGAAACGCTTCGGCTACGGCGCGACCCCGACTAACTGGAAAGGTTGGGTTTTTGTCGGGCTTTACCTGCTTGTCGTCTTCATCGTCGTGGCATTTCTCGTAACCGAGAAAACGCCAATATGGCTTGGACTTGCTGTCATTGCAGCGCTGACCGTGGTGCTTGTCGCCGTTACCAAGGCGAAGACCGAGGGCGAATGGCACTGGAACTGGCGCTAGATTTAACGGAATTTGGAACGAATAAGATGCTTGAGATCAGAAACCTACATGCCCGTATCGCCGAGGACGGCACCGAGATCATTCGCGGCCTCAACCTGACGGTCAAGGACGGCGAAGTCGCTGCCATCATGGGGCCGAACGGGTCGGGAAAATCGACGCTGTCCTACGTGCTCGCCGGCCGCGAGGACTATGAAGTCACCGAAGGCGAAATCCTCTACAACGGCGAGTCCATCCTCGAGTTGGACCCGGCCGAGCGTGCCGCCAAAGGCATTTTCCTCGCCTTCCAGTATCCGATGGAAATACCGGGCGTCGCCACCATGGAATTCCTGAAAGTGGCGATGAACGAGCAGCGCAAGGCGCGCGGCGAGGAACCGCTGAAAATCCCGGAATTTTTGAAGCGGGTGCGCGAAGTGACCGGTACGCTCGAAATGGACATGGCGATGTTGAAGCGGCCGCTCAATGTCGGTTTTTCCGGCGGTGAAAAGAAGCGCGCCGAGATTCTTCAGATGAAGCTGCTTCAGCCGAAGCTGTGCATCATGGACGAGACCGACAGCGGCCTCGACATCGATGCGCTGAAGATCGTCGCCGACGGCATCAACTCGCTGCGATCGCCCGACCGCTCCATCGTCGTCATCACCCACTACCAGCGGCTTCTGGAGCACATCGTGCCGGATACCGTGCATGTGCTCTACAAAGGTCAGGTCATCAAGTCTGGCGACAAGTCGCTGGCGCTCGAACTCGAAGCCAACGGCTATGCCGGCGTGATCGACGAGGCCGCTTGAGGGGAAAATAATGAACATGCATTTACAACCTCAGCGGACGCAGGCCGAAACCGCGCTTATCGACGCTTTCGGCGAGCGCCAGTCGCTGTTGCCGGGCGACGGCGCGGTGATGATCAAGCGCGACGAGGCCATCGAGAGGGTCAAGCACGGCCTGCCGACACGCCGTGTCGAATCTTGGCATTATACGGATCTGCGCCGCCTGCTGACCTCGGTTCCCTCCTATGACGACAGCGCGAAAGCCGCCGCGATCGCGCCGCTGGTCGAGGGCTCGCCGGTGCTTGCCGTGTTGAACGGCATCGTGGCCAAGGCGCCGGCGCTGGACAACGTCACGGTAGCACCCGTGTCGGAAAAGCTCATCGACGGCACCTATGCCCCGGCGCTCGGCGTACAGGGCGACGACGATGCCATCGGCGCGCTGAATGCGGCGCTGGTCGCGGACGGCTGGTTCCTCGACATCGCCGACGACACGGTGTTTGAAACGCCGCTCGAACTGCAAAACGTCCAGGCCGGCGGCCAGGTGCATGCCCGCATGGCGGTGCGCGTCGGCAGCAACGTCAAGGCGACGGTCGTCGAGCGGCAGGCCGGTACTGGTTCCGCGCTTGTTTCGTCGGTCAGCAATGTCGTGGTCGGCGACGGCACCGAACTGGTCTGGCTGATCGTTCAGGAACAGCCGGACAGCACCACCTATCTTGGCCAGTTCAACGCCTGGATCGGCAAGAACGCCAAGCTGACCCTGTTCGTGATGAATACCGGCGGCAAGCTGGTGCGGCAGGAGATCCGCGTCGTGGCCAAGGGCGAGGGCGGCGAGTTCACGCTGCGCGGCGTCAACCTTCTGGCCGGCGACACCCACACCGACGTGACCATGGTTCTCGACCACGAAGTGCCGCATACCGCCTCGACGGAAATCATCCGCAACGTGGTGACGGACAAGGCGCACGGCGTCTTTCAGGGTCGCATCAACGTGCGCCAGTATGCCCAGAAGACCGACGCCAAGATGGCCTGCAACACGCTGCTGTTGTCGGACGACGGCGAGTTCTCGACCAAGCCGGAACTGGAAATCTTCGCCGACGACGTGGTCTGCGGGCACGGCGCCACCGTTACCGAGATCGACCACAACCATCTGTTCTACCTGATGGCGCGGGGTATCGACGAGAAGACGGCGCGGGGCTTGCTGGTCAAGGCGTTCGTCGCCGAGGTGATCGAGGAAATGGAAGACGAGCGGATCGTCGAGGCACTGGAAGAAAAGCTCGTCGAATGGTTCCAGCGCCATGGCTGACCTGCCTGTATCGCTCGATCACAGCGTGATCCATGTTTCCGACTGGGATCGGGCGAAGGCGTTCTATACCAGGGTCATCGGCGCCGAGGCGATTGCGCGCGAGGGTGGCGCCTACGTTTTCCGGCTGGGCACCCGGCAGTTGAATTGCCACGGGCCGGGCGTAAAGGCCGAGCCCCTGGCGCGCATCCCGGTCCAGCCCGGAAACAGTGATCTCTGTTTTTGCTGGAACGGTCCGATCGAGGGTGCGGTGGAGCATCTGCGCGCCAACGGCATCGAGGTCGAGTTGGGTCCGGTGCCGCGTTTCGGCGGACAGGGCGAAGGCAGCAGCGTTTATTTCCGCGATCCGGATGGCTCGCTCATGGAGTTCATCAGCTACCATGGATAAGGCAGTCGAAACCCTTCCCTACGATGTCGAGGCGATCCGCCGCGATTTCCCGATCCTGTCGCGCGAAGTCTATGGCAAGCCGCTGGTCTATCTCGACAACGGCGCTTCGGCGCAAAAGCCGCAAGTGGTGCTGGATGCCATCCAGCACGCCTATTCGCAGGAATACGCCAACGTCCACCGCGGCCTGCATTTCCTGTCCAATGCCGCCACCGACGCCTATGAAAAGGCGCGTGAATCGGTGCGTCGCTTTCTCAATGCGCCCGGCACCGACAACATCGTCTTCACCTCGAACTCGACCGCCGCCATCAACACCGTCGCCTATGGCTTCGGCATGCCGAATATCGGCGAGGGCGACGAGATCGTTCTGTCGATCCTGGAGCATCACTCCAACATCGTGCCATGGCACTTCATCCGCGAGCGGCAGGGCGCGAAACTGGTCTGGGTGCCGGTGGACGATCTTGGTGCCTTCCACATCGAGGATTTCGAAAAGAGCCTGACCGACAGGACCAGGCTCGTCGCCATCACGCAGATGTCGAATGCGTTGGGTACCGTCACGCCGATCAAGGAGATTTGCCGCATCGCCCATCAGCGCGGCATCCCGGTGCTGGTCGACGGCAGCCAGAGCGCGGTCCACATGCCCATCGACGTGCAGGACCTCGACTGCGATTTCTTCGCCTTCACCGGCCACAAGGTCTACGGTCCGTCCGGCATCGGCGTGCTCTACGGCAAGAAGGAAATGCTGGAACGCATGCGCCCGTTCATGGGCGGCGGCGAGATGATCGAGGAAGTGACCGAGGATCTTGTCACCTATAACGAGCCGCCGCACCGCTTCGAGGCCGGCACGCCGCCCATCGTACAGGCGATCGGGCTCGGCGTTGCGCTGGACTACATGGAAAGCGTCGGCCGCGCCGCAATAGCCGCGCATGAGGCGGATTTGAAGAACTATGCGCATGAGCGTCTCTCACGCATCAATTCGCTGCGCATTTTCGGCGACGCGCCGGGCAAGGGCGCTATCGTCTCCTTCGAATTGCAGGGCATCCATGCGCACGACGTGTCGATGGTCATCGACCGGCAGGGCGTTGCCGTGCGCGCCGGCACCCATTGCGCCCAGCCGCTGTTGAAACGTTTCGGCGTGACCTCCACATGCCGGGCGTCTTTCGGCATGTACAATACGCGGGGCGAAGTCGACGCTCTCGCCGAAGCGCTTGAAAAAGCGAGAAAGTTCTTTGGGTGACGAACATGACGAACGCTGACCAGCATACCACGCCCGGCATGGTGGCCGACGGTATCGGCACGACCACCGCCATCCCCGCCGACGAACTGGCGCGGCTCACCGACGATATCGTTTCGGCGCTGAAGACGGTCTACGATCCCGAAATTCCGGCCGATATCTATGAACTCGGCCTGATCTACAAGATCGATATCGAAGACGACCGTTCCGTCAAGATAGAGATGACGCTGACAGCTCCGGGCTGCCCGGTGGCCGGCGAGATGCCGGGCTGGGTGGAGAACGCCGTAGGCGCGGTGGAAGGCGTTTCGGGCGTCGAGGTGACGATGACCTTCGACCCGCCGTGGTCGCCCGACCGCATGTCGGAAGAGGCGCAGATCGCGGTCGGCTGGTATTGAGCGGCCGGGCCGTCCGGCGTTGAATCCCGGAAAGCCGGCCCTATCTCTGCCCCATGCGAGGCATTGAAGCAGGCGGTATCGCCATAGGGGTCGCGATTGGCGTGGCGATCGGTGTAGCCATGGACAATGTGGGGATGGGCATCGGTATCGGAATTGCCCTCGGCATCGCCACCAGCCTCGCGTTCAGGACGTCCGGCCGGGGAAAGTGAGCGCCCGCCATTTGCCACGACCCATTGCGTGGCTTGCGTCGGTGGCAAATATTCCCCATGTTAGTAGAGTGGACTCGTTCCGCAGGCCTTGAACCTGTGTAGAAACGGAGAAGGACATGAGAAGTTTTTCCGTCATCAGCATGACTGAAAAAGCGGCTGATCGCGTTCGCGAGATCGTTTCGTCGCGCGAAAACGCCCATGGAATCCGCCTCGGCATCAAGAAGGGCGGCTGCGCCGGTATGGAATATACGGTCGACCTGGTGACCGAACCGAACGTCAAGGACGATCACATCGAGCGCGACGGCGCCCATGTCTATGTCGCGCCGGAGGCGGCGCTTTTCCTGTTCGGCACGGAAATGGATTTCGAACAGACGCCGCTGCGCACCGGCTTCACCTTCTCCAACCCGAACCAGAGCTCGGCCTGCGGCTGCGGCGAATCGGTCGAACTGAAACCCGCCGACCTCAAGGCGCTGGCCGAGGCGAGAGCACAGAGCGCTGCCTGACCTGGCTCAAGCGGCAGTCGTCGTTAGGCCCTTCGATCCAGCCGATCTGCCTGCTTTGGCGCTGCTTCTTGAGAAAATGCAACGGTATTACCGTGCGCCGTGTCTGCCTCGCGAAACGATCCTGCGGGATTTGGCCAGCCTGCCGGCGGGTATCGAGATTCTCGTCGCCGAAACGGACCGCATCGTTAGCTTCGTAACGTTCTCGGCCATCTATCCGGGGCCTCGCCTGAAGGGTGGTTTCTTTCTCAAGGAACTGTTTGTGGAAGATGTCGCACGCGGCTCCGGAGTGGGGACGCGGCTTTTGCAGGCAGTAGCGCGTATCGCCTTGGAGCGTGGGCTGAAACGTGTCGACTGGACGGCCGACCGCAATAATCCGGACCTCCTCGACTATTATGATCGTACCGGCGCGGTACGGGAAGAAGACAAGGTCTTTTTTTGGCTGGCGGGCGATGCTTTGACGAAATTCGCCTCGCGGCAGGACGATTGAGCGGCTGCATCGTCGACCAACTCACTCCACCCACATTCCCGTTCTTTCGTGCCAGTCCGCGATCGATTCCTGCGGATAGACATCGAACACCTTGTCGCCCTTGGCGATATCCGGCTCGACCCAGTTCGCCTTGTATTTCAGCATGAGGTGGGTGCGTTCCCTCGGAACGGGCAGGTCGCTGTCGATGGCCGAGGCGAAGGGGTGGATCAGGTCGGGCCAGCTCGGGTCGTAGAGCCATAGCGCTGCTCCGCATTCCTTGCAGAAATTCCGTTCTCCCGACGACATTTCGCAATGCGGGTGCTCGTCGTCCTCGATTTCCGCGCGATAAACGCAGAGATGGCTTTTGCCCGTTACCTTCAGCGTTCTGTTGTCTGCCGCGAGGTTGATGGCATATCCGCCGCCGCCTTGCTGCTTGCGGCAGATCGAACAGTAGCAAAGCTGGTAGGGTGCGGGCGTGTGGCTTTGCACCTCGAAATGTACGGCACCGCAGCGGCAGGACCCTTTGAGTGTAAGCGGCATGGCAAAGCTCCGAATTGTTTCGGACGTTCAACCGGCCAGATACATGATTGGTTGCAGTTCGGCGCGCCGTGACAAGCGCAAAACCGCGTGACATCATCCCGCCATGGATGACGAACGTATCGCCGAACTGTTCGATGGCCTCGGGCCTGTCACGATCAGGCGCCTGTTCGGCGGCAAGGGCATCTACCATCACGGCGTCATCGTCGCGATCGTGCTGCGCGGCGAACTGATGCTGAAGGGCGATGCGCAAGCCGGTAGCGACTACGAAGCGGCCGGGTCCACGCGCTGGGTCTATACGCACTCGCGCCACGGCAAGGTTGTCGCGATGCCTTACTGGACCGTGCCGGACGGCGCGCTGGACGATCCCGACGAAATGACGATGTGGGCGCGCAAGGCCTACGAGGCCGGTCTGCGCGCGATGGACAAGTAGCGCTACAGCGTCTTGGCGATCCTTGCTGCCAGCCGGGCGTTGTTCTCCACCAGCGCGATGTTGGTTTTCAGGCTTCGCCCACCGGTCAGTTCGAGGATTTTCGAGAGCAGGAAGGGCGTCACCGCCTTGCCGGTGATGTGCTGCGCCTCCGCCGCCTGCTGCGCTGCCTCTATGTGGACGGCCATTTCGGCGGCCGGTATCTCGAGGCCCGCCGGCACCGGATTAGCGACCAGCATGCCGCCTTCGAGCCCCAGCGCCTGGCGCGTCGTGTACAGATGCGCGATCTCTTCCGGCGAATCCAGCGTCAGCGGCGCCTGATAAGGCGAAAGCCGCGACCAGAACGCCGGCATGGTTCGGCAGCCATGGCCGATCACCGGCACGCCGCGCGTTTCCAGCACTTCCAGCGTCTTTTCGATGTCGAGAATGGCCTTGGCGCCTGCCGAAACCACGATGACGGGCGTGCGCGCCAGTTCGTCCAGGTCCGCCGAAATATCGAAGCTTTTCTCCGCACCCTTGTGGGCGCCGCCGATGCCGCCTGTTGCGAACACCTTTATGCCGGCCATATGCGCGCAAATCATCGTTGCCGCGACCGTGGTGCCGCCGGTGCGGCCCTGCGAAACGGCAAAGCCGAGATCGGCCCGCGACAGTTTCAGGGCGTTGCTGGTCCGTGACAGGGCGTCGCGCTCATCCTCGGAAAGCCCGATCTTGATGCGGCCCGCGATTACCGCGATGGTGGCGGCCACCGCGCCTTCGGCCGCGACGATTTTTTCGACATCGGCCGCCATCCTGCCATTGTCCGGATAGGGCATGCCGTGGGTGATGATGGTCGATTCCAGCGCCACCACCGGCCGGCCGGCGGCCAGCGCCGCTGCGACCGGCGCATCGACGTCGATGAAGGGGCGGGCGGATTGCGGGGTCATGCGGCGCTCCATTTTGTCGCTTTCATGCCACTTCCCGCGCCTGCGGCACAAGGGCGAGTGCCTTGGCGAAGGAGGCCGCCGTAAAGGCGGGAACGGCAGCGGGGCTTTCGATGGCGAGCATCGCCGCCGCCACGCCTTCGCGCAGGGCCGTGCGCAATTCCTGCCCGCTGAGCATCGCCGCTACCGTCGCCCCGGCCAGCGCATCGCCGGCTCCGGTGACGTCGGCGACATGGCGAGGCGTCGGTGGTTCGACGATGAACGCGCCGGCCCCGTCGAAACCCAGGACCGGCCCCTTGCCGGAGGTCACCACACCGCCCTTCATGCCTGCTTGCCGTAAAGCCGCCACCAGCACATTTTCCGCCGCGCCGCCGTCGAGCCCGGTGATTGCAGCGCATTCACGGCGGTTCATGAACACGAGCGAAAGCCGGCCAAGCACCGGGATCAACCGCACCGCTTTCGCCGGCGAGATGGCAATGGCCAAAATCGGCCGGCTATGGGCAAGTTCTGCAAGCCGCTCCAGTGCGGTTGTCGGCAGGTTCGCGTCACTCAGCACCGCGTCAGCCTCGCCGATCGCCTCGCGCACCTTGGCCCGCTTCATCTGTTTCGGAAACGCCAGTTCGTAAAGCCCCATGTCGGCAAAGCCGGCGATCAGTTCTCCATCGCCGTCGAGAATCGCGGTATAGCTTGGCGTCGTACGGTCGAGGAAAACCGCCGACAGGTCGCTTATACCGGCCGCTTCGATGGCCTGCGCCACGCGCTCGCCGGCAGCGTCGCCGCCTCGCACCGAAAGCATCGAGGCCGAAACGCCGCGCTGCACGGCGCAGCGCAACGCGTTGAAGGCGCCGCCGCCGACATCCTCGCGCATCGTGCCGGGGTTGGAAGCCGCCGGCACATAGCGGCCGGATACCTGGCCGCGCCGGTCGATATGGGCGCCGCCGAGCGCAAGCACGCGAGAGAGTTTTGGGCCGGTCACGCCGCCTCCGTTTCAGGCTTTCCACCCGACTCTAGGTTGGACGGGTCCGCCGGGCAATCCACCAGCGATTCGCCTTTTGCCTTCATCACTGATTGTCCATTACGGGGACGCGTCTGTAGGCGTTCAGTGAAAACAAAAATAGAACATATCAGGATTATATAGAAGTTTCAGATAATTAACTCCTCTTGCCATACGAGAACAAAAAGAGTACATACAAGGCAGGTTCACGGCGTTGTCCGGCCTTCATTGACGACCAAGGGGTGATGTATCATGGCTCAGAATTCTTTGCGGCTTGTAGAGGACAAAGCGGTGGATAAATCAAAGGCTCTGGATGCCGCGCTGTCGCAGATCGAACGCGCCTTCGGCAAGGGCTCGATCATGCGGTTGGGTGCGAACGAGGTTGTCGAGGTCGAGACGGTGCCGACCGGCTCGCTCGGCCTCGATATCGCGCTTGGCGTCGGCGGCTTGCCGCGCGGCCGCATCATCGAGATTTACGGGCCGGAAAGCTCGGGCAAGACGACGATGGCGCTGCATACGGTGGCGGAAGCCCAGAAGAAGGGCGGCATCTGTGCCTTCGTCGATGCCGAGCACGCGCTCGACCCGGTCTATGCCCGCAAGCTTGGCGTCGATCTGGAGAACCTGCTGATCTCGCAGCCCGATACCGGCGAGCAGGCGCTGGAGATTTGCGACACGCTGGTGCGTTCCGGTGCCGTCGACGTGCTGGTGGTCGATTCGGTGGCAGCACTTACGCCACGCGCCGAAATCGAGGGCGAGATGGGCGATTCGCTGCCCGGCCTTCAGGCGCGCCTGATGAGCCAGGCGCTACGCAAGCTCACCGCCTCGATCTCGCGCTCCAACACCATGGTCATCTTCATCAACCAGATCCGCATGAAGATCGGCGTCATGTTCGGCTCGCCCGAAACCACTACCGGCGGCAATGCGCTGAAATTCTACGCCTCGGTTCGCCTCGATATCCGCCGCATCGGCTCGGTCAAGGACCGTGACGAGGTCGTCGGCAATCAGACCCGCGTCAAGGTGGTCAAGAACAAGCTGGCGCCGCCCTTCAAGGTGGTCGAGTTCGACATCATGTATGGCGAGGGCGTTTCCAAGACCGGCGAACTGATCGATCTCGGCGTCAAGGCCGGCATCGTCGAAAAGTCGGGCGCCTGGTTCTCCTATAATTCGCAGCGTCTCGGCCAGGGGCGCGAGAACGCCAAGCAGTTCCTGCGCGACAATCCCGACACCGCGCGCGAGGTCGAGATGGCGATCCGGCAGAACGCTGGGCTGATCGCGGAAAAATTCCTCGAAAACGGCGGCCCCGAGAAAGACGACGGCGAAGATTTCGACGGTGAAGCCGGCGCGATGTGACGCCTGCCTTCAGGTGGCGTAACTATCGCTTGTTGTGTGTCGGCTGTGCCTGATCCTGTTGCGTGACATGTCGTTCGAACCGCCGGCCTTGTGCCGGCGGTTTGTGTTTTTCGGCCCGTAATCCATGCTGCTGGTACAGGTTCGTCGTCGTTCGGCTGGTTGCTTGTGTTTTCTGGACAGGGTGCGACTCGCCCGGTAAAAGGCCGGTGTCCAATTCCCGCCGCTTGGCGGTTTCTCGAAAAAGGCTGCATGCATGAGTGGCGTGAACGACATCCGGTCGACCTTCCTCGACTATTTCAGCAAGGCAGGCCACGAGGTCGTCGCCTCCAGCCCGCTGGTGCCGCGCAACGACCCCACGCTGATGTTCACCAATGCCGGCATGGTGCAGTTCAAGAACGTGTTCACCGGGTTGGAAAAGCGCGCCTATTCGCGCGCCACGACCTCGCAGAAATGCGTGCGCGCCGGCGGCAAGCACAATGACCTCGACAATGTCGGCTATACGGCGCGCCATCTCACCTATTTCGAGATGCTCGGCAATTTCTCCGTCGGCGATTATTTCAAGGAACGCGCCATCGAGCTCGCCTGGAACCTGATCACGCGCGAGTTCGGCCTGGCCAGGGACAAGCTGTTGGTCACGGTCTACCACACCGACGACGAGGCGGCTTCGCTCTGGAAAAGGATTGCCGGCTTTTCCGACGACCGCATCATCCGCATTGCCACTTCGGACAATTTCTGGGCGATGGGCGACACTGGTCCCTGCGGCCCGTGCTCGGAAATCTTCATCGATCGCGGCGAGCATATCTGGGGCGGCCCGCCCGGCAGCCCGGAAGAGGATGGCGACCGTTTCCTGGAATTCTGGAACCTGGTTTTCATGCAGTATGAGCAGGTGACCAAGGAAGAGCGCGTCGACCTGCCGCGTCCGTCCATCGATACCGGTATGGGGCTGGAGCGCATGGCCTCCATCCTGCAGGGCGTCGACAGCGTGTTCGAGACAGACCTTTTCCGGCACCTGATCGACGCGACCGCCTCGGCGCTCGGCCGTGGTCCCGATGGCGAAAACACGGCCTCGTTCCGCGTCATTGCCGACCATCTGCGTTCGTCGTGCTTCCTCATCGCGGACGGCGTGCTGCCGTCGAACGAGGGCAGGGGCTACGTGCTGCGCCGCATCATGCGTCGCGCCATGCGTCACGGCCAGTTGCTGGGTGCCAATGAGCCGCTGATGTGGAAGCTGGTGCCGGCGCTGCTGCGCGAGATGGGCCAGGCCTATCCGGAACTGGTGCGCGGCGAGGCGCTGATTTCCGAGACGCTGAAGCTTGAGGAGACGCGGTTCCGCAAGACGCTGGTGCGCGGCCTCGGCCTGCTGGATGAAGCGACCGCCGGCATGACGGCTGGTGAGATGCTGGACGGCGAGACCGCGTTCAAGCTCTACGATACCTACGGCTTCCCGCTGGATTTGACGCAGGACGCGCTGCGCCAGCGCAACATTTCCGTCAATCTCGACGGTTTCAACGACGCCATGCAGCGCCAGCGCGCCGAGGCGCGCGCCAACTGGGCCGGCTCCGGCGAGGCGGCGACGGAGACGATCTGGTTTGTGCTTCGCGAAAAGCTCGGTGCCACGGAATTCCTCGGCTACGATACCGAAAAGGCGGAAGGCGTCGTGCAGGCGCTGGTCCGCGATGGTAAGGAGGCGCAGGGTGCTGCCGCCGGCGAGACTGTTTCGGTCGTCGTCAACCAGACGCCGTTCTATGGCGAGTCCGGTGGCCAGATGGGCGACACCGGCCGCATCTCGGGCGAGGGTTTTTCGATCGAAATCACCGACACACAGAAGAAGGCCGACGGCCTGTTCGTGCATGTCGGCACCGTAGCTTCCGGAACGGTTCGGCCAGGCGCTTCGGTCGAACTCGAGGTCGATCATGCCCGCCGCTCGAAATTGCGGGCCAACCATTCGGCCACGCATCTCATCCATGAGGCGTTGCGCGAGGTGCTGGGCACCCATGTCGCGCAGAAGGGCTCGCTTGTGGCGCCCGAGCGGCTGCGTTTCGACATTTCGCATAACAAGCCGATCGCGCCTGACGAACTCGAACAGGTCGAACAGATGGCCAACGAGATCGTCGTCCAGAATTCGCCGGTGAAAACGCGGCTGATGTCGGTGGACGACGCCCGTGCCGAAGGCGCGATGGCGCTGTTCGGCGAGAAATATGGCGACGAGGTGCGTGTCGTTTCGATGGGCACGGCGACGCATGGCGAAAAGGCCAACCGGCCTTATTCCATCGAACTGTGCGGCGGCACGCATGTCACCGCGACCGGCGATATCGGCTTGGTGCGTATCGTCTCCGACAGCCCGGTTGCTGCCGGCGTGCGCCGCATCGAGGCGCTGACCGGAGAGGCCGCGCGCCTGCATCTTGCCGAGCAGGACCATCGCCTGAAGCAAGTTGCAGCAGCCCTGAAGGTTTCCCCGGCCGATGTGCCGGCGCGCGTCGAGGTGTTGGTGGAGGAGCGTCGCAAGCTGGAGAGAGAGCTGTCCGAGGCGCGCAAGAAGCTGGCCTTGGGCGGCGCAACTCCCGCCGATGCTTCCGCCCAGAACGAAACCATCGCCGGCATAGGCTTCCTCGGTAAGGCCGTCTCCGGCGTCTCGCCCAAGGACCTGAAGCCGCTGGCCGACGCCGGCAAGAAATCGCTGGGTTCGGGCGTGGTGGTGTTCGTCGGTGCCGGCGAGGACAACAAGGCAAGCGTGGTGGTGGGCGTCACCGACGACCTTACCGGGCGCTTCAGCGCGGTCGATCTCGTGCGTCTCGCCTCCGCCGCGCTTGGTGGGCAGGGCGGCGGCGGCCGCCCCGACATGGCGCAGGCCGGCGGACCGGACGCCTCGAAGGCCAATGCGGCAATCGCCGCAGTCAAGGCCGCCCTTCAGGCGGCCTGAGCCGGCGAAAGGCAAAAGGAGGTGGGGTCGATGGCGCGAGGCGCGAACGGGTCGAGGTTGCGCGTCGCCGTCCTTTTCGGCGGCCGCTCGGCCGAGCATGACGTATCGATCATGTCGGCGACCAATGCGGTGCGCGCGCTCGATCCCGAAAAGTACGACGTGCTTCCCGTCTTCGTCACGCGCGACGGTGTGTGGCTGCTGAGCAGCTTCGAGAACGGCGACCTGGCGAGGCCGGAAGACGGCACGCGGATCAGCCTGCTTCCGGGTGGGTGCGGGCGGATCGTCGCCCTCGATGAGGCAGGTGGCGCGCGCAAGCTGCAGGCCATCGATATTCTGTTTCCGGTACTGCACGGTCCGTACGGCGAGGACGGCTCCGTGCAGGGACTGGCCGAGGTTGCCGGTGTCGCGCTCGCCGGCTGCGGCATTCTCGGTTCCGCTACGGCCATCGACAAGGATATCGCAAAGCGGCTCTTGAACGAGGCCGGCCTGCCCACCGCACCCGCCGTCGTCATCCATCCGAACGCGATTCCCGCCTTCGCCGATCTTGAGCGGCAGCTCGGTCTGCCGATCTTTCTCAAGCCGGCCAGGCAGGGCTCGTCCGTCGGCGTCAGCAAGGTAGCGACCGAGGCGGAGTTCAGGACGGCGTTGGAGGAAGGTTTCCGGCACGACCGCAAGTTGCTCGCCGAAACGTTCGTTGCCGGGCGGGAGGTCGAGTGCAGCGTGCTGGAAGGACTAGGCGGAGAGCTTTTCGTTTCCCGTACGGGCGAGATCGCGCCCGCCGCCAGCCACGGTTTCTACAGCTACGACGCGAAATATGTCGATGCCGACGGCGCGGTGATCAAGGTGCCGGCAGACCTGCCGAAGGACGTCGAGGACGCCATTCGCGAAACGGCGGGCAAGGCGTTCCGGGCACTCGGCTGCGATGCCATGGCGCGCGTCGATTTCTTCCTCAGGCCGGACATGAGCTTCCTCGTCAACGAACTGAACACCATCCCCGGCTTTACCGACATCAGCATGTACGCCAAGGCGATGGCGGCGAGCGGCGTGAGCTACGCCGAAGTCATCGACCGCCTGATTGCGCATGGGCTGGCGCGGGCAACTGCGTGATACCTGACGTACCCATCGATGCCGAACTTGTGCGTCGGCTGATTGCGGTGCAGTTTCCACGGTGGTCCGATTTGCCGGTGAGAGCTGTCGAACCCGGTGGATGGGACAATCGCACTTTCCGACTTGGCGATCGCCTGTCCGTGCGCTTGCCGAGTGCCTTGGCCTATGTCGCGCAGGTGGAAAAAGAACAGGAATGGTTGCCGAAACTTGCGCCTCACCTGCCTCTGCCGATCCCCGTTCCCATGGCAAAGGGCGCACCGACAGAGGCTTATTCCTGGCCTTGGTCGGTCTACCAATGGCTGGATGGTGAACCGGCGACAGCGCGCCGCATCTCCGACATGACCGGATTTGCTAAATTGCTCGCCCGGTTTCTCGATGCCCTGCACCGTATCAATGCGGAGGGTGCGCCGCCTCCGGGAGAGCATAATTTCCATCGCGGCGGCCGCCTCGCGCTTTACGATGGCGAAACGCGGGCCACGCTGCTGGCGTTAGCCGGGCGCTTGGATACCGCAGTCGCAGGGGAAATATGGTCGAGTGCGTTGTCGTCACGGTGGCGCGGCCCGCCGCTATGGCTTCACGGCGACATGGCGTCAGGGAATCTGCTCATGAAGGGCGGTGCGCTTTGCGCCGTCATCGATTTTGGTTGCTTGGCCGTCGGTGATCCTGCCTGCGATCTTGTGGTAGCGTGGACGCTGCTCACTGGCGAGAGCCGGGAAGCGTTTCGCGCCGCGCTTCCATTCGACGAAGACACCTGGGATCGTGCTCGTGGATGGGCTTTGTGGAAGGCGCTGATCACTGCCGCCGGCCAGGACAACGACCGCCGGAAGATTGAACTGGCTTGGCAGGTTATCGCCGAGATACTGGCTGAATATCGCCAACAAGGCGGCCGATGACACGAAATTCCAGAGTTTCGTAATAAAATCGCCAGCCCTGAATTCCAGCGGCGGGAATATTCTGCGTTTCGTGAAAAAAAGCCCCGGATCGCTCCGGGGCTTTTTTCGTGCGTACGTGGTTTTTTCTTACGCCATCGCCTTCTGCAAATTCTCGTCGATCTTGTCGAGGAAGCCGGTGGTGGAAAGCCACGGCTGGTCGGGGCCGATCAAGAGCGACAGGTCCTTGGTCATGAAGCCGGATTCGACCGTCTGGATGCAGACCTTTTCCAGCGTTTCGGCAAAGCGCTTCAGTTCGGCGTTGCCGTCCAGCTTGGCGCGGTGGGCGAGCCCGCGCGTCCAGGCAAAGATCGAGGCGATCGAGTTGGTCGAGGTTTCCTGCCCCTTCTGGTGCTGGCGGTAATGGCGGGTGACGGTGCCGTGCGCGGCCTCCGCTTCCACCGTCTTGCCGTCCGGCGTCATCAGCACCGAGGTCATCAGGCCGAGCGAGCCGAAACCCTGAGCCACCGTGTCGGACTGCACGTCGCCGTCGTAGTTCTTGCAGGCCCAGACATAGCCGCCAGACCATTTCAGGCTGGAAGCGACCATGTCGTCGATCAGGCGGTGCTCGTAGGTGATCTTCTTTTCCTTGAAGGCGGCCTCGAATTCCTTTTCGTAGACCTCCTGGAAGATATCCTTGAAGCGCCCGTCATAGACCTTGAGGATGGTGTTCTTGGTCGACAGATAGACCGGATAGTTGCGCAGCAGGCCGTAGTTCAGCGAAGCGCGGGCGAATTCGCGGATCGATTCGTCCAGGTTGTACATGGCCATGGCGACGCCCGAGCCGGGCGCGTCGAACACCTCGTGCTCGATAACCTTGCCGTCCTCGCCGACGAACTTGATCGACAGCTTGCCCTTGCCGGGAAAGCGGAAATCGGTCGCCTTGTACTGGTCGCCGAAGGCGTGGCGGCCGACGATGATCGGCTGGGTCCAGCCCGGCACCAGCCGCGGCACGTTCTTCATGATGATCGGCTCGCGGAAGATGGTGCCGCCGAGGATGTTGCGGATGGTGCCGTTGGGCGACTTCCACATCTTCTTCAGCTTGAATTCTTCCACGCGCGCCTCGTCGGGCGTGATGGTGGCGCATTTCACGCCGACGCCGTGCTTCTGGATGGCGTGCGCGGCGTCGATCGTCACCTGGTCGCCGGTGGCGTCGCGATGCTCGACGCCGAGGTCGTAATAGTCGAGCTTGATGTCGAGATAGGGGTGGATCAGTTTGTCCTTGATGAACTGCCAGATGATGCGGGTCATCTCGTCGCCGTCGAGTTCGACGACCGGGTTCGCCACCTTTATCTTCGCCATAAAATTTCGCCTCATTGCCGTGAATCTTGACGGCCAAGCCTGCATGGCTTCGGCCGGGTGCGGTTCGTATAGCAAAGCGCACCGGCCGGCGCAAACGGCGGAAATCCGGTGTTTGAACCGGCGAAGAATGCTCCGTCGGCAACCTGCCTGCGCGGCTGCTCCGGGTGTCTTTCTCGCGCATATCTTTGCGAAAGCTTCATTTTCGTGGCCGAATGTGGCAGGGACGCTGAAATGCCGCAAATTGCAGTTCTTTGACGATCATGCCAGCCACCGAAATTTCCACCCGCACGCCGGCCGCCGGCCCGGCGATCATCCTTGTCGAGCCGCAGCTTGGCGAAAATATCGGTATGGTGGCGCGCGCCATGGCCAATTTCGGTCTTGCCGAACTGCGCCTCGTCAATC
>JBARYG010000111.1:0-31657 GCA_049647745.1 Mesorhizobium sp.
AGAAGCGCTCGGTCGATGGAAAGACATCGACCATCGCGTTTCTCCTCGCATCTCTTTGCCGTTTCGGCGCCATTTCGATCACATTAACAGGTCCCGACCCTAGCGCTGCTTTTTGCCGACGCAGGACTGTTGTAGCGGGCTATCGCACTTGCGTGCGGGTCCGGCGACGGCGAACTGCGGCCGATCGAATGTGAAATTCACGGAACGCGCGCCAGCGCCATCCGCCAGACGAAAGGAAGTAGAAAATGCTGGTCGAGAACAATTCCGCCAACCACGGACAGGCGCTCAGCGAGAGCGAGGCGGCGATCGTCGGCAAGGCCGCGCCCGAGGAAGTGCGGCGCTATCTGCCGGCGTTCCCGATCTACAAGGAGACGCCGCTGGTCGAACTGCCGGGTCTGGCGCGGTCGCTCGGCCTTGCCGGTATCGCCGCCAAGGACGAAGGCCAGCGCTACGGCCTGTTCAGCTTCAAGGCGCTGGGCGGCGCCTATGCGGTGGCGCGGCTGGTACTCGAACATGCACGCGAAAAGCTCGGCCGTGACGTGCAGCCGGCCGAACTGCTTAGCGACGAAGTCAAGGCGCTGGCGCGCGGCATGACGGTGTGCTGCGCCACCGACGGCAATCACGGCCGTTCCGTCGCGGCGGGTGCCGAGATGTTCGGCTGCCGCTGCGTGATCTTCCTGCACAGCGGCGTTTCGGCCGGCCGGGAAGCGGCCATCGCCGCGTTCGGCGCGGAAATCCGGCGCACCGACGGCAATTACGACCAGTCGGTCGCGGAAGCCAGCGCTACTGGCAAAGCCGAGGGCTGGACGGTCGTTTCCGACTTCTCTTCCGAGGGCTATACGGAAATTCCCGGTACGGTCATGCAGGGCTATGCGATCATGCTGGACGAGATCGTCCATCAGTCGGCTGCGCCCTACAGCCATGTCTTCGTACAGGGCGGCGTCGGCGGGCTGGCGGCGGTCGTGGCCGGTCACTTCCTCGACCGGTTCGGCGCCGAGCGGCCGCGTATCATCGTGGTCGAGCCGTCGCGGGCGAACTGTCTGCAACTCAGCGCGCAGGCGGACCGCCGCCTGGCCATGGACGCAGGCGACGCCACGGTGATGGCGATGCTCGAATGCTACGAGCCTTCGCTGGTCGCGTGGGATATCCTGGAAAAGAGCGCGGACTTCTATCTCGATGTCGATGACGAGCAGGCGGTGGAAGCGCTCCGGCGTTTCGCCAGGCCGGTCGACGGCGATCCGGCGCTGCGGATCGGCGAATCCGGTGCGGCGGGCCTTGCCGGCCTGATGGCGGCGGTTGCCGACGCCGCCATCCGCGACAAGCTTGGGCTGAACGCCAAGTCGCGGGTGCTGGTGATCGGCACCGAGGGCGCCACCGATCCCGAGCTCTACGAGCGTTTGCTGAAGGACGGCACCGCCGCTTTCGCGGCACGCTGAACCGCCTCCTGTCGGGGCAATCAAAAAGGCTGCGTTGCCGGACGGCAACGCAGCCTTTTTCTTAAGCCCGTATTTTAGCGGCTGTATCCCTTATTCGCCGCGTAGCGGCGCTGAAAGCTTCCAGATCGCGTTGCCGTTCAGCGGGGTCGAGGTAACCTGCACGTCGAGCGCATCGGCGACCGCATTGGCGATGGCCGCGGCCGGCCCGATGGCGCCGCCTTCACCCATGCCCTTGGCGCCCAGCGGCGTCAGCGATGTCGGGGTAATGATGTGATGAACCTCGATATTCGGGATTTCCGGCGCCTGCGGCATCAGATAGTCGGCGAAGCTGGTCGTCAGCGGCTGGCATTCGGCGTCGTAGACGAAATGCTCCAGCATGGCCGAGCCGATGCCCTGCACGACGCCGCCGCGAACCTGCCCGTCGGCGATCATCGGGTTGAGCACGACGCCGCAATCCTCGACCACGACGAAGCGGCGCAGTTTCATCTTGCCGGTCGGTACGTCGATTTCCACGACGGCGGCATGCACGGCGTTGGAATAGGTGCCGTCGGCCGGCCCGTCCTGGCTGAAGGAGGCCTCCATGCCGGGCGCCATGCCTTCCGGCATCTGGTCGGCGTTGCGCAAGGCGATGCGCGCCAGCCGACGGATTTCGACGAAGCGGCCGGCATCGGTCTTGAGGCTGGCCTTGCCGCCGCCAAGCACGATGTCTTCCGCCTTGGCCTGCAACAGGTGCGCCGCGATGGCACGCAGCTTGTCGGCGAGTTGCGTCGCGGCGGTATGAACCGCGCCTCCGCCAAGTGCGGCGCCGCGGCTGCCCCAGGTGCCGACCGAATAGGGCGTCATCAGCGTGTCGCCGTGGCGCACGAAGACGTCCTTCGGATCGATGCCGAGCGCATCGGCGGCCACCTGCGCCATCGTCGTTTCGAGGCCCTGGCCATGGTTCTGCATGCCGAGATCGACAATCGCCTGCCCGTCCGGCTCCATCTCGACGCGAGCGGCGATATAGCCGGTCTCGATGGGGACGCGGCGGCGGATGAAGTCCGGCGTCCCGTGCGCCGTCTGCTCGATGAAGCAGGCGATGCCGACGCCGACCCGCTTCGTGGTCGAGGCCTTGGAAGCCTCCGCCTCGGCGCGATCCGCCGCCAGCAGGTCGCGCATGGTTTCCAGCGACTCGGCGTAGGAGCCCTTGTCGTAGCTGAAACCGAGCACGTTCTTGTAGGGGAATTCGCGGATGATGTTCTTCAGCCGGAACTCGATCGGGTCCAGCCCCAGTTCCTCGGCGATGTCGTCCATCAGCCGTTCCTGCGAAAAGACGGCGGACGGCCGGGCGACGCCGCGATAGGTGCCGATCGAGCATTTGTTGGTGGCGACCGCCCGGTAGACGGCGTGATAGGCTTGGAAATCGTAGGGGCCGGGCAACACCTTGCCGACCATGCCGGGTTCACCGGCCGAGGTGAACGGGTAGGTGGAATAGGCGCCGTTGTCGACGGTGACGTCGGCCTTGAGGCCGAGCAGCCGGCCTTCCGCCGACACATAAGCTTCAAGCACATGAAGATGATCGCGAGCGTGGATGCTCGCCATCAGATGTTCGCGCCGGTCTTCCACCCACTTCACCGGCCGGCCGGTCTTTATTGCCAGCCATGCCACCAGCACTTCCTCGACGAACACCTGGCCCTTGACGCCGAAGCCGCCGCCGACGTCCGGCGCGATGACGCGCAGCCGCGATTCCGGCCAGTCGAGCACTTCGGAGAGATAGGTGCGCACCAGATGCGGGATCTGGGTGGACGACCACACCGTCAGCACGCGGTCGGCGGGATTGTATTCGGCAACGACGCCGCGCCCCTCCATTGGCACGCCGGCCTGGCGCTGGGTGCTGTAGGTGCGGCGGATGATGTGGGCCGCTTCGGCGCGCGCCTTGTCGAGGTCGCCGCCCTTCATTTCGCGTTCGACGATGACGTTGCTCTTCCAGCCGTCGAACAGGGTCGGCAGGGAGGCGTCCCGCGCCTGGTCCATGGTGCCGACGACCGGCAGCGGATCGTAGTCGACGAAGACCAGTTCGGCGGCGTCCTCGGCCTTGTAGGGGTCGTCGGCCAGAACCGCCGCCACCGGCTCGCCGACGAAGCGCATCCTGCCCGACGCAAGGATGGGCTGCTCAGAATATTGCATCTGCGGATAGTCCTGATGCGCCTTGATCGACAGGCTGCCGAGATCGTCCGCGGTGAAGATTTGCGTCGGGAAGCCGGCGTCGGCGAGCGCCGAACTGTCGATGCCGAGAATGGTCGCATGCGCCACCTGGGCGCGGACCATCGACAGGTGAAGCATGTTCGGCCGGGTGATGTCGTCAAGATAGCGCGCGGCGCCGGAAAGCAGCCGCACGTCCTCGAAACGAAGTACCCGCGCGCCGATGTGCCTTGGATTTTCAGCCCGCGTCATGATCAGTTGCCCTCCCCGGCGAGCTGGTCGCCGATCGCCTTGCGCACCGCCGCGACGATGCCGTGGTAGCCGGTGCAGCGGCAGATATTGCCGCTCATGGCCTCCCTGATCTCGTCGTCGTCGGGCATGCGTTTTTGCGCCGCCATCGCATTCACAAAGGGGATGAGCGCCATGACGAAGCCCGGCGTGCAATAGCCGCATTGCAGGCCGTGCTCGCTTTTGAAGGCCTGCTGCAGCGCATGTTCGGCGTTCGGGCCGCCGACGCTTTCCACGGTGGCTATCGCCTTGCCCTCGCACTGCACCGCAAACGTCAGGCACGACAGCTTGGGCACACCGTCTATATGCACCGTACAGCAGCCGCAGGCGCCGTGGGCGCAACCGATATGAACGCCGGAGAGGCCGAATTCGTGGCGCAGCACGTCCGCCAGCAGGCGGCGCGGCTCGACCGCCAGCGACTTCTCGGTTCCATTTACCTCAAGTGTAATGTCCGTCATTTGCTTTCCAGTGCCCTTGCGCAGGCGGTTTCGACCGCGCGCCGCGTCAGTTCGCCGATCAAGGCCCGTTTGTAGTCGGCGCTTGCGACATGGTCGCTCGATGGCTCGACCTCGGCTGCGAACATTTTGCCTGCTTCTTCCGCCTGCGGGGCCTTCAGCGGCTTGCCGACGAGAAAGGCCTCGATGCCCGGTGCGCGTATGGCGACAAGATCGGCGCCGCAGCAGACGATCGCCGCCTTGGTTATGGTCTCACCGTCGAATTCGAGCGCAGTGCCGACCGAGGCGGTGGCGAAATCGCCGCGCCGTTCGCCGATTTCCATGAAACTTCCGGTCGATCCGGGCGGGGGCAGCGGAAACTCGACCGCGACCACGAGTTCGCCGGGCTCCAGCGAGGTGACATAGGCGCTTTCGAAGAAATCGACGGCGGCGATGCGGCGCTCTCCCTTCACCGAGCGCACGACGATCGAAGCGTCGTAGAGGACCGCCGCCGCCGGCAGCTCGGCGGTCGGGTCGGCATGTGAGAGGCTGCCGCCGATCGAGCCGTTCCTTCTGATAGTCGGATGCCCGATCCAGTGCACGGCATCCATGAAGGCGGGGAAATGTTTGGCCACCCTCGGGTCGCTGGCGTAGCGTTCATGCCGGACCAGCGCGCCGATGCGCATCAGGTTGCCGTCAAATTCGATATCGTTCAGCGCCAGCGCGTTGATGTCGACCAGATGGGAGGGGCGCGCCAGCCGCAGGTTCATCATCGGCACCAGGCTTTGCCCGCCGGCGATGGGCCGCCCTTCGTCTCCGAACTCGGCGAGCAGGCGCACGGCATCTTCAATGTCGGCTGCCTTATGATATTCGAAAGAAGAAGGCCTCATCACATTCCTCAGGGCGTCTGGCCGCAGGGCGGTCGGCCTCTGGGCATCTGGCGGGAACAAACAGGCGTCCGCCGGAAGGCGGCCCGCCGCATCGGCTTATCCGATATGGGGGGCTTATCCGATATGGAGGCTTATCCGAACCCGGAGCAAGCCGCCGGTTTATTCTGGGTCGACCCTAAGCGAAGCCAAACTTGTATGCAATACTAAAAAGATTGTAGACAAGTTTGGCCGCGATGCGTATGACTGGGATATCCTTGCCGGCCTTCTTCGTCCGGCATCCGTTTCCGCAACCGGGCGGAAAGGATCGGCCTTGTCCGGGAAGGTCACCGGCGCGAACACAGCATGGAGTTTGGCGAATGAGCAGCATAAGCCGGCAAGCCGTCCTCGATACGATCGACAGGAACAAGGACAAGGCGATCGAACTCCTGCGCAAGATGGTATCGATCCCGAGCGTCACCGGCGACGAGGCGGCCATCCAGGCTTTCGTGGCCGACTACATGAAGGGCATCGGCCTCGACGTCGACATGTGGGAGACGAACTGGGAGGAGCTGAAGAAGCATCCCGGCTACCGCCCCGTCGATCGCGGCTATGAGGGCCGGCCCAACATCGTCGGCACGCGCAAGGGCAAGGGCGGCGGCCGCTCTCTGCTGCTCAACGGCCATACCGACGTGATCCCGGTCGGCAACGGCGAAGGCTGGAGCGACAATCCGTGGTCGGCCAAGATCGAGAACGGCCGCATCTACGGGCGCGGCTCCTGCGACATGAAGAGCGGGGTGGCTGCCCACATCCTTGCCGTTCAGTTCCTGAAAGAAGCCGGGGTCGATCTCAAGGGCGACGTCTATATCAATGTCGTCATCGACGAGGAAGTGAGCGGCCACGGTACGCTCGACACCGTCATGCGCGGCTACAAGGCGGACGCCGGCATTTCGGGCGAGACCAGCGACCTTCATGTGCAGCCAGCCTGCATCGGCCGCATCTGGTTCCAGATCGACGTCGAAGGCAAGCCGGCCGGCATCCAGCAGCGCTACCTCGGCATAAGCGCCATCGCGCTCGGCAACAAGATCGTGCAGGCGGTGCAGGAACTGGAGGACGAGCGCGTGGCGACCGTCAAGCATCCGCTCTATCCGAGCGCCATCGATTCGCTGCCTTGCATTATCGGTTCGTTCCAGGCCGGCAACTATCCCAGCGCCTTCCCCGCCAGCGCGGTGCTCAAAGGTAGCATCGGCACGGTGCCGGGCGAGGATCACGAAGGCGTCAAGCAGAGCCTGGTGGACAAGATCGCGGCCGTCGCGGCCGCCGATCCGTGGATGAAAGACCATCCGCCGGTCGTTCGCTTCGTCGGCTATGACGCGCAGGCCTCGGAAATCCCTGCGGACCACCCCATCGTCACGACGCTGTCGAACACCTACAAGGAGCTGACCGGCCACGATCCTGTAATCAGCGGCAGGCAGGGTGCGGCCGACACCCGTTTCCTCAATCAGTATGCCGATACGCCCACCGTCATCTTCGGGCCCGGTTCGACGGCGGTGATGCACGCCAACGACGAGTATGTCTCGATCGAGGACTATCTCACCGCCATCAAGGTGATGGCGCTTTGCATCCATGACTGGTGCGAACCGGCCAACTAGCGACTGTCGCGCGAACCGCGCAGCGCCGGAGGAGCGATATCGGCGCTGCGGCGCAGGACACAGGGCAGAGCCAAGGAGGGACCCATGCCCCAGATCAAGCAGGCATTCACCGTCAACCATCCGCGCTCGGTCGTCTGGGCCCGGTTTCAGGACTTGCCGCAGGTGGCCGAGTGCCTGCCCGGCGCGTCCCTTACCGGCCCTGTATCGGCAACGCATGCCGCTGGCCGCATGACCGTCAAGCTGGGCCCTGTGCGTGCCGATTTCACCGGGGCCGTCGAAATCGAGGCCGACGAGGCGAGTTACACCGGCAAGATCGCCGGTACCGGCATGGACAAGAGCCACGGTTCGCGGGCCAAGGGCGACGTCGTCTACACGCTTGAGGAAACCGCCAGCGGCGCGGCCACCAAAGTGGCCGTGGTGGTGGACTACACGCTTGCCGGCTCGCTGGCGCAATTTGCCCGTGGCGGCATCGTCGACGCCGTCGCCGACCAGATCTGCCGCGAATTCGCGACGAACCTAGAAGCGCAGCTCAATGCGGAACGGGGGCAGGCGGCAGAGCCCGCACGAGACGGGCGCGCGGTGGAGCCGGCCGGTGCCACAGTGAAGCCTGCGCCGCGCCGCGCCAACGAACTCAACGCCTTCGGGCTGATCATGGCGATCCTGCGCCGGAAGATGCTTGGCCTGCTGCGTGGCGCCTGAGCGACCCGGCGTGAAGCGCGTGCTCGTTATCGGTATAGTATGCAACTCTCACTTTTTAGTATGCATAACATAATGACTTGAATACAAAGCTGACAAAAGCTAAGGTCGCGCACCGATCCCGACCTGCCAGGCGGGATCGGCTGGAACAATCGGAACTGCTGGAGGCAGCCGAGTTCCGGGGCGGAGAAATCGAACAGGGAGGAAATGATGGCAATTCGTATGAAAGGTCTGCTAGCCGCCGCCATACTTTTGGCGGGAACAGGCATTGCCTCGGCGAAAGACACGTTGGTGGTCAGCATCTGGGGCGGAAACTGGCGTGACGGCGCGCAGGAAGCGATCGCGACCGAGTTCACCAAGCGCACCGGCATCGATGTCAAGTTCATCACCGGCGGCACCATGGACCGCCTGACCAAGGCCAAGCTGTCGGCGGGCGCACCCGAGGCGGACGTCACGCTTACCACCAGCCACGTGGCGTATCTCTATTCCTCCGACAATCTTTTCGAGAAGCTCGACACTTCCAAGATTCCCAATCTGAAGGAAGCTTATCCGTTCGCGCAGCGGAGCCCCTACACCATCGGCCTGTATTCCTATGTCTACGCGCCGGCATACCGCACCGACCTGATGCCCGCCGATTTCAAGATCACCAGCTGGAAGGATCTCTGGGGCGACGAGGTCAAGGACAAGCTCGGCCTGCCCGACTTCGATCCGAGCCACATCATCATCGCCGCCGCCAAGCTGTCCGGCGCCGACGCCAAGGACTGGAAGAAGGGCATACCGCTGCTCGAAAAGCTGAAGCCCAACGTCAAGGCGCTCTACCAGTCCGACGCGACCTCGCAGGAACTGATGAAGACCGGCGAAACCCCGGTGCAGGTCCTGCTGTCGATCAACGCCTACCATCAGATGGGCCAGGGCATTCCGATCAAGCTCGTCATTCCTGAGGAAGGCGGCGTCGTCGGTATCGATGCGGTCGGCATCAGCGCGGGTACGAAGATGGCCGACGCGGCGTATGAATTCATCAATACGGCGCTCGACCCGCAGGTCCAGGAAAAGCTCTGCGAGCTCTACAAGTGCTCGCCGATGAACGCGAAGGCACATGTCAGCGACGAGATGGCCAAGCTTCCCGGTATCTTCACCTCCGAAGAGCAGCTCAAGAAGCAGATCATCGTCGACGACGAAACCCGCGCCAAGCTGCTTCCCGAATGGAAGTCGTGGTTCACCGAGAACATGACGCGCTGAGCGTCTAGTCTGCGCTTGCTGCACCGTCCGGAAACGGAAATCGGTTTTCGCCCGGTACGGTGCAGCCTATTCTAAGGGTTGGAGCGTCTCTTGCGCGCCCTGACCGCTCCCGCCGGGAAACGGCGAGGGACAAAAGACTTCCCATGGATCTGGAGTGGAGCCTGCGGTGAACGATCGGCGGATATGGTGGTTCTTCATAGTGCCGTGCATGCTGGTGGCGCTCGCCGTCGTCATGTCGCTGGCCGCCGTTTTCCAGTACAGCTTCCGTGAGTTCATCCCCGGATCCCTCGATACCGGCGGCTTTACGCTCGACAATTTCTACAATATCGGCCGGCCGCTCTATTTCCTGGTGATCCTCGACACGCTGCTCATCAGTCTTTTGACCGCGGTGTTCTGTCTCCTGCTCAGCTATCCCGTCGCCTACGCGCTTGTGCGCACCGAGGCGGAGTGGCTGCGTGCCCTGCTGGTCATCCTGTCGATAACGCCGCTGTTCACCGGCGAGATCGTGCGCACCTATGCCTGGATGCTGGTTCTCGGCAGCGATGGTTTCGTCAATTCGATCCTGATGACGCTTGGTATCGTGAGCTCGCCGGTGCAGTTCATGTATACGAAGTTCGGCGTCATCGTCGCGCTCGTCCATTTCTCGATGCCGGTCATGATCATCCTGCTCGCCACTGCCGTCAGCCACGTCAACCGCGACTACGAGAAAGCGGCGGCCAATCTCGGTGCAGCACCGCTGGTCGTGTTCTGGCGGGTCACCGTGCCGCTTACCATGCCCGGCATCGTCGCCAGCACGGTCGTCATCTTCGCCTGGACCATGAGCGCCTTCGCGACGCCGCAACTCATCGGCGGCGGCAAGGTCCTGATGATCTCCAATCTCGTTTACCTGCAAGGGCTGTCGTCGTTCAACTTCCCGGTCGCGGCCGTGCTCAGCGCAGTAGCCTTCATCGCCGCCGTCGGAAGCCTGGCTCTTGTTCAACCATTCGTCACGCGGCTCGAGCGCCGCGTCGCGCAGCAATAGGCAATGGTCATGGGCAAGTTCCTGTTCTGGGCGCTGGTAGTCGCCATCCTCATCTTCCTGACGATCCCGGCCGTCGTCGTCATCATGAGTTCGGTCAATCCGACGGAGACGCTGGCGTTTCCGCCGAAGGGCTTTTCGCTGCACTGGTATGCGCGCGCCTTCAGCTACGACGATTTCCGGACCTCGTTCTACAGCGGCCTGATTGTCACGTTCTTTGCCTCGACGATCGCCTCGGTGATCGGGGTGGCGGCAGCCTATGTGACCCACCGCTATGCCTTCAGGGGACGCCGTCTCCTGGAATTTCTGCTGGCCGCCCCCCTTATCATCCCGCGCTTCACCACCGGCTTCGGCTTCCTGCTCGTCGGCGCCGGGCTCGGCATCAACAACGGCTACACGATCGTCATCATCACGCATATCGTGCTGGTGCTGCCTTTCGTCACCCGCAGCGTCTATGTCAGCCTGGTCAATGTCGACCGGTCGCTGGAGCGCTCGGCGGCCAACCTCGGCGCCTCGCCGGTAAACGTCCTGCTGCGCATCACGCTGCCGCTGCTGACGCCGGGCATCGTCGGCGGCTGGATCATCGCCGCGATCCTTTCCTTCACCGAGTTCACCGCCTCGCTCTACGTCACCAGCTACGCCACGCAGACGCTGCCGGTGGCCATGTACACCTATGTTCGCGAATATACCGATCCGACGATCGCGGCGATTTCGGCCTTGCTCATCATCACCACGACGGTGGGCATGTTCATCGTCGACCGGACACTGGGCCTGAAGCGCGTGCTGGCGATCGAATCGCACTAGCCCCGCCAAGAACGATCGCTTCGGCGCAAGACCTTTTAGGGAGAAAAAATGAACACTCAACCGGCAGCCGGACACCATGGCGATATCGCGGTCGACATCGCCAATGTCGCCAAGAATTACGGAGCGGTGGTCGCCGTCAAGCAGGTATCGCTGCCGATCCGGCGGGGCGAATTCCTCACCCTGCTCGGCCCCAGCGGCTGCGGCAAGACAACGCTGCTCAACATGATCGCCGGCTTCGAGGCGCCGACCGCCGGAACGATCAGCATCGACGGACACGACGTGACCAACGTGCCGCCGCACCTGCGCGACACCGGCATGGTGTTCCAGAACTACGCGCTGTTCCCGCACATGACCGTCTTCGACAACGTCGCCTTCGGTCTGCGCATGCGCAAAGTGGACAAGCAAAAGATCGCCCGCGAGGCGGAAGCCGCCCTCGACATGGTCAAGCTTTCGGGCATGGGCGGACGCCGGGTCAAGCAACTGTCCGGCGGCCAGCAGCAGCGCGTGGCGCTGGCGCGCGCCATCGTCTTCGGCCCCAAGGTGCTCCTGCTCGACGAACCGCTGTCGGCGCTGGACAAGAACCTGCGCACGCAGATGCAGTTCGAGCTGAAGGACCTGCATCGCAAGACCGGGCTCACCACCGTTTTCGTTACCCACGATCAGGGCGAAGCGCTCAGCATGTCCGACCGCATCGTGGTGATGAGCAAGGGCGAGATCCAGCAGATATCGCAGCCGCTCGAACTCTATAGCCGCCCGGTCAACAGTTTCGTGGCTTCCTTCATCGGCGAGATCAACCAGCTTCCCGTGGCGTGCCTCAAACGCAGCGGCAAGTCGGTGGCGTTCGCATTCCAGGACGGACTGGCCCTCGAAGCCGAAGGCGATCATGCCCAACTCGACGACAACAGCGACGTCAGCATTTTCGTGCGGCCGGAAAGCATCGACGTCGCCGGCCCGCAAAGCGGTTCCGGCAATATTATCAACGCCAAGGTGGTTTCCCACATTTATCAGGGCACGCATACCGTCACCCGCATCGAAACCCCCGGCCTCGGCCTGCTCGACATGCGCGTCGGCGGCGGCCACATCATCGACCAGAAGCCGGCGGGCTCGCCGATCGATGTCCGTATCTCGCTTGAAAACGCAGTGGTCCTGAAGGCGTCGGGCGCGAAGTAATCTGCGCGCCGCAGCCGCCCTTTTCTTCTTCCCGCCTCGAACTGGTCCTCAATAACCGCGCCTTGTATCGGCGCGGTGGAGCGGTTCGCCGCCGGCGCTGACCCTGCGAATGCTTTCGGCAACGTCGCGCGCCGCCGCCTCCGGAACGGTGATGCTGGCCAGATGCGGCGTGATCAGCACGTTTTCCATGTCCCAGAATGGGTGATCCTGCGGCAATGGCTCGACCCAGAACACGTCGAGCGTCGCCCCGCCGATCTGGCCTGAGCGAAGCGCCTCGACCAGCGCGGGCTCGTCGACCACTGGCCCGCGCGACGCGTTGACGAACTTGGCCGCGCGCGGCAGCTCATCGAACACCGCCTTGTCGATGAGCTTTTCCGTCTGCGGCGTATGCGGCATCATGTTGACGAGGATTTCGACTTCCGAAAGGAAGGCGTCCCGCTCGGGCCCGGTATAGGTACGCACGCCCTCGATCGTCTTGGCGGCGATGTCCCAGCCGCGCACGTCGAAGCCGGCCGCCGCCAGGCCGGACGCTACCGCGCTGCCGAGATGGCCGAGGCCGAGCACGCCGACCTTGATCTGATGCAGCGGACGCGGGTGAATGTAGTGCCATTCGCGGCGGCGCTTGGCCTGCTCGAATTCGGGAATGTTGCGGGCGTAGCGGATGACCGAAAACAGGACATAGCTGCGCATCAGGGCGATCATGCCGGGGTCCGACAGGCGCGAAATCGGCACGTCGGGAAGATCGTCGCGACCGACCAGCGAATCGATGCCGGCGCCGAGATTGATGACCTGCGCGATGTTCCTGAACGGCTCGAAGAATCCGGGAGCCGGCTTCCAGGCGAGCACATGGCGGATATCGGCGGGATCGCCGATATCCGGATAGACGCGAAAATCGAGGCCGGGAATGTTCGCCCGAAGCGCGTCGCCCCAGGTGACCGGATCGTCGAAGTCGCTGAAGAACAGCACTGCGCCATAGCGCTTCGCCGCGTCGTTTGCTTCCGCCGAACGTGTCGCCGCCATCGATTTAACTGCCTGTGCCGTCACTGCCATTTCTCCAAACTGCAACGCTCGACCGTGGCCGTCAGGCGGTCACGTCACGCATCAGGCTGCCGAAACCGGGCTTGGCGCCCTTGACGCCGGCAAGCGTCAGGCTGTGCCAGAAGGATGCCTGTATGGCGGAGACGACCGGCTTGCCCAAAGCCGTTTCAAGGGCTTCGATCGCGCCGGCCGTGCGGAAATTCGTGCAGCTGACGAAAATGGCGGTGGCGTCCGGGTGGTCCACCGACCTGCACAGGTCGTAGACCCGGTCCAGCGAGACCTCGGCCAGTTCGACATCCGTGTTGATGCCGAGATTTTGCGAGCGAAGCACCTTGTGGCCGTTCTCTTCCAGAAAGCGGATGGCGCGCTGGTGGATCTCGTCGATATAGGGCGTCGCCAGCGCCACCGGGCCGGCCTTCACCTTGGCCAGCGCCGCCAGGCTGGCGGTCGAGGCGGTGGTGATCTTCTTGCCAGGCGCCCATGAAACGAGCTTCTTGGTCAAGGCGTGATCATAGGCGGTGCCGTGCAGGAACGAGGCGCTGGTGCCGCCGAAGCACAGCACGTCGATCGGCGCCGAACCGAGCAGGCGCGCGGCCTCCTCCAGTTGCGGCGCGTTCATCATCGCCTCGATGCCCTCGACGGTGACCTTGGGCAGCTTTATCCGGGTCGTGTGGACGGAAACGCCCTCGGCGGCCATCGCCCACATTTCCGATTCCATCACCACGCTCGAGGCCATGAAGATCAGGCCGATCCGGGCGAGAGAGCCGTTGCCGTCGTAGTGGAACACCGGGCGCGCCTGCGATCGGGCCGCCGCTTTTTCCAGGGTCGTCATGGCAAAGCTCCTCCTGCCGAAGTTGCGGGCGTATCTCACCCATGCGCGGTTTTCTCATCCCGCATCCCGGCTTGCATCATGCCGCAGGGTCGTGCATCGGTAAAATAGTTTTACCTAGTCAATTAGATCGGGGAATCTTATGCAATTCTCATTTCGGTCGCTTGAATATGTCGTCGCGACGGCGGATGCCGGCAGCGTCAGCGGCGGCGCCCAGATGCTCAATAGCTCGCAGCCTTCCGTTTCCGCCGCGATCGCGCAGATCGAGGCGGAACTCGGCGTCGCGCTGTTCGTACGCCATCATGCGCGCGGCATGACCATGACCGCGGCGGGACAACGGTTCGTCAACGAGGCCCGCATCCTGCTCAACCATGCGCGCGATTTCGCCCGAAGCGCTGTCGCGCTTGGGGCGGCGGTGACCGGCGAGATCACGGTGGGGAGTTTCGTTACGCTCGCCACCCGGTTCATGCCGGGGCTGCTGACCGAATTCGCGGCGCGCGCCCCGGGCGTCACCGTCAATCTCGAGGAGGGAAACCAGCAGGAAATCCTCGCGGGGCTGACCAGCGGGCGGCTCGAACTGGCGCTGGCCTACGCCTATGCGGTGCCCGACGACATCAAGGCCGAGCGGTTGACGGAACTGCCGCCCTATGTGCTCGTTTCGTCCGGGCACCCGCTGGCCGGGCGCGGCGGAATCAGCTTGCGCGAAATCCGCGAAGAGCCGTTCATCCTGCTGGACCTGCCGATCTCGCGCGATTATTTCCTCAACCTTTTCCTCACTTGCGGCATCGAGCCCCGTATCGCCTACCGCTCGCGTTCGCCCGAACTGATCCGCAGCCTCATCGGCCATGGCCGCGGCTATACCATCCACAACGTCCTGCCGAGCAACGGGTCGAGTTATGATGGCGGTCGCGTCGTTGCGCTGCAAATCACCGATCGGGTGTCGCCGGTGCATGTCGTGGCGCTCAGTCTGCGCCGGCAAACCATGCGTCCGACCGTGCAGTTGTTCGCGAAATTCCTGGCGGGGGCCTTTGCGCCCGGAGGGCTTTTCGACACTGGCCCTTCGGCTAATTCGGCGCTATTGGCGCCGCGTGAGTGAGTGCCTCGGCGTCCTGGTAACTAGAGCCTTCAGACGTGTATTGTATGCAATCTGAATTTTTTTGTAGACATTATCACCAATTCACGCATACCCTGTGCGCAGATCGGGCTGAAATGCTCGGTGAAATCGGGAGGGAATATCCAAGCCTGCATCGGTCGCGCTGATCCAGCCGACCGGTGCCAAAGAGGCACTTTGGGGCCATTTCACCAAGGTGAGGCGCAGTCAATTAGCCGGCAAGATAACCGATTCATCGAGACAGTCGCGATCGTTAGCCACTGGAGGAGACGACATGAAGCGTAAATTGAATTGGCTGTGCGGGCTGGCCGCATCCGCTTTCCTTATCGGCGGCATGCTGCCGGCCAATGCGGAAAAACTGGTTTTGGGCAACGAGGGCAGCTACCCGCCGTTCAGCATGGTTTCGGCCGACGGCACCCTTACCGGCTTCGAGCCGGAACTGGCGCGCGAAATGTGCAAGCGCATGAATGTCGAGTGCGAAATCGTAGTGATGGATTTCAAGGCTCTCATTCCCGCGCTGCTTCAAAACAAGCTCGATGCGGTGGCAACACAGACCAAGCCGCTTCCGGAACGCAAGGCCAAGGTTCTCTTCGGCCGGCCGATCCTCTTCAACCCCGATTCCTACGTCATCCCGAAAGACAAGAACTACACCTTCACCAAGGAAGGCCTGAAGGGTGTTCGCATCGGCCTGCAGCGCAGTTCGGCGCAGGCGAAGTACATCAAGGAAACTTTCGGCGACGCGCCCGAGATCGTCTCCTACGACAATCCCGACCAGATCCGTCTCGACCTGGCGAGCGGCCGCCTCGACATGAGCCTCGGGCCGAAAATAAGCTGGACGCTCGAATTTCTCTCCAAGCCCGCGGGCAAGGACTGGAAATTCGCCGGCGGCGACCTGTGGACCGGCGGCGGCGAGCAGGGTTCGAGCTGGATCGCCCGCAAGGATAGCGCCGAGCTGATCGACCGCATGAACAAGGCGCTCGACAGCATCATCGCCGACTGCACCTTCACCAAGCTGCGCAAGCAGTTCATGGATGTGGCGCTGCTTCCCGAAGAGGCTTCCTGCAAATAACCCGGCGGCCGCGGCATACCGCGCCGCGGCCTTTCCCGCCGCCTGAAAGGCGCCCCCGTCTGAAAGGCGAATGACTTTCGATCGCCCGGAGTATGCTCGCCATGCCCTTGTTGGGATTCGTCGAACAGCTTGGCCACGGAGCCCTGATCACCATCCAGGTAGCCGTCCTGTCCTACCTGCTGGCGCTTCTGGTGGGTACCTTGTTCGCGCTTGCCACGGTCCGGCGCAGGCCTGTCATGAACATTTTCTGGCAGGTCTACGCCTCGATCTTCACCGGGGTTCCGTCGCTGCTCGTCGCCTTCCTCTTCTACTATGCGGGCTCCGGCATGATCGCCAGCCTGTTCTCGCTGGTCGGTATGCGGGTCAACATCGAGGTCAATCCCTTTGCAGCGGCCGTGGTGGCGCTCGGCCTCGTCTATGGCGCCTATATCGCCGACATCGTCAGGAGCGCCATCCACAATGTGCCGGCCGGCCAATTCGAAGCGGCCAACGTGCTGCTCATCCCGCGCCCGGCGGCATGGTTCTTCGTCATCCTGCCGCAGGTGCTGCGCTTCGCCCTGCCGGCGCTGACCAACATGTGGATCGTGGTGCTCAAGGATACCGCGCTGATCTCGCTGATCGGCCTGAAGGAAATCATGACCTATGCGCGCCTCGCCTCGGGCGTCACCAAGGAACCGTTCATCTATTACATCCTTGCCGCCGCCTTCTTCCTGCTGATGACGGGGCTGACCTATCTGGTCTCGCAACGGGTCGAGGGCTGGACCGAGCGTGGATCGCGCCGCCGCGCCACCACCGGGGAGGCCGCCCGTGCACTATGACATCGCGCTTGCGTGGCAAAGCCTGCCGACGCTTCTCTCCGGAACGGTCACCACGCTCGTCGTGTTGCTGCCGGTCCTCGTCCTCGGCCTGGCGATGTCCATTCCGATCGCGCTCGCGCGCCTGGAGCGCGGGCCGGGCTCATGGCTGGCGGCGGCCTATATCGTCTTCTTCCGCGGTGTGCCGAGCATCGTCCTGCTTTACCTCATCTATAGCGGCCTGCCGCAATTTTCCGCCATCCGCGACACCTCGCTGTGGGTGCTGTTCTCGAACGCCTATTTCTGCGCATGGGTCGGGCTGACACTGACCCATTCGGGCTATATGGCCGAAATCGTCAGGGGCGGTCTGGCGGCGGTGCCTCCCGGCACCATCGAGGCGGCGCAGGCGCTCGGCCTTGGCCGGATGCAGATCCTGTTCAAGTTGCGCCTGCCGATGGCGGCGCGCTATGCCCTGCGCGCCTATCAGAACGAATTGCTGATCATGGTGAAGAGCACCTCCGCCGTCAGCGCGATCACGCTCGTCGATCTGACGGCGGCGGCAAACACCGTGTTCGACTACACCTACGATCCGTTCACGCCGCTGGTCACCGCCGCCGGCATCTATTGGATCATCATCAACGCCATGCGCTACGCGTTCAACGTCGCCGACAGCCGCCTCAACCGGCATCTGGCGCTGAAATGACGATGGTCCGGGCACTCCCCCACGAGGATGAAACCATGTTAGCCAACCCAGCGACGGCATCCGCTCCAGCATCGCCGCCCGATCTGCAGATGGCCATTTCGGTGCGTGGCCTGAACAAGTTCTACGGCGCCTTCCACGCGCTCAGAAACATCGACATGGATGTGGCGAACGGCGAGATCGTCATCGTGTGCGGCCCTTCCGGCTCGGGCAAGTCGAGCCTCATCCGCTGCATCAACCATCTCGAACAGCACAATGCCGGCACCATCCACGTCAACGGGACGGAGCTTGTGGCCAGGCCGGCCAGCGTCATGAAGGTGCGCCGCGATCTCGGCATGGTGTTCCAGAACTTCAACCTGTTTCCGCACATGACGGTGCTGGCCAACTGCACCTTCGCGCTGCGGCTGGCCTTGCACATGCCGCAGGCGCAGGCCGAAAAGGTGGCGCGCGACCATCTCGAACAGGTCAACGTTCTCGATCAGGCGGGAAAATATCCGGGCGAACTGTCCGGCGGGCAGCAGCAGCGCGTGGCGATCGCCCGGGCGCTGTGCCTGCAGCCGCGCATCATGCTGTTCGACGAGCCAACCTCGGCGCTTGATCCGGAATCGGTGGGGTCGGTGCTGCGCATCATGGAAAAGCTGGCCGCGACCGGCATCACCATGGTGTGCGTGACGCACGAAATCGGCTTCGCCCGCCGGGTCGCACACCGCTGTGTCTTCATGGAGCGCGGCGAAATCGTCGAAGACGCGCCAACCGCGCAGTTTTTCGGCAAGCCGAACAGCCCGCGCCTGAAAGCCTTTCTCGATCAGGTCCTCTGAGACCGGCGCGAAGGAAGGCGGCCTGCCTTCCGTTTTCGGCTTTTCCGGCTTGCCGGAGGCGTGGACGGTTGCCGCTCGCGCCGGATTCGGCTGCCTGACCGGATGGCATTCGCGGGTCGGCGCGGCAGGGTTGTAACCCCGCCGCCGGATTTGTTTGTCATTATGTCTAGACAAATGAGCTGAATTAGCTGATATCTTTTCCCTTGCATGCCGCAAGACACGCTCATATTCACCAATTTCACCTACCCCGTCTCGGGCCAGTTCAGGGCTGCCCGATAGCGGGCAAGCCGACGACAGATCGGAATTATGGCCGCAGGCCATGTGCAACTCGGAGGAGATATCGATGAAGATCCACGCAATTCTGCTGACCGGCGCGCTTGCGCTGACCAGTTTCGCCGTTCCCGCCATGGCCAAGGACTGGAAGAACGTCACCATTACGCTCGAAGGCGCCTACGCGCCCTGGAACATGACCAATTCCGACGGCTCGCTCGTCGGCTTCGAGCCGGAACTCGCCAAGGTGCTGTGCGAACGCGCCAAGGTCGAATGCAAGCTGGTCGCTTCCGACTGGGACGGCATGATTCCGGCGCTCAACGCCGGCAAATTCGACATCATCATGGACGCGCTGTCGATCACCGACGAGCGCAAGCAGGTGATCGACTTCACCATCCCCTATGCCCAGACGCCTGCCGCCTTCGCCACCGCCAAGGGCAGCCCGCTGGCCGACGCTGCCGGTACCGGCAGCGAGGTGAAGATGGATGTCGGCCAGACCGGCGTTAAGGAGATCGACGCGCTGAAGGAAGCCTTCAAGGGCAAGACCATCGGCATCCAGGCGGCGACCGTCTACGCCAAGTTCGTCTACGACAATTTCGGCGATACGGCGACGATCCGCGAATACAAGACCGGCGCCGACCGCGACATCGACCTGCAGAATGGCCGCATCGACCTCGGCTTCGACGACAGCGTCTATTTCCAGAGCGCCTTCGACGCCGCCAAGGGCGAGCTGGTCTTCACCGGCCCGCAGATCGTCGGCCCGATCTGGGGCGCGGGCGAGGGTCTTGGCGTGCGCAAGTCCGACACCGACCTGCGCGACATGTTCAGCGCTGCGATCAAGTCGGCGCTGGACGACGGCACCGTCAAGACGCTTTCGGAAAAGTGGTTCAAGACCGACGTTTCTCCGAAATAATCTTTCGGCGCATGCGCTTCCGGCAAGGGCATCGGACCGAAACGTAGAAACCTGCTCTCGGTCCGATGCTTGATTAAAGGTGCCGGCAGCGCATGCCTTCATTTCCGGGTTTCCCGCTTTCGCATCGGGTGACCCGTGCTATTCTCGTAATTTCCTGGTGCTGATGCGCCGCGCGACGGGGAAGCGTCTGCGATGTCGACATTGGAACTGCTCGGCTTCGGCTCGACCGGCTGGGGCGCCCTCCTTCTGGTAGCGGCGGGGGTGACGCTCGCGGTGACGGCGGTGGCTCTTTTAATCGGCGCCGTGCTCGGCGCCGTCGTCGCGGCGGCGAAGCTTTCGGGCAACCTTTTCCTCGTAGCGCTGGGCAACATCTACACCACCGTCTTTCGTGGCGTGCCGGAACTGCTCATCATCTACCTGATCTATTTCGGCGGCTCGTCGGCGGTCACGGCCATCGGCCAGGCCATGGGCTATGAGGGCTTTCTCGGCCTGCCGTCCTTCGCCGCCGGCGCGCTCGCCGTCGGCATCATTTCCGGTTCCTATCAGGCTGAGGTCTTTCGCGGCGCCTATCTGGCCGTCGCCAGGGGCGAACTGGAGGCGGCGTCCGCCATCGGCATGAACCGTTCCCTGCGGTTCCGGCGCATCATCATGCCGCAGGTATGGCGCTACGCGCTGCCCGGCGTCGGCAATGTGTGGCAGTTGAGCCTGAAGGATTCGGCACTGATTTCCGTCACCGGGCTTGCCGAACTGATGCGCACAAGCCAGATCGCCGCCGGCTCCACCCGGCAGTATTTCCTGTTCTTCATCGTCGGCGGCGCGCTCTATCTCGTGCTTACCAGCCTGTCGGACCAGGTCTTCAACCGGGCCGAGCGGCGCGCCAACCGCTCGATGCCGACGGCCATGGGCCAGGTGTGAGCGCCATGGATATCGCCTTTCTCTCCTCGACCATGGTGACGCTGCTCAAGGCGCTGCCGATGACGCTGGCGCTGTTTGCGCTTTCCGTCACCACCGGCTGCCTGCTGGCGCTGCTGGTGGTGTGGATGCGGGTCGGCGGCAACCGGTATCTTTCAGCTTTCGCCAAGGGCTACATTTTCGTGTTTCGCGGTTCGCCGCTCCTGATCCAGATGTTTCTGGTGTTCTACGGCCTTGCCCAGTTCGGTTTCATCCGCAACGGGCCGCTGTGGCCGTTCCTGCGCGAACCGGTCGTCTGCGCGGAGCTGTCGCTGGCGCTGTGCACGGCCGGCTATTCGGCGGAGATCTTTCGCGGCGGCATCCGTTCGGTTCCGCCGCGCGAGATCGAGGCGGCGCGCTCGATCGGCATGTCGGGCTTTCTGCTGGTACGCCGCATCATCGCACCCATTGCATTCCGTTACGCGCTGCCGGCCTATTCGACCGAGGTCGTGCTGATGATGAAATCGACCTCGCTGGCCAGCCTCGTCACCGTCTGGGAAGTCACTGGCGTCGCCCAGCGGCTTATCTCGCACACCTATCGCACCATGGAAGTGTTCCTGTGTGCGGCGCTCATCTATCTCGTTCTCAATTTCATCGTCCTGCAGGCCATGGCGCTGCTTGAATATTCCCTCTCCCGCCATCAGCGCGCCGCGCCGCCGGCGGTGAAGCCGTGAAGCAACGACTGGAGCGTTCATGCCCGACGTAGCCCGCCTTTCGGTTCGTGACATCCGCAAGAGTTTTGGTAACCACGAGGTGTTGCGTGGCATTTCTCTGGAGGCGAAGGACTGCGACGTGATTTCGCTGCTGGGGGCGAGCGGGTCGGGAAAGTCGACTTTCCTGCGCTGCATCAACCTTCTGGAAATCGCCGATGCCGGCGAAATCTGGGTGGACGGCGAGCAGATCCGCATGAGCCATAAGGGGGGCAGGAGCCGGCCGGCCAGCCAGAAGCAGGTCGATCACATTCGTTCTGAACTCGGCATGGTGTTCCAGTCGTTCAATCTATGGTCGCATATGACGATCCTGCAGAACGTCGTCGAGGGGCCGCTGCATGTATTGAAGCGGCCGCGCGCCGAATGCGTCGAGGAGGCGCATGCATTGCTGAACAAGGTCGGGATAGGCGACAAGGCGAACGCCTATCCGGCCCATCTTTCCGGCGGCCAGCAGCAGCGCGCGGCGATCGCGCGGGCGCTCGCCATGAAGCCGAAAGTGATGCTGTTCGACGAGCCGACCTCGGCGCTCGACCCCGAACTGGTCGGCGAGGTGCTGCGCGTCATGCGCGCGCTGGCGGAAGAAGGCATGACGATGCTGGTGGTCACCCACGAGATGAGCTTTGCCCGCAACGTCTCCAACCGTGTCGTCTTCATGAAGGAAGGGCTGATCGAGAGCAGCGGCGCGCCTGACGACATGTTCGGCGCCGGAGCCTCGCCCGCTTTCCGGCAATTCATCGGCCATTTCGGCGGCTGAGGGCCGCACGCCCGGCATACGGGGCCGTGCCTCGGTCCTGCCTGCTGGCGGCAACTTTGTCGGCGGCTGGCCGCTTGCCCGGCATGGGCGATGATGGTTACCTGCGCGCCACAAGAACCGCAGGAGTCAACCGATGTATACTCATATCCTCATCGCCACCGACGGCTCGGAACTGGCGCAGAGAGGTGTCGATCAGGGCCTGTCGCTGGCCAAGGCGCTGGGCAGCAAAGTGACGCTCCTGACCGCTACCGAACCGTTTCCGATCCAGGGTGGGGCGATCGGATCGGGCTGGATCGCGAGCCCGACGGACTACGCGCGCTACGACGAGGGTCAAAAAGAGTTTGCCGCGTCCGTGCTTTCGGCGGCCAAAAACATTGCCGGCAAGCAGGGGGTCAAGGTCGAGACGCTGCACGTTGCAGACGTGCATCCGGCGACGGCAATCCTTGAGGCTGCCGCCAGCCGCGAATGCGACCTGATCGTGATGGCCTCCCATGGCCGTCGTGGCATCGGCCGCTTGTTGCTCGGCAGCCAGACATCGGAAGTTCTCGCCCATAGCCAGACCCCGGTTCTGGTGGTGCGCTGACCGATCGTCAGCGCGAAGCCAGGCCTGACTGCGGCGCGGCCCTTCCGCGCCACAGTCGCCGTTCCTGAAAGGCGGTTCAGCTCGCCTTTTTCGACGTAATCAGGGTCAGCACGCCGTCCTCGCTCAGGCTGGCTACAAGGACGTTATGGGAAGTCAGCCCCTTGCCCTTGAGGGCTGCGGTGGCCTCTGGCGTTGCGTCGACGGAATCCCTCAGCCGCTTGAGATTGGTCTCGCCGCCCTCGGCGACCACATCGTTGACCTTCTTTTGCGTTTCCTGCGGCAATTGCTCCATGTCGAGGATGTTGATCGACTGGATCGTCGGCGCGGAAACCGGTGGCGATGTCGGAGAGGGCGTTGCCTGCGCCGGCGCCGCGGAAGAGGGCGGCGTCGTTGCCGGCTGCTGCTGAGCCTGAGCGGCGGTTGCAAAGGCCGCCGCTGCGGCAATGGCAGTCAGAGTGATCATCTTGCGCATGGATAGTCCCTTCCATTGGTTGGCAAACAGTCGATGTTTTGGATGACGGGGCGAGCACACACGCAAAATGAGACCAGAAGCTGCCGCCCGATGGGTAAATGCGTGACCATAAGGTGGCGGCGGGAAGGCATGGTGGCCCGCCCGTGAACGGGCTTGAACCTTTTTGCCGATGCCGCGTTCCTTTCTGGCTGCGGGTCGTGTCAACCGGGCCAGACGGTACGGTGAACAGGAGGATTTTCCCGGTTTCTCCTCCTGGCCAACGAAATGGCAGGCGAGCACCTGATCCCGTCCGACCCGTGGCGATTTTCTCAAGCGTGGAGCGCGACGATGCCAGAGAAATCAGCCTATGAAACCGGCGCCCGAAAATATCCGGCGCAGACCGGACCGGACCCCAGCGACGCGTTCTCGCAGGAAGCGGCCGCCAACAAGCCGCCCCGGAACGATCAGGGCCTTGCCGAGAAGACTAGGAGGCATGAAAGGAAGGACCCGCGGCAGGCGGGTAAAAAGGAGGGTTCGCCGGAGCCGGATCATGTCGTCCCTTCGCCGAGGGACGTCAGGGAAGCGCCGGCCCCGAACCCGAACGGCAAGTAGGCAAACGGCCTTCATCCGCACGTCACCAAAGCGACCGCCTGAAACGAAAGGCCCGCCGCCTCTTGACCGAGGCGGCGGGCCTTTCTTTATCGAACGTGTTTCGTGCCTACGTCATTTGCACGCAGTCATTTCCTTCATGGCGGTCTGCGCCTTCGAATGGCTGCTGTACATCTTGTTGCCGGCGTTCATCATCTTGGTCCCGTCGGGTTTTTTACTGACCACCTGGCATTTTTGGGTAGTTGCGTCCTTGGCCACCCAATATTCCGTCGCGGCGAACGAGGGCATGCTGAATGCGGAAATCAAAGCAGTAGCAATCACAACTTTATAGATCATAATAGCCTCCTGGGGTGCCTTTTGACCGAACGCCTCCTGCCGCCCGCGAGCGTCGGACCGGACGATGTCCACAGCGAGGCTGCCGCCTTCAAACTTTGGTGAATTCTAAACGAAAAGACCGCGCGTCCATCAGGACACGCGGTCCGGAATACAACCAGGTCGCGGATGCCCCCACTATGCGTGGGCATGCGTTCCGTGCTGGTTTTCCCACAAAGCCCAGGCTGAAATCACCGCGGCGATTATACCCAGGACAACGAACGTCCATGTCGGCCTGGTATCGGTCGAGAAGTGCAGCACCCAAGGGCTGACGATCAGCCACAAACCTAGGAGCAGGTTGATCCATTCTTCCCAGACGGCAAAGGCCGTAATGGCTGCGATCGCAAGCACCCCGATTACGATTGCAACCGCCCAGGCATTCCAGGCGGCCGTGGCGGCCGGCACGAACCCCAGGACCCAGGGAGAGATGAACAACACTACCGCCAGAACCAGATTGACCCAGTCCTGGACTTTTCTACGATCAAGAGCAGCGTCTACCATGATGACAAATCCTTCCCGAAAGAAGACACGCCGGCTGCCTGCAGCAGCCACTAATAGACGTGGGGTGGGTCGGCAGCCGCTACAAGTATTGTGCGCGCACCTCTCGCATAATTGATTAGGTCGCCTTGCCGAAACGCGAATCCGTACCGGTGGGTCGGAGCGAATTGGCAGGAATCGGTTGCGGACCCTCACACACCGGATCTGAACTGCGGCTGTCCGTTTTTCGTCGGGCGATCACTGGGGGAGAAATGCCTGTCCGCGCATCCACGAGAATGCGCGCGCCATGGTGCCGGCGTTGGAAAGACAGTCAGATTTTGTGATTTCCGCCGAAGAAAACATACTTGGCGAGTGCCGCCACCCCCAGCACGATCAGCACGACGACGAGCAACCACAGTAATCCCATGCCCCACATCATCGCGCCCATGCCGCTCGCCATGCCGTTGCCGTACATCATGGCTTTTGCCTTTCGTTCCTTGCAGATAAGTGCGCAGGCATGGCCGGAGAAGGCGACAGATCAGCCCATGGAAAAAAGCTCGGCCGGGCGAATATTCAGCGCAGACGGGAAGAGATCACGCTGCCCGCGACGATGACAACGGGCCTTCGGCGTCGTGCTGGTAGTTCATAATCAAGAAACGTATATTCCAATATCGTTCGATATATGTTGACAGTCCGTATCGATACCCGGTCTGGCAATCGTCATTTCGGCTCACCAATTTTGTCTCGTCCAAGCGACATGAACCGTCCTTCGGCCAAGCCATTTTGAAGGACCTGAAGATTTAGGAGTGTTTGATATGACCAAGACGATTCTCACTGCATCCGCTGCTCTTCTGATTTCGGCCGGCGCCGCCTTTGCCGGCATTGGCGATTATGCGCCTGCCAACACGCCTTCGGTCGACCAGACCACGACGGCTTCGATCTCGAATGTTCAGAAGCACAACGTATCCGGCAACGTGACGGCCCAGGATACGGACAGGGGCGTTTTCGGACGCTAATTTCCGATGCATCCATGCGTAGGAAGGAACGGCGGGTCCTGGAGACCCGCCGTTCTGGTATCTGCCCCCAGGGAAGATCCCGCCGCGGCTGCGGCAGCCGCTATGCCGGTGCGCTCTGCCGGAAGGGCCGGGGCTCGCGGATGCCCGAATCCGTGCCCCTGAACAGGGCGGCAACGCGCCGTCCACAATGCCTGCGCCATGCGGCGTTCAAAATCCGCATGGTTAAAGCGCCCTTAACCTTCACCCCGATAATTTGAAGACCGAATCTGCCGGACGCGTCGCGTTCCGATCAGGCAAGGACAGACGGGGAAGGACGCATGCGCTCAGGGGCTTCAGCACAGATCGCGCTGACCGACACGGTGGGGCACGGCATCCAGGCGTTCGCGCGGCGCCAGGTGGGGCGGCTTGTCGGCACAGCGCTGTTCGGCGTGGTCGCCTTCGGCGTCGCCAGCCTGGCGACGTGGAACGTCGCTGATCCAAGCTTTTCGCACGCCACCGACAACATCGTCACCAACGCCATGGGCTATCCCGGCGCTGTCTTTTCCGACCTCGCCATGCAGTTCTTCGGCCTGTCGGCCGTCGCCGCGCTGGTGCCGGCGGTGATCTGGGGCTTTTTGCTGTTCAGCGCGCGTGGCGTCGACAGGCTGCCGAAGCGCGGCCTTGCCTGGTTCGGCTTTGCCCTTCTGGCCGCGGCGATCGCCGGCTGCGTGGTGCCGCCCAAGACGTGGCCGCTGCCGACCGGGCTTGGCGGGGTGTTCGGTGACATGGTGCTGAAGGTGCCGGGGATTTTCGTCGGCGGCTATCCGACCGGCATGATCGCCAGCGTGCTTGCCGTGCTGTTCGTTGCGCCGGCGCTGTGGCTGTTTGCCTACGGATCGGCGCTGCTTTCCCGCAAGAACGGCTTTGCCGTCATGGAGCGGGCGGCCCCGGAACAGAACGATGCCGAACAGGCGCTTTTCGAAAACGAGGAAGACGACGAGAGCGAGGGCATGCTGGCGCTGGGCGCTATCACCCATTGGTGGCTTTCGCTGCGCGCCTATATGCGCCGCCGTGCGGCGCGCCGGCGGGAACGCGACGACGACGAATTCGGTTTCGAGGATGCGCCGCGTGAAAGCGCCTGGCGGCGGGCGGCCGAACGGGTCGAGGTGGCCGAAATCGCGGAAGCGCGGATGAGTTCGAACGGTCGCGCCCGCGTCGAACCGGAATTCTTTGCCGCCATGGTCCACGAACGCGGCGTTCCGCTCGCTCCGGACGATGCCGACTTCTTCGAAGACCACGCTCACGACGACCATGATTACGACGACGACATGGATTTCGCGCCGGAGCCTTCGGCCCGGAAGCCTGCGGCGCCCAATGCCAATGTCCAGGCCTTCCGCTCGCCGACCGGTGCGAAGATCGAGGCGCCCGCGGCGCGCCCGGCGCAGGGCACCCGCATCCAGCGCGAGGCGCAGACTTCCCTCATCGGCCATGACCATTTCGAAATGCCGTCGCTGCATTTCCTGCTGCAACCGCCGAGCGTGGTGCGTGACGCCAGCCTGTCCAAGGATGCGTTGGAACAGAACGCCCGCCTGCTCGAAGGCGTGCTGGAGGATTTCGGCGTCAAGGGCGAGATCATCCATGTCCGCCCCGGCCCGGTGGTCACAATGTATGAACTGGAGCCGGCTCCCGGCATCAAGTCGTCGCGCGTCATCGGCCTTTCCGACGATATCGCCCGCTCGATGAGCGCGATTGCCTGCCGCGTCGCCGTGGTTCCGGGCCGCAACGCCATCGGCATCGAACTGCCCAACGCCAAGCGCGAGACGGTTTACCTGCGCGAAATCATGGCCAGCCGCGATTTCGAGCAGACCAAGGCCAAGCTGGCGCTGGCGCTGGGCAAGACGATCAACGGCGAGGCCGTCATCGTCGACATCGCCAAGATGCCGCACGTGCTGGTGGCCGGCACGACCGGCTCGGGCAAGTCGGTCGCCATCAACACCATGATCCTGTCGCTGCTCTACAAGATGACGCCGGAACAGTGCCGGCTGATCATGATCGACCCGAAAATGCTCGAACTGTCGGTCTATGACGGCATTCCGCACCTTTTGACGCCGGTGGTGACCGATCCGAAGAAGGCCGTCGTCGCGCTCAAATGGACCGTGCGCGAGATGGAGGACCGCTACCGCAAGATGTCCAAGGTCGGCGTGCGCAACATTGACGGCTTCAATGCCCGCGTCACCCAGGCCGGCAAGAAGGGCGAGAAGATCACCCGCACCGTGCAGACCGGTTTCGACCGCCAGACCGGCGAGGCCATCTACGAGACGGAGGCGCTCGAACTCGAGCCGATGCCCTATATCGTCGTTATCATCGACGAAATGGCCGACCTGATGATGGTCGCCGGCAAGGATATCGAGGGCGCGGTTCAACGGCTGGCGCAGATGGCCCGCGCCGCCGGCATCCACGTCATCATGGCGACGCAGCGCCCCTCGGTCGACGTCATCACCGGCACCATCAAGGCGAACTTCCCGACGCGCATCTCCTTCCAGGTGACGTCGAAGATCGACAGCCGCACCATTCTGGGCGAGCAGGGCGCCGAACAACTGCTCGGCATGGGCGACATGCTCTACATGGCCGGCGGCGGGCGCATCCAGCGCGTGCACGGGCCCTTCGTCTCCGACGACGAGGTCGAGAAGATCGTCGCGCATCTGAAATTGCAGGGCGTGCCGGAATATCTCGACGCCATCACCGAAAGCGACGAGGAAGACGACGAGGAGGCGTCCGGCAAGGGCGGTTCCGGTGGCGGCAACAGCAATTTCGAGGATTCGGACGATCCGTATGACCAGGCGGTGGCCGTGGTGCTGCGCGACGGCAAGGCATCGACCAGCTATATCCAGCGCCGCCTCGGCATCGGCTACAACCGCGCCGCCTCGATCATCGAGAAAATGGAGCAGGAGGGCATCGTCGGCCCGGCCAACCACGCCGGCAAGCGGGAAATCCTGGTGCCGACGGAGGAAGACAAGCTCTAGCGAGCCCGAGCATCGGACCGAAAAGGGGTACCCGTTTTCGGATTATTCCGATGCTCAATCAAAGTGCCGGATCGTCCCTTGTACGTCCAAAAAGACGTAGGGCGATCCAAGGGAACTTCGCGACGGGCGTTGAAGTTTAGGAGGCAGGCCGCCAAATTATAGCCCAACTGGAAGGCCAACAACTGCCCTGATGAATCAGACGAAAGCGACCGGCATGACCGAAATCTCCTTTGCCCCGACACGCCGTCATGTCCTTGGCTTGGGCCTGGCGCTGGCAGGTGCCGCAGCGTTGAACGTCGTGCCGGGATTTCGCCTTCTCGCCTACGCGCAGGCGGCGGTGCCTGCCGCCGCGCAGAAGATCGCCGACCATTTCTCGTCGGTGAAAACAATGACCGGCGAATTCGTCCAGTTCGGGCCGAAGGGCGAGCAGACCGGTGGCAAGTTCTATCTGGAGCGGCCGGGCAAGATACGCTTCAACTATGACGGGGCGTCGAATTTCCAGGTCATCTCCGATGGCCAGTCGGTGGTCATCCTCAACAAGAAGATGCGGACTTCCGACCTTTACCCGCTGTCGAAAACGCCGCTCAAGCTGCTGCTCGACAACCATATCGATCTTTCCGGCGACAAGGTGAGGAGCGTCAAGGAGGAAGACGACCTCACCACCATCCAGCTTGCCGACAAGTCGGTGTTCGGCAATTCGAAGATCACCATGATGTTCGATCCGAAATCCTACGAACTGCGCCAGTGGACGATCACCGACGCGCAGGGCAAGGACACCACGGTGATGATCTTCAACACCAAGGAAGGCGTGAATTTCGCCGCCGATACGTTCAAGATCGACTATACGGCCAACCGCGAACTCAACACCCAGAAACGGTCGCGCTGACTTCGGCTGGGGCCGGCTTCCGATCGGGCTGCTGCCGATAGTTGTGGAAAGCCGGCCGTGCCACCCGGTGCGGCTAAGCGCGGCTTGTCATCGGCGCGCCGCGCTGGCAGGGTCCGCACGATTTTCCCGCCGGACCTGCATCATGCCTTTTTCGATCGCTACCTGGAACATCAACTCCGTTCGGCTGCGCATGCCGCTGGTCGAGCGCCTGCTGAAGGAACGGGCGCCGGATGTTTTGTGCCTTCAGGAAACCAAATGTCCGGACGACCTGTTTCCCGCCGCCGCCTTTCGCAAGCTCGGCTATGAGCACATCGCCATCCATGGCCAGAAGGGCTACCACGGCGTGGCGACGGTGGCGCGCCGTCCGGTCGAGATCGTCGAGCGGCGGCGCTTTTGCGACATAGAAGACAGCCGGCATCTTTCGGTGCGCGTTCAGGCCGGTGGCAAGGCGTTGCTTCTGCACAACTTCTACGTGCCCGCCGGTGGCGACGAGCCCGACCCGGAAATCAACCGCAAGTTCAGGCACAAGCTCGATTTCGTCGCCGAAATGAACGCCATCCGCGCCGATCACGACGAAGTGTCGGGCTCGATCCTGGTCGGCGACCTCAACATCGCGCCGCTGGAGCACGACGTCTGGTCGCACAAGCAGCTTCTCAAGGTGGTCAGCCATACCCCCGTCGAGACGTCCAGTTTCGAGGCGATGCGGCAGGCCAGCGGCTGGGTCGACCTGATGCGCCACAATATCCCGCTCGACCAGAAACTCTATACGTGGTGGAGTTATCGGGCGCAGGATTGGGAAACGTCCAACCGCGGCCGCCGGCTCGACCACGTCTGGGCCTCGCCCAACCTGACGCCGCTGTTTACCGGGTATGAAATCCTCAGTGCCGCGCGCGGCTGGGAGCGACCGTCCGACCATGTGCCGGTGATCGCCCATTTCGACCTGGAATAGCGCTCACCCCGATTGCAGGGCTTCCCACTCCGGCCTCAGCAGGCTCATGACCAGTTCGTCGCGAAAAACGCCGTCGAAGAAGGCGCTGCCACGCGAAATGCCTTCGGCAACGAAGCCGACGGCCTCGTAAGCGCGCCGGGCGCGCAGGTTTTCGGGGAACAGGCCGATCTGCAGGCGGTATACGCCGGTATCGCGGAAGGTCCGCTCGACCACGGCGGCCAAAAGCCTTCGTCCATGGCCCTCGCCCGGCCTCGTCACCGCCACGCGCCGAACCAAGGTGATGCGCTCGGGCGAATCCCAGAAACGGAGCATGACGAAACCGATGGCTGTCGCGCCGTCGAAACCGATGAAATAGGCGTGGCTGCCGTCGGAAAACGCCGCGTGGTGGCGTGGTTCCTCCCAGCGCCCGACCAGCGCGCCATAACCTTCGAGCCGCTCCGTCGCCATGATGAAGGGTAAGTCGTCTTCGCTGGCGCGCACGAGCCGGAAATCCACACCGGCCTCCGGTCAGCCGGCGAAACGCGGCGCGAGGTTTTCGATCTTTTGCAGGAATTCCTGCAATTCGGCGCTTATCCGGTGGTGAAGCTTTACGGCCAGTTCCGGGTATTCCTCGAGAATGCGCCGGAACATACGGCGGTTGAGGCGCAGCACCTCCGAATCGATTTCGGCCGAGGCGCTGGTCAGCCGCTTCGTATCGGCGATGAGCGCCAGTTCGCCCATGATGGCGCCGGGGCCGACATGGCCGATGACAAGGCGCTCTCTTTCGCCTTCGCCCTCGCGGTAGAGCACGATGCGGCCGGCGACCACGACATAGGCCGAATCGGCCTCGTCGTCCTCGCGGTACAGCTTCCTGTCGGCGCCAAGCAGGGTGGTTTCTGCGCCGAAGGCGAGCAGGCGCAACTGTTCCTGCGTGAAGCCTTCGAAAAGCCCCACCTCGGAAAGGATGCGGATGTCGTCATCCAGCGCCATTATGTCCCCGAACCGTCAGGCCGTTCCCCTTTCCGTGCCATGGTCCCGAAGCCGGATCATGCTAGTAGTCCATGCGGCCCCGCCCAAACCGCAATGAGACGAATATGAATCGATGTAGGTTACATACGGGTTACCCGCTCACGGCACCAGCTTGTAGCCGCCGCTTTCCGTAACAAGAATTTCCGCATTGGAGGGATCGCGCTCGATCTTCTGGCGCAGTCGGTAGACGTGGGTTTCCAGCGTGTGCGTGGTGACGCCCGAATTATAGCCCCACACTTCTTCCAGAAGAACGTCGCGCGTTACCACCTTCTGCTCGGCGCGGTACAGATATTTGATGATCGAGGCTTCCTTCTCGGTCAGCCGCACCTTGGCGCCGTGCTGGTCGATCAGAAGCTTCTGGCTGGGCTTGAAAGTGTAGGGTCCGACCGAGAAGGTGGCGTCCTCGCTCTGCTCGTGCTGGCGCAACTGCGCGCGAATGCGGGCGAGCAACACAGCGAAGCGGAACGGCTTGGTCACATAGTCGTTGGCGCCGGCTTCGAGTCCGAGAATCGTGTCGGAATCGGTGTCGTGGCCGGTCAGCATGATGATGGGCGCCTTGTAGC
>JBARYG010000112.1:0-12379 GCA_049647745.1 Mesorhizobium sp.
TGATCTAACGGGCAAGGTTGTATTGGTAACGGCGGCGGGGCAGGGGATCGGGCGGGCGAGCGCGCTGGCGTTTGCGGCGGCGGGGGCGAGGGTTCATGCCACCGACATCAACGAGGCGCTGCTGGCCGAGCTTGGCGGGACCGGGGGCCTTGCGACCCGCAAGCTCGACGTGCTGGATGATGGTGCCGTCAAGGCGGCGTTCGCCGAAATCGGCCGGGTCGACGTTTTGTTCAACTGCGCCGGCTTCGTCCATTCGGGCTCGATCCTGGAGATGAAGGATAGCGACCTCGACTTCGCCTTCGACCTCAACGTGAAGGCGATGGTGCGCACCATCCGCGCCGCACTGCCCGGCATGCTGGAGCGCGGCGACGGGTCGATCGTCAACATGTCGTCGGTGGCCAGTTCGCAGAAGGGCGTGCCCAACCGCTTCGCCTATGGTGTGACCAAGGCGGCGGTCATCGGCCTGACCAAGGCGGTGGCGGCGGATTACATCGGCAAGGGCATCCGCTGCAACGCGATCTGCCCCGGCACGGTGGAAAGCCCGTCGCTGGAAGGGCGCATGCGCGCCATGGGCGACTACGAGAAGTCCCGCGCCGCCTTCATCGCCCGCCAGCCGATCGGCCGTCTCGGCACGGCGCAAGAGATCGCCGATCTCGCCGTCTATCTGGCCGGCGCCACCTACACGACGGGCCAGGCCTACAACATCGACGGCGGCTGGTCGCTCTGATCGGTCGGTCTGAAATTTTTCGCCGGCACCGCTCCAGGCTGGTTCCGGCGCTTGCCCTGGCGCACCGCCTGTTCGTAGGGTGCGCCGCTATCAGGAGGAATGCATGAAACTGTTGCGGTATGGCGAAGCCGGCGCCGAGAAGCCCGGCCTGCTCGATGCGGATGGGACGATCCGGGACCTGTCGAAACACGTGGCCGACATCGGCGGCAAGGCGCTCGATCCGGCCTCGCTTGCCGGGCTTTCGAAACTCGATCCGAAATCGCTGCCGGCGGTGTCGGGAAGCCCGCGCATCGGGGCGTGCGTCGCCGGCGTCGGCAAGTTCATCTGCATCGGCCTCAACTATTCCGACCATGCTGCCGAGACCGGCGCCACGGTACCGTCCGAGCCGATCATCTTCATGAAGGCGAGCTCGACCATCGTCGGCCCCAACGACGACGTGCTGATCCCGCGCGGCTCGGAAAAGACCGACTGGGAGGTCGAGCTTGGCGTGGTCATCGGCAGGACGGCCAAATACGTCTCCGAGGCGGACGCTCTCGATTACGTCGCCGGCTATTGCCTGACCAACGACGTGTCGGAGCGCGCCTTCCAGATCGAGCGGCAGGGGCAGTGGACCAAGGGCAAGTCGTGCGACACGTTCGGCCCGATCGGCCCGTGGCTGGTGACGAAGGACGAGGTTGCCGACCCGCAGAACTTAAAGATGTGGCTTAAGGTGAACGGTGAGACGATGCAGAACGGCTCGTCGGAGACGATGGTCTATGGCGTCAAACACCTGGTGTCGTATCTGAGCCAGTTCATGAGCCTGCATCCGGGCGACATCATCTCGACCGGCACGCCGCCCGGCGTCGGCCTCGGCCAGAAGCCGCCGCGCTACCTCAAGGCCGGCGACGTCGTCGAACTCGGCATCGAAGGCCTCGGCACCCAAAAGCAGACATTCAGGGCCGACGCATAGGCCGTCGAAGCGGCGCGCGGCCTTGTAGTCAGCTGCGCGGATAAAAATCCGGGAGGCGCGCTATCGTGCCTTCCATCCATATCGAAAAGGAAGCTCGTCATGGCTCGCATTACCGACCTTCATGTCTTCGACCTGCGGTTTCCGACGTCGCAGCAACTCGACGGGTCGGATGCCATGAATCCGGACCCGGACTATTCCGCCGCCTATGTCGTCCTCGACACCGACGCGGGCGCGCTGAAAGGCCACGGGCTGACCTTCACCATCGGCCGCGGCAACGAGGTCGTCTGCCTCGCCATCGAGGCGCTGCGCCATCTCGTCGTCGGGCTCGAACTGGACTGGGTGAAGGAAAACCCCGCCCGCTTCTGGCGTCACCTGACCGGCGACAGCCAGTTGCGCTGGATCGGCCCGGACAAGGGCGCCATGCATCTGGCCACCGGCGCCGTGGTCAACGCCGTGTGGGATCTGTGGGCGAAACAGGCCGGCAAGCCGGTGTGGCGGCTCGTCGCCGACATGAGCCCGGAAGAGGTCCTGAAGATCGTCGACTTCCGCTACCTGACCGACGTTTTGACGCCGGACGAGGCGCTGGCGATCCTGAAGAAAGCCGAGGCCGGCAAGGCCGGGCGCATCGCGACCCTCGAGCGCGAGGGTTATGCCTGCTACACCACGTCGGCAGGATGGCTCGGCTATGACGACGACAAGCTGCGCCGGCTGTGCCGCGAGGCTATCGACGCCGGCTTCGATCATATCAAGATGAAGGTCGGCCGCGATCTCGAAGACGACATCCGCCGGCTGACCATCGCGCGCGAGGTGATCGGCCCCGACCGCTTCCTGATGGTCGACGCCAACCAGGTGTGGGAAGTGGGGCAAGCGATCGACTGGCTGGACAAGCTTTCCTTCGCAAAGCCGTTCTTCATCGAGGAGCCGACCAGCCCGGACGACATTGCCGGGCATCGCAAGATCCGCGAAGCGGTAGCGCCGATGAAGGTGGCCACCGGCGAGATGTGCCAGAACCGCATCCTGTTCAAGCAGTTCATCGCCGAGGGCGCTATCGATATCGTGCAGATCGATTCCTGCCGCATGGGCGGGCTGAACGAGGTGCTGGCGGTGCTCCTGATGGCGGCCAAATACGAACTGCCGGTATGGCCGCATGCCGGCGGCGTCGGCCTGTGCGAATATGTGCAGCACCTATCGATGATCGACTATGTTGCGGTTTCAGGCAGCAAGGATGGACGCGTGATCGAATATGTCGACCATCTGCACGAGCATTTCGTGGAGCCCTGCGTGATCCGGAACGCGGCCTATATGCCGCCCGCCGCGCCCGGCTTTTCCATCGAGATGAAGCAGGATTCGATTGCGGCCTACAGGTTCGATTCCGCTGCAAAGCCAAATGGATCGATTTGAAGCCGGGCATGGGCCGGAAGTTCTACCGGATGCCTTTGCGCGCGTTGCGGTATTCCTGAACCACCAGATCGGTCAGTTCCCGGACCGAGGTTTCCGAGGTGAGCCTGTCGAAGACGACGGTGCCGCCCTCGACAAGATTGATCCTGTCGCAGACGTCGAAGATCTGGGCGTAGTTGTGCGCCACGATGACGATGCCCATGTCGCCGTCCTCCTTCAGCTGCTGGATGACGTCGAGGATCATGGCGGATTCCTTGGCTCCCATTGCGGCCGTCGGCTCGTCGAGAAGCAGGATGTTCGCCTTCTGGTAGACGGAACGGGCAACCGCGATGGCTTGCCGCTGGCCGCCCGATAGCTTGGCTACCGCCGCGTCCACGGACGGGATGTTGACGCCCATGCGCTCCAGATGCGCCATTGCCGCCTTCCGCATGGTCGCGTCATCGAGAATGCCCAGCGGCCCCCCGAACACGGCCTCGCGCTGCAGGAACATGTTGCGGTAGACGTTCAACTCGTTGATCAGGGCCAGGTCCTGATAGACCGCCTCGATGCCGAGGCTTCGCGCATGAGTGACCGAGCGCAGCGTCACCGGCGCGCCGTCGACATAAAGTTGTCCGCTCGTCGGCTGGAGGTAGCCGGTGAATATCTTGACGAGCGTCGACTTGCCAGCGCCATTGTCGCCCAAGAGCCCCAGCACCTCGCCCCTGTTGAGCCGCAGGTTGATATCGCGAAGCGCGGTGACCTGCCCGAAACGCTTGGCGATGTGCTCGGCGCGCAGGACTTCGCGGTGGGTAATCTCTCCCATCATCCGCCTCCCTGTTCGCGCAGCCGGTTCAGGTGGATGTTGACCGCCATGGTCACGAGGATCGCAGCACCCAGGATCATGTCGAACGTATAGGCGCTGACGCCGAGCAGGGTGAAGCCGTCTTTCAGGATCGCCAGCACCAGCGCGCCGAGGAAGGCGCCGATCATGGTGCCTACCCCGCCGGTCAGCAGCGTGCCGCCGATGACTGCCGAGGCAATTGCCGCGAACATGATCTCCGTGCCGCCGGCGAGCGGATCGATCGAGCCGATGCGGAAGGCGTCGAGGATGCCGGCAAAGCCGCCAAGCATGCTGCACAGGATGAAGTTGCCGGTCTTGATGGCTCGTACCTTGATGCCGACTTCGGCGGCTCCCGTCGGGTTGCCGCCGGTCGCTACGGTGTGCAGGCCCCAGCGCGTCTTCTTCAGCACGAATTGCAGCCCGACGGCGATGGCCACGGCCCAGGCTAGTTCCGCCCAGGCGTTGGCGCCGAAGATCTGGGTGAAGGCTTCGCCGGCCTGCGGCTGCACCGGAAAACCGCTGGAGATGGTCAGCGTGAAGCCGTTGACCAGAAACAGCGTGCCGAGCGTGGTGACGAAGGAAGGCAGCAGGAGGAAGGTGGTGACGAGACCGTTCATCAGGCCGACCAGCGCTGCCGCCGCCAGCCCGGCGATTACAGCCAGCCATGGCGGCGCGCCGGCGGCGGCTGCGAAATACATCACGAACGGCGACAGCGCGTAGACCATGCCCACGGACAGGTCCAGTTCGCCACAAACCAGCACCATCACCTGGCCGGCCGCGATGATGGCGGTCGTGCCGGTGAACTGGACAAGGTTCTCGAGGTTGGGCGGCGACAGGAAGGCGGCGCTGGAGGACTGGAAATAGACGACCAGCAGCAGGCCGGCGATGACGATGCTGGCCTCGCGATAGCGGAACGCGGCACCCGCACCGCGCCGCCAGACACTGGGCCGGGTGGCGGTGTCGACGCCTGCATGGACGCGCCCGTCGCCGCGACGACCCTCGCCGGCGGCCGGGCGAGGGCGACTGCCTTCCTCGTTCATCGTGGCACCTCAGCCGGCGATCGGGCCTGTGCGCTTGACCAGTTCCTGCGCGCTGGCGTTGCCTTCATAGCGGCTTTTCGTCTTGAGATAGGGCTGGACGCTGTCCTTGGAGATGAATTTCAGGCCGGTGTTGATGTCGGCAGGGCCGCTCAGCCCGCCGGACATCTGGAACAGGAACATCTCCAGGACCGTGTAGAAGCCCTGCAGATAGGGCTGCTGGTCGATAGTGAAGTCGAGATGGCCGTGATCGATGCTGTCGAGGGTTTCGGGCAAAAGGTCGAACCCGCCGGCGCGCACGCCCTTGGTGTGCAGCCCGTATTTCTCCATCGCCTTGCCGACCGCCATGGTGCTGCCGGCATCGACGGCGAACATGCCCTTCAAATCCTTGTGGCCGACATAATAGGCATCCACCGCCGACACTTCCTCGTTGACGGTCGGGCCGCTGGCGATCTGGCTGAAGGTGATCTTCTTGCCCGAAGCCTTGATCGCGTCGGCAGCGCCGTCGAGGCGAGGCTGGATGTTGAGCTGTCCGGGCGTCGCGATGAAGCCGACGACCTCGCCTTCGTCGACCAGACCGACGATGCGTTCGCCAAGCGCCTTGCCGGCGAGATAGAGGTCCTGGCCGATATAGGCCAGCCGCTCATTGCCCTTGGCATCGGCATTGTACGCGAAGACCGGGATACCGGCCTGCAACGCCTTCTTGACCGGATCGTTGAAGGCATGCTCGTCGACGAGGCAGACGGCAATGCCGTCCACGCCTGCGGCGATGGCCGTATTCATGGCATTTACCATTTCGGAGGCGATGGATTTTTGCGAGCCGGTCCACTGGTAGGTGCAGCCGAGCAGGGCGCAGGCGTCAGCGATGCCATATTGGGTCGGCACGAAGAACGGGTTCGTCGTGACGTGGTTCACGAAGGCGAATTTCCAGGGCTTGTGCTTGGGAAAATCGCCGGTCTTGCCTTCTTCGGCGCCAAGCGCCGGAAAAGCGCCGAGCGCCATGAGCGATGCCACGCCTCCCGTACCCAATGCCACCTGCAATAACGCGCGACGCGTGGTTGCAAAGTCCTGGCTGACAGCCTCGCTGTCACGATTCCGGATGGTCATGGCAATCTCCTTGTGTTGGGTTTGTATTCTCCTGCGCAATACTTCGCCGGTCTGGCCGACGCAGCTTGTGGTGGGGGCGTTTGCATGTGCCGGGGGTATAATTAATCTTTTTACCGGCGTTCAGTAGGCCATTTTAGGTCGATGACTTGTTTTTGAACGGGGATGCCTTGTCCAGGCGCCAGCAACGCGCGCACCATTCCTCCCGGCTATTCGACAAACCGGTATACGGAAAGCGACGCGCTCCTGCCGACTGGGCTCTTGTGCCATGGCCAGTCATCACAAATCTTTTATTCAACATTACGAAGATGTAACGGAATCGGCTGAACTTTTTACTGAATTTACGCGTTTCAATGTCGGCCGCTTGTTGTGGTGGCTACTGCAATGACGCAGGCGCGCGATCCTGAAACCTTCCATCTTCTTCGAAAGAACCATCATGCTCGACACCAAGCCTTTGGCCCGCCAGAAAGCGCTCGTGACCGGAGCCAATTCCGGCATCGGCAAAGGCGTCGCGATCGCGCTTGGCCAGGCGGGCGCCGACGTGGTGGTGAATTATGTCGATGGCGACGATGCCGCGAACGCCGTAGTGGATGAAATTCACCGGGCCGGCAGCAAGGCGATCGCGTACAAGGCCGATGTTTCGGCGGAGGATCAGGTCGGCGCCATGTTCGACCACGCCGTGCGCGAGTTCGGAACGATAGACATCCTCGTCGCCAATGCCGGCCTGCAACGCGATGCCGCGCTTGTCGACATGACCCTGGAGAAGTGGAACAAGGTGCTGGCCGTCAATCTGACCGGCCAGTTCCTTTGTGCCCAGGCGGCTGCGCGCGAATTCCTGCGGCGCGGCGTCGTTGCGTCGATATCGCGCGCGGCCGGCAAGATCATCTGCATGAGTTCCGTGCATCAGGACATTCCCTGGACCGGCCATGCCAATTACGCCACCTCGAAAGGCGGCATAAAACTGCTGATGGAGAGCATGGCGCAGGAGCTTGCGCCCAAGCGCATCCGCGTCAACGGCATCGCGCCGGGTGCGATCCAGACGCCGATCAATACGTCTGCCTGGAGCACGCCCGAAGCGCTCAAAAGCCTGTTGACGCTGATACCCTACGGACGGATCGGCCTGCCTGAAGACGTTGCGCGGGCGGCCGTCTGGCTGGCGTCCGACGATTCCGATTACGTTGTCGGCACCACGCTGTTCGTCGATGGCGGCATGACGCTTTATCCCGGTTTTTCGACCAACGGCTGACGGCGATGACGAGCCGATATGACTTCCTCATTGGCAGCAGGCCGGACATTGGCCGAGGGCACGGGTCCCTGTCCCTGACTCAATCGAGGAGCAACGTTTATGACGGTTAGATTTTCAGCAGATGCGAACGCGGTCGCCGCCGAGCTTCCTCATTTCTGGGAGCACACCGTGGGCAGCGGCCGCGCCGCGCTCGCCCTGCGGGGCGATTGGCAAGCGCAAATGAAGCGGGCGCACGACGAACTCGGCATGAAGCATGTGCGCTTCCACAGTATCCTGAGCGACGACATGGGCACGCTCATCGGCGAAGGCGATACCCTGTTCTATTCGTTTCACAACACCGACCAGATTTTCGATTTTCTGCTTTCCATCGGCATGAAGCCGTTTGTCGAACTGAGCTTCATGCCAACCGTGCTCGCCTCGGGCAGTCAGACCGTTTTTCACTACAACGCCAATGTCTCGCCGCCCAAGGACTATGCGCAATGGGCCGTGCTGATCAGAAAGCTGGTACAACACTGGGTGGACCGTTACGGACTTGACGAAGTGCGGCAATGGTTCTTCGAGGTCTGGAACGAGCCGAACCTGACCGCCTTCGGCAGCGGCAAACAGGACGATTATTTCGAACTGTACCGCTACACGGTGGAGGCCGTAAAAGGCGTCGACCCGTTGCTGAAGGTCGGCGGACCGGCGACGGCCGACAATGCCTGGATCGAGGATTTCCTGAATTTCTGCCGCGTAAACGGCCTGCCTGCCGATTTCGTCAGCACGCACCATTATCCGACCGACGATTTCGGCCTACCGGGCGACGACACCGAAGCGCAATTGGCCGCGAGCCGCCGCAGCGCCCTGCGCGACGAAGCGCGTCTATCGCGCCAGCAGGCGGGCGATCTGCCGCTTTATTATACCGAGTGGTGCACCTCGTCGAACCCGCGCGACTTTATGCACGACGACCCTTATGCCGCGGCCTTCATCGTCAAGACGGTCCTGGAGGCGAACGGACTAGTGCAGGGCTACAGCTACTGGACGTTCTCGGATATTTTCGAGGAGAACTATTTCCCGTCGGTGCCGTTCCACGGTGGGTTCGGGCTCTTGAACATCCACGGTATCGCCAAGCCGGCCTACCGCGCCTTTCAATTGCTGCATGATTTGGGTACCGAGATGCTTCCGGTCGAAGGAAGCCATGAAACCGTCGATGCCTGGCTCGTACGCGGCGACCGGCATTCCACGCTGATGCTGACGAATTTTGCCCTGCCACGCCATCCGATCGGGACGGAGCAGGTTTCCTTCACGCTCAGATCCGCGCCGTCCGCGGTTGCCGCTTCCATCCGACGGATCGACCTCGATCACGCCAACGCCAAACGCCATTGGGAACAAATGGGGGAGCCGGATTATCCGAGTCCGAAAGCAGTCGAGGAACTGAAGGATCTGTCGCAACTCCGTGCCGAACCGCTTGCCATCGCCGGTGGCGCCGGTACGCTGAGCCTCGAAGTCGCGATGCCGCCGCAATCGGTCGCGGCGATCCGCTTTTCGGGTTAAGCATGATGGGCGATTGGGCGCAGCTTTCGGACGAAGCGCTGGTGACGCGGCTTCAGCGCGCGGCCTTTTCCTATCTGATCGAATATGCCGATGCCGATACGGGCCTCGTTGCGGATACGTCCCGCCAGGGTTCGCCATGCAGCATCGCGGTGGTCGGCTTCGCCCTTTCCTGCTATCCGATCGCCGTCCAGAACGGCTGGCTTTCGCGTGCGGAGGCCGCGAGCCGGACGCTCAAGGTTCTCCGATTCTTCTCGCAGAGTCCGCAAAGCGAGGCGCCCGACGCCACCGGCTACAAGGGCTTCTACTATCACTTCCTCGACATGCGGACCGGCAGACGGGTCTGGCAGTGCGAACTTTCCCTGGTCGACACCGCCTTGCTGATCGCCGGAATCCTGGTCGCTGGATGCTATTTCGACGACGATGGCGGTGACGAGCGCGAAATCCGCGAACGCGCCGACGCGCTCTACCGCCGTGTCGACTGGCGCTGGGCGCAGAACGGAACCGCCGGCCTGTCGCAAGGGTGGAAGCCGGAATGCGGCTTTCTCCACTATGGCTGGGAGGGCTATAACGAAGCGACGATCCTGTATGTCCTCGGTCTCGGTTCGCCGACTTTCCCGCTTACGCAAAGCGGTTACCAGCGATGGAGCCTGACCTATCAGTGGGAGAACCTGCTGGACCGGGATGCCCTTTATTCCGGCCCGCTTTTCACGCATCTGTTTTCCCATGCATGGATCGATTTTCGCGGCATTCGCGATGCGTTCATGCGCGAGAAGGCCAGCGACTATTTCGAGAACACCAAGGCCGCCATCGCCATCCATCGCAAATATGGCGAACGCAATCCCTACGGGTTCAAGGCCTATAGCCGGGATTTCTGGGGAGTGACGGCAGGCGATGGCCCGAGCGCGCCGGAACTGCGCGAGGACGGAAGGGATCGCCGCTTCTTCGGCTATATGTCGCGCGGCGTGCCCTATGGCCCCGACGACGGCACCATCGCGCCCTGGGCGATGCTGGCGACGCTGCCCTTTACCCCCGACGCCGCGATTGTGGGCACGCGCCACCTGCTCGAACACTATCCGCAGGTCTGCCGCCAGGACAGGTTTTCGAGCGGCTTCAACCCGACATTGCGCACCGATCCGGGCGGCTGGCTTTCCGAAGGGTGGTACGGGCTCGATCAGGGCCTGCTTGCGATGATGATCGAAAATTATCGCAGCGGACTGATCTGGGATATCGTTCGGCGCAGCGGCCCTGTGCGCGAGGGGCTCAGGCGCGCCGGCTTCGAAGGCGGATGGCTCTAACCATGGAAAACAGGGCGCCCCGGGCAAAGCCCGATCACGAAAGCATCTTTCTTCGGCGCGTTCGGCCGCACGACTGGACTAACCCCGAGCCGCGAAGCGTTTACGATCTCGCGGTCGTCGGGGCTGGGCCGGCCGGTTTGGCGGCGGCCGAATACGCTGCCCGGCAAGGTTTTTCCGTTGCGCTTATCGAGCGCAATCGCATGGGCGGAAACTCGCTCAATGTTGGGTCCGTGCCGTCGAAGGCGATCATCAGTACCGCACGGGTCTATGGCTCGATGCGGGACGCCGACGAATTCGGCGCGCCGATCCCCAACGAACCCACCCTCGATTTCGGCGAGGTGATGGCGCGCATGCGCCGGTTACGCACGCGCCTGTCGGAGTATCATTCGGTCGACGAACTTACCGCCCTTGGCGTTGATATCTTCTTCGCCACCGCCCGGTTCGCCGGCGCCGACACCCTTCTCGCAGACAAGGCCCGACTGCGTTTCAAAAAGGCGCTTATCGCCACCGGCGCCCGCCCGAAAGCCCCCGATATTGCGGGCCTCGACCAGGTCGGCTACCGCACGAGCACGACGATTTTCGAACTGTCGGCGCTGCCAAAAAGCCTTGCCGTCATTGGCGGCGGTCCACTTGGCTGCGAACTGGCACAAGCCTTCTGCCGGTTGGGTTCACATGTGACCATCGTGCAGAGCGCGCCGAAGTTCCTGCCCCGCGAGGAACGTGACGCTGCCGAAATCCTGTCCCGGTCCATGGCGCGCGACGGCATGGAAATTCGCCTGAACACCACCGTCGTCGCGGCGCGGCGCGAAGGCGAGGCCAAGGTTCTGGAGACCGTCAACAACGAGGTGAGGGGCGAAGTCCGGGCGGACGAAATCCTGGTCTGCGTCGGACGCGTGGCCAATGCCGGGGAACTCGATCTGGAGGCAGCCGGTGTTGCGTTCGACGCGCAACAGGGGATCGTGACCGACGATTTTCTGTGCAGCACCAATCCCAGCGTGTATGCGGCCGGCGATGTCTGCCTGCCGTTGAAGTTCACCAACGCCGCGCAATCCTCAGGCCGGGCGGCAGTAAAGAACGCGCTGATGCACGAACAGCAACGGCAGAGCGGCGCGATCATCCCCTGGTGCACCTATTGCGATCCCGAAATCGCGCATATAGGCCTGCACGTCTGGGAAGCGCGCCGGCAATCCATTCCGATCAAGAGCTTTACCGTGATGATGACGGACGTCGACCGTGCCGCCCTGGACGGACAGGACACCGGTTTCCTCAAGATCCACATCTCGGAAGGTAGCGACAGAATCGTCGGCGCGACCATCGTCGCTTCGCGGGCCAGCGAACTGGTCAATGAAATGGCCGTCATCATGAGCGCCGGCATCGGCATGAAGGCCCTGGCCGAAATGGTCCACACCTATCCCGCGCAATCCGAGGCGATCATGCTTGCCGCACAAGCCTGGCGGCGCGCGTTCGACGAGGCGGCCCGGCAGGCGCTGGTTGAAGCGGCGGCTGGTGAAAGCTGAAAGGCACGCGAACACCCGCCATGTGTCGGCCTTGATCGCATCCTGAACGTCGACGCACATGCGCAACAACGGCGTTGTCGAGATTTTCCGACTTTTGCGTTAAACTCCGGATGTTCGCGAGCGCGATGTCGTAGCTCAATATCGAGATGAACCGGAGGCTGCCGGCTTCCTGCGCCGTAAGGTCATCATCGCAGCGCGTTGTCGCGAAACCGTCCAAACAATCGGTTGCACATCGGTCTCAATATGTCTAAACGTCGATATGTCCACTATTGCGTATTAATGTACATTGTAGTGGACATACTGCGAAGAGCAACCGGTTTGGTTTGAGGAGCATGGGATGGAGAAGTTTGTATTGAACAGAAGGCATCTGTTGCTGGGGGCCGGCGGCCTTTGCGTCGGTGCTGCCGGCCTGCTGACGACAGTCGCGAATGCGGCGGGTCCGTTGGCGACTGCGAAAAGCGATGGCCGCATCAGGGTCGGTTTCGCCAACGAGGCGCCCTATGCGTTCGCCTCGCCGGAGGGCAAGCTGACCGGCCTGATGCCGGACGTGATCGGCTACATCATGAAGGAGCTCGGCGTGCCGGAGCTGGAGGGTGTGCTGACCGATTTCGGTGGCCTCATCCCCGGCCTGTTGGCCAAGCGCTTCGACATATTGGGCGCAGGGCTCTATGTCACGCCGGTCCGCTGCAAGCAGGTCGCCGCCTCCAACCCGCAATATGTCGTCACGGAATCGATCGCGGTGAAGAAGGGCAA
>JBARYG010000113.1:0-20568 GCA_049647745.1 Mesorhizobium sp.
GTTCATGCGCGTGTCCCTGTTCCTGGTCGATTACAGCGTTGCGCCGAGGTGCCACGGCACGAACTCGTTGTCGCCGTAACCGAATTCCTCGCTCTTGGTCTTGCGGCCGGAGGCCGTCTCGACGATCAGCTCGAATATTTCGCGGCCCATGCCGGCGATGGTCTTCTCGCCCGAAGCGATGACGCCGCAGTTCATGTCCATGTCCTCTTCCATATGATGGTACATGGTCGAATTGGTGGCGAGCTTGATCGAGGGGGTCGGGCGGCAGCCGAAACAGGAACCGCGCCCGGTGGTGAAGACGATGATGTTGGCGCCGCCTGCTACCTGGCCGGTCGCCGAAACCGGATCGTAGCCGGGCGTGTCCATGAACACCAAGCCGTGGCCGGTGACCTTTTCCGCGTAGGCAAAAACGCCGTTGAGCGGCGTCTGGCCACCCTTGGCGACGGCGCCGAGCGATTTTTCGAGGATGGTGGTCAGCCCGCCGCGCTTGTTGCCGGGGGAGGGATTGTTGTCGATGGAGGCGCCGTGCTTGGCGACATGGGCCTCCCACCATCTTATCAGGCCATCGAGCTTTTCGGCGATCTCCGGCGTGGCCGCGCGCGCGCCGAGCAGATGTTCGGCCCCGTAGATTTCCGTGGTCTCCGACAGGATGCCGATACCGCCCACGCCGGCCAGCAGATCGACGGCCGCGCCCAGTGCCGGATTGGCGGTGATGCCGGACATGCCGTCCGAGCCGCCGCATTGCAGGCCGACGACGATTTCGCTGACGGGGATAGGTTCGCGCTTCAGGCCGCCTACTTCCTCGGCGATCTCGGCCAGGACGCCAAGCGCCTTCTCGACCGATTTACGCGAGCCGCCAGCTTCCTGAATGTTGAAGTGACGCTTGCCGGCGGCGACGCCTTTTTGGCCGTAAAGCGTAAGCTGGTTGACCTCGCAGCCGAGGCCGACCATCAGCACGCCACCGAAATTGGGATGGCGCGCGTAGCCGGCCAGCGTCCGATGGAGCGCCATCATGCCGTCGCCGGTAGCGCTCATGCCGCAGCCCTGGCCGTGGACGATGGGGACAAAGCCGTCGATGCCGGGATATTTCGGCAAGAGCCTGCGGTTGGCCTCATCGGCAATGGCGTGGCAGACGGTAGCCGAGCAGTTGACGCTGGCGAGGATACCGACGAAATTGCGCGTGCCGGCACGACCGTCGCTGCGGCGATAGCCCATGAAGGTGCGGGCGCGGTCGGCGTCGGTCGCATGCTCTGCCTCATGTGGCGGCACTACCGGCAAGCGGCCGGCCTCGAACACCAGATTATGCGAATGTACATGGTGGCCCGGCGCGATGTCCTCGGTGGCGCGGCCGATGGCCTGTGCGTATTTCACCACGGAAGCGCCTTCGGGGATCGCCTTGATCGCGACCTTGTGGCCGGGTTCGATCGGCTCTGCCGCCACCGCGCCACCCGGCAGGACCGTGCCCGGCTCGATACGGCCATTGGCGACAGCGACGTTGTCGGCGGGAGACAATAGGATACTGTTGGCGACGTTCACGGGATAGGGTTCCTGGATGGCGCGCGGATTGACCGGGCACTTGCTTCTGGATAATGTCTTTTATCGTGAAAAAACATTTTTGCGTCAATCATTTTTTCGCTTAGGAAGTGGTCGGGGATGGCCGCGGCTGAGTGAGCCGATAACGGGGCAGGAATGTCGAAGGGTAAAAACGTCTACAAGGATGCGTATAACCGTTGCCTGCGCCTGCTTGACGAAACCAGGAATCTGCCTTCGGAGCCGGAACTGGGCGCGACACTGGGCGTCAGCCGCACGACGGTGCGAGCCATTTTAGGCCGCATGGAAGAAACCGGGCTGATCGCCTGGAACAAGCGCGAAAAGACGGTGCTGCGCCAGCCGGTCCCGCAGGACTTCTTTCCCGAGGAAGAAACCGACACGCTGTCGCAGATCATCGAGCGCAGCTTCATGCGGCGCCTGCTTGCCGGCGGCGCAGAGGCCGGCATCCAGATCAACGAGCTGGAATTGGCGCGGGAGATTGGCGTCGGCACCACCAGCGTGCGTGAATTCCTGATCCGTTTCAGCCGCTTCGGCCTGATCGAAAAGCGCCGCAACAGCCATTGGGTGCTGAAAGGTTTTACGCGGTCGTTCGCGCTGGAACTGACCGAAATTCGCGAGATGTTCGAGCTTCGCTCGGCCGCCGCCTTCGCCAGCCTGCCGGCAGACAATCCGGCATGGGAGGAACTGGAAAGGCTGGAGGCGGAGCATCATGCCCTGAAAAAGGATATCTTGGCCCGGTTTACGGAATTTTCCGAACTGGACGAGCGGTTCCACCGGCTCATTCACAGCGCGTCCCGCAACCGCTTCATCGTCGACTTCTATGACGTCATCGCCATGATCTTCCATTATCACTACCAATGGGACAGGGCGGGCGAAAGCGAACGGGTGCGCAATGAAGCGGCGATCGGCGAACACCTGATCTATATCGGCGCGCTCAAGTCACGCGATCCGGCCAAGGTCGACGCCGCCTGCCGGTTGCACCTGAAATCGGCGCGCCACACGCTTCTGACATCGATGCCCGACAGCGCGCAGGCTGGCGCCTGATCGACGCGCCGCATTGTCGCGGCCCCGGCTTGACGATGTTCCACAGCGCGTTGCCGTGATACATGTGCGTCGGTTTCTGCTTGAGAGGGCTTCGGGTTGAACAGCCGGCGCAGACGATGGAGCATGGCGGTGGCATTTGTCGCGGCCTATCTGCTCGTGCTGCAATCGGTAGTCGGAGCTTTCGCACTTGGTCTCGGACCAAACCCGGCGCAACTGGACAGTTTCGGCAATGTCATCTGCACCCATGCGGGTGCCGCCGAGCTTCCGGCCGGCGACACCCAGCCGAAACATTTGCCGAACTGCTGCGTCGTGGGCTGCACCATGGCTTCGCCTGCACTGGGCGTCGCGCCGGCCGCAGGCGGGCTTCAGGCCAGGCTGTCTTTCCAGACCGTCGTCTACCGGTCCACGAAGCCTGGACATCTGGCGCTTGCGCGCGACCGCTCGCCGGCCAATCCCCGCGCACCGCCGGTGGCCTGACGGCACCCTTCCGCAGGCGGAACTTTCTGCCGGTAAAATCATCCAACGACTGAACCCTTCGCGGCCGCCAAGGCAACGCGAACCCGTATTGACGGAGCTATCATGTTTTCTTTCTTCCGCCCCGGCGCGCGCTTTGCCGCGTCCAACCGTTTGGCATCGTTTCTGAATAACATCGAAGAACGTCTCGGCCTGGCCGTGTTCGTTTTCGCCCTTTCATTCGCAGGCGCGCATGCCGTGCTTGCGCATGAATTCAAGGTTGGCCATCTCGAGATCGAGCATCCATGGTCGCGCGAAACACCCGCCGGCGCTCGCGTCGCAGGCGGCTATCTGGTCGTCAAGAACGAGGGCAACTCGCCGGACCGCCTCGTTTCGATCACGTCCGATATCTCGGCCAAGGCCGAACTTCATCAGATGGCGGTGAAAGATGGCGTTATGACCATGCGGCAAGTGGAAGGCGGCCTGGAAATCCCGGCCGGCGGCACGGTCGCGCTCAAGGCAGGCGGTTATCATCTGATGTTCATCGACCTGAAGCGGCAGCCGAAGAAGGGCGAGACCTTTCCCGCCACGCTGAACTTCGAAAAGGCCGGCCCCGTCACCGTCGAATTCGCCGTCGAAGGCCTCGGCGAAACGGGCGGCATGGATATGGACGCCAGCCATGCCGATTGATGCCTTGCATTCGAAAGCAACATTTCAGGGGGTTATCATGTCCAGATATTTCAGGGCCGTATGCGCGGCCGGTATTTTGCTCGCAATTGGCACGGGGGCGGCTTTCGCTCACATAACGCTCGAAACGCAGGAAGCCGCGGTCGGCTCTACCTATAAGGCGGTGCTGCGGGTGCCGCATGGCTGCGAGGGCAAGGCGACAACCGCCGTGCGCGTCAAGATCCCGGAGGGCTTCATCGCGGTAAAGCCGATGCCCAAGCCCGGCTGGAAACTCGACACCGTAAAGGGCAAATATGCCAAGGCCTATACGCTTTGGGGCGAGGCGGTGACGGAAGGCGTTACCGAAGTGGACTGGACCGGCGGCAATCTGCCGGACGAATTCTACGACGAGTTCGTTTTCCGCGGGACGCTGACCGACGCCTTGCCGGCCGGCGAGACACTGTATTTCCCGGTTGTGCAGGAATGCGGCGATGCCGCTGAACGCTGGATCGAGATTCCGGCGGCAGGTCAGAGCGAGGACGCGCTGGAACTTCCGGCCCCTGGTCTCAAGCTTCTGCCTAAGAAATAGGTTGTTCCGGCGGCGCTTTCACAGGGAAGGCGCCGCCGGCCATGGCGGGTAATATGGGCGCGATCCGGATAGCGTGGACGATTGGCAGATCTGGCGGGGTTGCCCGTTGGCTGGCCGCTGTCGTTTTTTGCCTGGCGGCAGTGCTTTTCGTCGTCGCCGCGCCGGCTGCCGCCTTTGCGCATGCGGCGCTGGTAAGCACCGAACCGGCCGACGGCGCTGTGTTGACGCAAAGCCCGGCGCGGTTTGCTCTGACGTTCAGCGAACCTGTGTCGCCGCTGGTGCTGACGCTGGTCAGGCCTGACGGCACGGCGATGCCGTTGACTTCGTTTCGGCTCAATGACCAGACCGTTGAAATAGACAATCCCGAGCCGCTCGGGAAAGGCACGCATGTACTGAGCTACCGGGTCATTTCGGCTGATGGGCATCCGGTAGGCGGTTCCATTCTGTTTTCCGTCGGGGCCGTGAGTGCCGCACCGCCGGTTTCCGAGCCGGTAGACTGGGCGTTGCGGTCCGCGATCTGGCTTGCCAGGGTCCTGCTTTATGCCGGCCTTTTTCTCGGTGCAGGCGGCGCGTTTTCGCTCGCTTGGCTGTCGTCGGACGGTAGGGCGGGCAGGCATTTTGCTGCTGCGACGATGCTTTGCGGCGTCCTCATGGCGATTTTGTCGCTGGGCTTCCAGGGCCTCGACGCGCTCGGCGTTCCGCTCACCCGGTTGCCGGTGTTGCTCGTCTGGAAAACGGCCCTTGGCACGACATTCGGCTTGACGGTCCTGATCGCGCTGGCGGCGCTGGTGCTTGGCCTCGCATCGCTGGCCTTGCCGCGCGGCCTGGCGAAGCCGCTCTCGCTTGCGGGGCTCGCCGGTGTCGGCATCGCGCTTGCCGCCAGCGGTCATGCAAGCGCTGCCGAGCCGCAATGGCTGACGCGACCGATGGTGTTCCTGCACGGCGCGGGCATCGCCTTCTGGACCGGGGCGTTGGTGCCGCTGGGGCTGGCTTTGAAGGACAAGACGGCAGAGGCCGGCATTTTCCTGCGGCGCTTTTCGAAATCGATCCTGCCTGTCGTTGCGATCCTCGCTGCGGCGGGCGTGGTCCTTGCCGTCATTCAGGTGCAGGAACCGGCAGCCCTTGTCGACACCGCCTATGGCCGGCTGCTTCTGGTCAAGCTGGCGCTGCTTGCCGTTCTTTTCGGGCTTGCCGCCTTCAACCGCTGGCGGCTGACCGCTTCCGCCGAGGCCGGTGGCGAGAAGGCTCGAAAACAGCTTGCCCGTTCGATCACGGTCGAGATGGTGCTTGTGCTGGCAGTCTTCGGCGTCGCTGCCGGCTGGCGCTTCACGCCACCGCCACGAGCCCTTGCAATCGCCGCCGCGCAGCCTGCGTCCGCCCATATTCATGCGCTGAAGGCGATGGCCGAGCTCTCGATCACGCCCGGCCATACCGGTCCCGTGACGGTCTCTATTATGGTGATGACCGGTGATTTCGGGCCGCTCGACCCCAAGGAGATGACGCTGGTGCTGTCGAAGCCCGATTCCGGCATCGAACCGTTGAAGCGTCCGGCGAAAAGGGCGGGCGACGGCACCTGGAAGGTCGATGACCTTGTCATTCCTGTACCGGGCCGGTGGACGGTTGGGCTGGATATCTTGGTTTCCGACTTCGAAATGGTGAAGATCGAGGGGCCGATCGACATCCGGCCGTGACGGCCGTACGGAATCGGCCTAATCGATTGAAAGAATGCGTGCCCGGGCCGCCATGCGTGTTGACGAAACCGCTGTGCAGGGCCGATCATAGCGTTCTTTGGTGAGGCACGAACAATCCGCGGACAGGAAGACATGATGGAAAAAGCCGAAATCGGCCTGATCGGACTTGGCACGATGGGCTCCAACCTGGCGCTCAACATCGCGGAGAAAGGCCACCGCATCGCCGTGTTCAACCGGACCGCGGCCAAGACGGATGCGTTCGTCGAAAGTGCCGGCGCGCTGCGGAACATGGTGGTGCCGTGCAAGAGCCTGGCCGAACTTGCCGACGCCATCCGCCCGCCGCGCCCCATCATCATCATGGTGCTGGCCGGCCAGCCTGTGGACGACCAGATCGCGGCATTGCGTGGCGAGCTTTCGGCTAACGACATCATCATCGACGCCGGCAACGCCAATTTCCACGACACCATGCGCCGTTTCAAGGAACTGGAGGGCTCCGGCCTGACCTTCATCGGCATGGGCGTGTCGGGTGGCGAGGAGGGCGCGCGCCACGGCCCTTCGATCATGGTCGGCGGCACCGAGGCCTCGTGGAAGCGGGTGGAGAAGGTGATCACCGCGATTTCCGCCAAGTTCAAGGGCGAGCCGTGCGCGGCTTGGCTCGGGCCGGATGGCGCGGGCCATTTCGTGAAAACCATCCACAACGGCATCGAATATGCCGACATGCAGATGATCGCCGAAATCTACGGCGTGCTGCGCGACGGGCTCGGCATGGGGCCGAAGGAAATTGCGCCGGTATTTGCCGGCTGGAACAAGGGGCGGCTGGACTCCTACCTGATCGAGATCACCGCCAAGGCGCTGGAGGCCGACGATCCGAAGACCGGCAGGCCGGTGGTGGACATCATCCTCGACCGCGCCGGCCAGAAGGGCACCGGCAACTGGTCGGTGATCGAGGCGCAGCAACTCGGCATTCCGGCCACCGCCATCGAAGCAGCGGTGGCGGCGCGGGTGCTGTCGTCGCTCAAGAGCGAGCGCGAGGCGGCCGAAAAAGCCTATGGAAAGCTGGAAGTGACCCGGATTTCAGGCTCGAAGGAAGCGCTGCTGAAGGATTTGGAACTGGCGCTGTTTGCCGGCAAGATCGCAGCCTATGCGCAAGGCTTTGCCGTGATGAGCGGCGCATCGAAAGCGTTCGGCTGGAAGCTGCCGATGCCGACCATCGCCAAGATCTGGCGGGCAGGCTGCATCATTCGTTCGCAGATGCTCGACACGATGGCCGAGGCCTTTGGCAAGGGAAGCGCCGACATCAACCTTTTGATGGCGCCGGCGTTCATCGACATGATGAAAGAGGCGCATCCCTCCTTGCGCCGCATCGTGGCGCGCGCGGCGGAGGCCGGCCTGCCGGTGCCGGCGCTTTCCTCGGCGCTCGCCTATTTCGACGCCTATCGCCAGGAGCGCGGCACTTCCAACCTGATCCAGGCGCAACGCGACTTTTTCGGCGCGCATGGCTTCGAGCGGATCGACGGCGCGGGGGCGTTCCACGGTCCATGGGGCAGCGGTCTCGGCTGAGCCGGCCGAAACCATCCGAATGCCGTCCGTTCAGTAAGGAAAGAAGATGTCCTACACGCCCGCCGAAACCCGCTACGACAGCATGATCTACAACCGATGCGGCCATTCCGGCCTGAAATTGCCGGCGATCTCGCTCGGCCTGTGGCACAATTTCGGCGAGGACACGCCGCACGAGCGCAAGCGGGCGATCGCGCGCAAGGCCTTCGATCTGGGTATCACGCATTTCGATCTCGCCAACAATTACGGCCCGCCTCCGGGATCGGCTGAAGCGGCATTCGGCGAGATATTGCGTACGGATTTCGCCAGTCATCGCGACGAACTGATCATTTCGAGCAAGGCCGGCTACAACATGTGGCCCGGCCCCTATGGCGAGTGGGGCAGCCGCAAATATCTGCTGGCGAGTCTCGACCAGAGCCTGGAGCGCATGGGTCTCGACTATGTCGACATCTTCTATTCGCATCGCTTCGATCCCGAGACGCCACTGGAAGAAACGATGGGCGCGTTGGACTATGCCGTGCGGTCGGGCAGGGCGCTCTATGCCGGCATCTCGTCTTATAATTCGCAGCGCACGCGCGAGGCCGCTGCCATCCTGAAGCAACTCGGCACGCCCTGCCTGATCCACCAGCCGAGCTATTCGATGCTCAACCGCTGGGTGGAGGATGACGGTCTGCTCGATACGCTCGAAGGGCTGGGCGTCGGCTCCATCGTGTTCACGCCGCTGGCGCAAGGCATGCTGACAAGCAAATACCTGAACGGCATTCCGCAGGACAGCCGGGCCGCGCAAGGCAAGTCGCTGCGGCAGTCGTTCATCTCCGAGCAGACCCTGGCCAATATCAAGGCGCTGAACGCCATCGCCGAACGACGCGGCCAGAGCTTGGCGCAGATGGCGCTGGCCTGGGTGTTGCGCAAAGGCCGCGTGACCTCGGCGCTGATCGGCGCAAGCCGGCCCGAACAGGTGGAAGATTGCGTCGGCGCGCTGAAGAAGCTTGATTTCAGCGATGCCGAACTTGCCGAGATCGACCAGTATGCCCGCGACGGCGGTATCAATCTCTGGGCGGCTTCCGCCGAGCGTGAGGGGCCGTCGCGCAAGGCCTGAGCGCCGCCGGCGCCATCGCCTGACCACGCTGCCTTTGGACGCAGGCGGTAGCAAAATCGCCTGCGCGTTGTTATGTCATTGGCAGTGTTGAGGACAGGAACCATGGCTGCAAGGAACGCGCTGACGAAAAACCAGGCATGCGTGCTCGAAAGGCTTGAGGCCGCGGGTGCGCCACTTAGTGCCTATACACTGCTCGACCAGTTGCGCGATCAGGGGTTCAGGGCGCCGCTGCAAGTCTACCGGGCACTCGATACGCTGGTGAAGTCCGGCTTCGTGCACCGGCTGGAAAGCCTCAACTCCTTCGTCGCCTGTGCCGAGCCGCATGATCACAGCCATTCGATGACCGCCTTCGCCATTTGCGATATATGCGGGCAAGTCACGGAATTTTCCGACCATGCCATCGGCCATCAACTGGACGAATGGATGCGCTCGACCGGCTTTTCGGCCAAGAAAGCGGTAATCGAATTGCGCGGCACCTGCGCAAAGTGCCAGGCCGAAGCGGCCTGAACCTGCCTATCGCGCAGTACTCCAGCCGAACCATACGGCAACGAGCGCCAGCATGGCTGACAACAGGCGCCGAGCTACGCGTTCGCGACCGGGGTCATTCAGGAACGGTTCCAGTACGGCGGCGAGCAAAACAATCACGACATGAACCAACGTTGCCACGGCTACGTAGAGAGCGGTGAGCAGCATAGTCTGCGCTAATACCGGCCTGCCAGGCTCGACGAAAGTGGGCAGTACTACCACGTAAAATACGGCCGCCTTCGGGTTCAGCAAGTTAGTCATCAGGCCGCGTATGAAATAGCGGCTTTCGGTTGCGTCGCCGGCCGAGACGACATCGGTCCCGGTGCTCCACCCTTCCCAAGCCAGATAGAGCAGGAAAAGAACGCCTCCCCAGCGCAGCGTTTCGTAGGCGAATGTCGATGCCTGGATCAGTTCGGCCACCCCAATGCCCGCTATCACACCGACGATAGCAAGCCCTAACGTGACTCCGGCCACGGTTGCAAAACCAGAGCGGCGACCATCCTGCGCAGCCACCATCGCCAGATAGGTCATGTTAGGCCCCGGCGTCAGTTCGATCAGAAACGAGGCCGCGGTAAAAGATGCGAGGATTTCGAAGGAAATTATCGCCAATCCAGCCTCTTCAATGCGCCTCGTCCCAGTTCGACGCGGCGCGGGCGTCGACTTGCAGCGGCACGCGCAGCGCTACCGCCGGCATGGCTGCGTTCTCCATCACCGTTCGCACCACGGGCATTGTGGCTTCGGCCTCCGCTTCGGTCGTCTCGAAGATCAGTTCATCATGCACTTGCAACAGCATGCGCGCGGACAGGCCGGCTTTGGCCAGAGCATCGTCCATGCGTACCATGGCGCGGCGGATGATGTCGGCGGCCGAGCCCTGGATGGGAGCGTTGATGGCGGCGCGTTCGTTGTTGGCGCGGATCGAGGGATTTGAGGCGCGGATTTCCGGATAGTGAGCGCGCCGCCCGAAGATGGTCTCGACATAGCCGTTCTCGCGCGCGAATGCCTTGGTTTCCTCCATGTAATCGCGGATGCCAGGGAAGCGCTCGAAATAGCGCTTGATGTAGTCGCCGGCCTCTTCGCGGGCGATGGAAAGCTGGTTGGCAAGTCCGAAGGCCGAAATGCCGTAGATGATGCCGAAATTGATCGCCTTGGCACGCCGGCGGACTTCCGAGGGCATGCCTTCGACCGGCACGCCGAACATTTCAGAGGCGGTCATGGCGTGAATGTCGACGCCGTCGGAGAACGCCTGCACCAGTTGCGGAATATCGGCCATATGCGCCAGGATGCGCAGCTCGATCTGGCTGTAGTCGGCCGAGATCAGCCTGTTGCCCTTGTCGGCGATGAAGGCAGTGCGGATTTTTCGTCCCTCAGCCGTGCGGACCGGGATGTTCTGGAGATTGGGCTCGACCGAGGAAAGCCGGCCGGTCGAGGTGGAGGCCAGCGCGTAGGAGGTGTGGACGCGCCTGGTGTCGGGATGCACATAGCCGGGCAGGGCATCGGTATAGGTCGATTTCAGCTTGGTGAGCTGGCGCCAGTCGACGATCTTGCGCGGCAGTTCGTAGCCTTCGGCCGCCAGTTCCTCCAGCACCTGCGCCGTGGTCGACCATTGGCCGGTTTTGGTCTTGGTGCCGCCGGGCAGGCCCATGCGGCCGAACAGGATATCTCCCAGTTGCTTGGGCGAACCGATAGGAAAACGCTCACCCGCAAGCTGATAAACCTCTTCTTCGAGGCCTGCGGCACGCTGCGCCAGTTCACCCGACAACCGTGATAGGATTTGCCGGTCGACGGAGATGCCGCGCTGCTCCATTGCGGCAAGCGTGCGCACCAGCGGCCGTTCCAGCCGCTCATAGACCGAGACAAGCCCCTTGGCGGCGAGGCGCGGCTTCAGGACATGCCACAGGCGCAAGGCGACGTCGGCTTCCTCTCCGGCATAGGCCGTGGCGCGCTCCAGCGCGACGTGGTCGAATGAAACCGCGCTCTTGCCGGTGCCGACGACGTCCTTGAAGGCCATCGCCGTATGGCCGAGCCACTTCTCCGAAAGCGATTCCAGATTGTGGGCGTTGGTGCCGGCGTCGAGCACGTAGGAAATCAGCATGGTGTCGTCATAAGGCGCGATATCGAGCCCGTGGCGCTGCATGACCGTCATGTCGAACTTGGCGTTCTGAAGGATTTTGAGCACCGAAGCGTCGATCATCAGTGGCTTGATCGCTGCCAGCGCATCGCGAATGGCGATCTGGTTTTCCACCAGACCACCGCCGAGCAGGTCGCCATCGCCGGATTTGTGGGCCAGCGGCACATAGGCGGCGCGGCCCGGCCGGATGGCCAGCGCAAATCCACTAAGCTCCGTCTGCATCGGGTCCTGCGTCGTCGTTGCCGTATCGAAGGCGACGATGCCGGCCTCGCGCGCTTCTGCTATCCAGGCCTGCAGGGTCGGCAGGTCGCGGATCGTGACATAGGTGCCGGTATCGAATTTGCTGGCGACGGCCTTTTCCGCGCGCAATGCGGAAAGCAGGGACGGCGTGTCCTGTCCCTGGCTCTTGTCGGCGCCGGCCGCTTCGTCCTGCGGGACTTCCCCTGCGAGCGGTTGTGCGCCCGAACCCATGTCCGGTCCATGCGCGGTGTCGGCACGCTCGATGGCGACCCTGGCGGCGCCGATTTCACCGGCTTCGGTCCCGGTCGCCTCGGCCACCCGGCGTGTCAGCGTGGAGAATTCCATGGTCTTGAGGAAGCCGATGAGCTTCGGTCCGTCCGGCTCGCCGAGGGCGAAACCGCCCAGCCCCTCGGGCACCGGCACGTCGTTCTTCAGCGTTACCAGTTCGCGGGAAATGCGCGCCTTGTCGGCGTTGTCGATGATCGCCTGGCGGCGCTTTTCCTGCTTGATTTCGCCGGCGCGGGCAAGAAGCTGGTCGAGATCGCCGAACTGTTCGAGCAGCAAGGCCGCCGTCTTCGGACCGATACCCGGCACGCCGGGTACGTTGTCGACGGAATCGCCGGTCAGCGCCTGCAGGTCGATCATCTTTTCGGGCGGCACGCCCCATTTCTCGACGACTTCCGGAATGCCGATCTGGCGATCCTTCATCGGGTCGTACATGCCGACGGTCGGGCCGACCAGTTGCATCAAATCCTTGTCGGAGGAGATGATCGTGGTGTCGCCGCCGGCTTCGCAGGCCAGCCGCGCATAGGTGGCGATCAAATCGTCGGCCTCGAAACCCTCCATCTCGATACAAGGCAGGTTGAAAGCGCGCGTCGCTTCGCGGATCAGCCCGAATTGCGGGATCAGATCTTCCGGCGGGGCCAGTCGGTTGGCCTTGTATTCAGGGTACAGCTCGTTGCGGAAAGTCTTGGACGAATAATCGAAAATGACGGCGAAATGCGTCGGCACCACGCCTGCATCGGTGTTGCGGGCATCCACCATCAGTTTCCACAGCATGTTGCAGAAGCCGGCAACGGCGCCGACCGGCAGGCCGTCCGATTTGCGCGTCAGCGGCGGCAAAGCGTGATAGGCGCGGAAGATGTAGCCGGAGCCGTCGACAAGGAAGAGATGATCGCCTTTTTTCATGGGCGAAGGGATAGCGCGGCCGGGCTTCGCGGTCCATGCCAAAGGCGCCTGAACGGACAGGTTCCAGCAAACACCTGACATGGTGGGCACGCTCACGCGCATGTTACGAACTTGTAATCTTCGTGCCCTTGAATCGCCACTTTACGGATCACAAATACAGTGCATCGGCAATTTTCGCCGAGTCCGGAGCAAGGCCCGTCCCCCGCCTATACCGGACATGCGGCAGCCTATCCCCCTCTCCGGGCTGCCGCACCGTTCAATGTGCCGCCGTGGTTTCCCCTCCGCCACGGCGGCATTTTTTTGCTTGCAATGCGTAGCGGTGACAGGCTTTTCGTTTTCGCCCTATGGCTTTAGGGTGCGGCGCAGAATCGAAAGGCTTTAAAAGAATGTCCGCTGTTTCTCCCGTCCTGGATCGCCTCGACCAAAATCTCGGCCAAAGCCTTGACCGGCTGTTCGATCTGCTCAGGCTGAAGTCGATCTCGACCGATCCCGCCTACGCCTCCGAGTGCCGCAAGGGCGCAGAATGGCTGGTCGCGGACCTGAAGACCATCGGCTTTACCGCCAGCGTCCGTGACACGCCCGGCCACCCGATGGTCGTCGCGCATCATGACGGGCCAGCGGGCGCGCCGCACGTGCTGTTTTACGGCCACTACGATGTGCAGCCGGTCGATCCGATCGAGCTGTGGGAAAACGATCCATTCGCGCCTGCGATCAGGGAAGTCGGCCCCGGCCACAAGATCATTACCGGGCGAGGCTCCGCCGATGACAAGGGGCAGTTGATGACCTTCGTCGAAGCCTGCCGGGCTTGGAAGGAAGTGCATGGCAGCCTGCCCTGCGAGATCACCATCCTGTTCGAAGGCGAGGAAGAATCCGGATCGCCGTCGCTAAAGCCGTTTCTTGCGGCCAATGCGGAGGAACTGAAGGCCGACTTCGCGCTGGTGTGCGATACCGACATGTGGGACCGCGACACGCCTTCGATCTGTACCTCTCTACGTGGGTTGGTCGGCGAGGAGGTCGTCGTCAAGGCCGCTAACCGCGACCTGCATTCGGGCATGTATGGCGGACCGGCGGCCAACCCGATCCGCATCCTCGCCCGTATCCTCGCCGACGTGCATGACGAGAATGGCCGCGTCACCATTCCCGGTTTTTATGACGGGGTGGAGGAAACGCCCGCGCTGGTGCTTAAATCCTGGGAGACGCTCGGCCAGACGGCGCAAAATTTCCTTGGACCGATCGGCCTTTCGCAGCCGGCCGGCGAGAAGGGCCGTTCAGTCACGGAAATGGTATGGGCGCGCCCGACGGCGGAGTTCAACGGGATTTCCGGCGGCTATGAGGGCAAGGGTTTCAAGACGGTGATCGCGGGGCAAGCGTCGGCGAAAGTATCGTTTCGCCTCGTCCACAAGCAGGACCCCAAGAAAATACGCGCCGCTTTCCAGACATTCGTGAAAGAGCGCATTCCGGCCGACTGCTCGGTCGAATTCCATCCGCATGGCGGCTCCCCGGCCATCCAGCTTTCCTATGACTCGCCGTTCTTGGCCAAGGCGAAGGCGGCGCTGTCCGACGAATGGCCAAAGCCGGCCGTTGTAACCGGCAGCGGCGGCTCTATCCCGATCGTCGGCGATTTCCAGACCTATCTCGGCATGGAGTCGCTTCTGGTCGGCTTCGGCCTTGCCGACGACCGCATCCATTCGCCAAACGAAAAATACGAACTTTCTTCCTTCCACAAGGGGCAGCGCTCATGGGCGCGCATCCTCGACGCCCTGACCCGCTGAAATTTCCGCTGCCGAAAGACTTCCGATGACGAATATCCGCTTCCACAAGAACGACTTGCCCGATCTTTCCCACTACGATGTCGATGCGGTCGCCATCGATACCGAGACGCTGGGCCTCAATCCGCACCGTGACCGGCTTTGCGTGGTGCAGATATCGCCCGGCGATGGCTCGGCCGATGTCATCCAGATCGCGCCCGGCCAGAAACGCGCGCCGAATCTTGTCACCCTGCTGAAGAACCGCAAGGTGACAAAACTGTTTCATTTCGGCCGCTTCGACATCGCGGTGCTCTACCATGCCTTCGGCGTCATGGCCGAACCGGTGTTCTGCACCAAGATCGCCTCGCGGCTGACCCGTACCTATACCGACCGGCACGGGCTGAAGGATATCTGCAACGAACTTCTGGGCGTCAGCCTTTCCAAGCAGCAGCAATCGTCGGACTGGGCGGCGGAAACCTTGTCGCCCGAACAACTCGAATACGCCGCGTCCGACGTGCTTTACCTGCATCGGCTTCGCGACGTGCTGGCGGGCCGGCTAGAGCGAGACGGCCGCGCCAAGGAGGCCGATGCCTGCTTCCGCTTCCTGCCGGTTCGTGCCAAACTCGATCTCATGGGGTGGGCGGAGGCCGACATTTTTGCTCATAGTTAGCCGGAGCTGAGCTTCCCGTATCGGCTGCGGAACAAAATCGGCCCGGCGACGTTTTAAGCGTCAAGCGAGGGACAGCATGCCAGACCGACAGCCCATTTCCACCGCACCCAAGGACGGTTCGCGCGTCACGGTCTATTGGACCGACAGCGACGGAGTCGCCAACGAGTCCGTGGCCCGCTGGGACCGCGAAGACGGTTCCTGGTGGATTTTTACCGACAGCACTACCCAGAAAAAGATCGAGCCTACCAGTTGGAGGCCCCCATCCGGGGGAGACTGACATGGCCGGGAGGGTTTTCGGTTTCGATTTTTCAACCGCGGTTCGAGCCACTATTTCGCGAACCGTTATAACCGGAGGAGAAAATGGGTATTGAAAGTCTGATCATCTTCCTCATCATCGGTGCCATAGCCGGCTGGCTGGCGGGACTCATCGTCCAGGGCTTCGGCTTTGGCCTGATCGGCAATATCATCGTCGGCATCGTCGGTGCCCTCATCGCCGGCTGGCTGCTGCCCCGGATAGGGCTCGCCTTCGGCGGCGGTATCCTCGCAGCCATCATCCATGCCGTCATCGGTGCGGTGATCCTGCTGCTGATCATCCGACTCGTGAAGCGAGCGTGATCATTAAACCCTCGAATAGAAGGGCGCGCCTTTGAACAGGAATACACTTTACATGGTCATCGGCGCGCTCGCCGTCGTGGTAATTGCGCTTGGTATTTACGTCTATCAGCAGGAAACGAAACCCGAGGGCGTCGAACTCAAGATCGACGATAACGGGATTTCCATTCAGAAAAATTAGAGCATTGGTGCGTAAAACGGAATCCGGCTTTCGGAGAAGTCCGATGCTCAAACGAGAGGCAGATTGCTACTTTGCAGCCGTGAGGTTGCATGGCGATCTGGTCATTGAAAAAGAAAATGCCTCCCAGGTTAGCTGGGGAGGCGTCAGGACATAGAGCCGTAGGCTGTTTTGGGGCAGTTCTTTCAGAACTGCCCGGGGCAGCCAATGCGCACTTACCGAGTTGTCGTCGTGGAGGAATTCTCCTTGTCGGCGAGATGCGGTGCCGCGAGGTTGCCGTCGGCCAAAAGCCCGGTGATGCGGGCAAAGCCGAGGAAGGATTTTCTGGCTTCCTCCGCCGTCATCTGCGCTGCCATGGCAGCGGAACAGCAGTTCAGTGCGCAACGGTAAACCGGCCCGCGCCGCCCTACCGGCCACTCCCGCAGAAACACCATCGCTTCCTGGACGCTGTCGATTTCCTCAATCGGATGGCCTTTTCCACGCGCCACACGTACCGTCGAAAAAAATTGCAAGCTATCCATACGGGGCCTCCCAAACGATCAAAGTCAGGTGGTTAACATTTCTTAACGATCGTCTACGACTTTAGTTCCATAAAAACGGCTATAGAAAGGCCCGCTGCCAGGGGACGACAGCGGGCCAGCTAAGGCAGGCGTGGAGGGGACACAGCCTGCGATCCCAATGGGAAAAGGATCGCCGTCTCAACGCAAAAATCGGGCCGGGGTTCCGGCTCGTAACGCACTATTTCGGGGCCGTGATGCACGAAAGGCTGGATGTCGAGGGCGCCAGAGCCTAACAAGAGCCGCGACCATGAGGGAAATCCAATGAAAGCGGTTTGGCGTTTGTCGGCCAGAACATGGCTCGCTGCTCTTGGGCTCGTCGCCTTATTTGCCGGCGGTGCCCTGGCATCCGTGCATCTCGATAACAATTTTCACGCGATCGTCACCAACGAAGCCTACCGCTCAGGACAGCCATCGCCTGACCAGATACGGGCCTATCGTGAAAAATACCGCATCGCGAGCATCATCAACCTGCGCGGGGCGCAGCCCGGCTCCGACTGGTATGACGCTGAAGTGCAGACCGCGAAGGAACTGGGTATCCGGCACTTCGATTTTTCCATGTCGCCGCGTCAGGAGCTTACGCCGGAGCAGTCACGCGCGCTGATCGCCATGATGAGATCGGCGCCAAAGCCGGTTCTGATCCATTGCCGGGCCGGCTCCGACAGGACCGGCCTGGCGGCGGCGCTCTACATGGCCGCCGTGGCCGGGATCAATGAGGAAACGTCGGAATCGCAACTGTCGATCCGGTTCGGCCATTTCGCAGTTCCCATCATCGGCCCCTATGCCATGGATCAGACCTTCGAGGCGATGGAGCCGTCGCTGGGTTTTTTCGGCTCGTGACCTTTTATTGCCGCGGGTGACGGAACATCCGTCGCTCCACAAATTCTTCCAGACGGGCTGTAAGCTCGTCTTCCCTGGAGATCCCTGACGAAAAAAGCGACATCGCGGCGTGAGCAACGTCCTGAGAATCGCTGCCGCCCTCCGCGAAGTGATTTTTCCGGCAAACACGATCGAAAATCTGCTTCAGCAGTTTCAGATCGTCTGGATAGGCAATTCCAGTGGAGGATTGAAACGGGCTTTGCATGCTCCCCTCCCTTCATTTGGGGCGGAAGCGTGATAGTCGCTCACAGCCGACGGTGCCCTTATCAGTTACCGCCGATCATCGTACGATAGACCCTCTGGCGGAGAAGTCGAATCAATTCAACCACGAAAAGCCCACCATGCATTCGGATAACGAATTGCGGGTCAAATGTGCTGCTCCTTTGTGCTTCGGAAGGGGTAGGCGGTACGAGTTCGCCTCTCAAGGAAAGCGGCTGCATCATGGCCGGCGCAAAAAGACCTTAATTCCGATGGGAACGAAGTGGGCTTTGCGGCGATTTTCTTCTCAAGCAATCGTGCTTGAAGGAGAAAGACGATGAGAACGCATCTTTGCATCGCAGCGTCTGTGCTGCTGCTAGCGGGTAGCGGCATGGCGGTCGCGCAGGATACGGTAGTCGTGCCTGCCGACAGCACCGTAGTGGTGCCCGCCGAACCGGCTCCGGGCGCCGTCGTGGTAAAACCCGAAGAGCAGACGGTTATTCGTGAGTATGTACACAAGAACCCTGCCGCTTCGATCAACATTCTCGGGCTCGAACTGAGCCTTGGCTCGAAGGTGCCGGACACGGTCGTGCTGCATGAGGTTCCTGATGTCTCGTACCGCTATGCCGTGATCAACGACCAAACCGTACTCGTCGACCCGGAAACGCATGAGATTGTCGAGGTTCTGCACTGAGGCCATCGACAAGCAAAAGCCGTCGTCTCGATCGCGGGACGGCGGCTTTTGCTGCCATGTGGCCGGCATTGCCGGTTTCCTCCAGCCTCGCTTCCGCGAGGCTTTTTTGACCACGCCCGGTCGTGGTCGGCGTGAACGAAGCGATAGCGGCCGAAACCCAAGTGACTGATTTTCCATAACATTGAAATTCTTTGCCTTAACGCGCCTTTAAACCGCCGCATCTACTGTTCAACCGGGATGTGTACGGGGACTTGAAGCCGCAGCGCATGGCGAAACGGATAGACAGACGCATCGAGCCCAGCTTCGAGGGATCGCCAAAAACGAGATCCGCGACCGGGTTTTCGGTAAGCGAGGAGGATCGCGTCGTGCCCGGCAACCGCAAATCTCCGCCCAAGGGAAAGTCGGGCCGGTCGAGATCGGGTCGCCGTCGCGGTAAAAGCAGGCGCGGTCTGGTTGGGCTCTTCGGGCGGCTGCTCTATTGGTGCTTCGTCCTTGCCATATGGGGCGGTATCGCTGCCGCTGGCATCGTCGTCTATTATGGGGCCAAGATGCCGGCCGCCACGACCTGGGCGATCCCCGACAGGGCGCCTAACATCAAGATCGTCTCGGCGGACGACAGACTGATCGCCAATCGCGGCATGAGCGGCGGCGAGGCCGTCGGTCTGCACGAGATGTCTCCCTATATTCCCGAGGCGGTCATTGCCATCGAGGATCGCCGTTTCTACTCGCATTTCGGCATCGACCCGATCGGCCTGGCTCGTGCCATGGTGACCAACGTCCTGGGCGGCCATTTCAGCCAGGGCGGCTCGACGCTGACCCAGCAATTGGCCAAGAACCTGTTTCTGAAGCCTGATCGCACGCTGGAGCGCAAGGTGCAGGAGGTGCTTCTGGCGCTGTGGCTGGAGCACAAGCACACGAAGGACCAGATTCTCGAAATGTATCTCAACCGGGTCTATTTCGGCTCGGGTGCCTACGGCGTAGAAGCGGCCTCGCGCCGCTATTTCGGCAAGAGCGCACGCGACGTGACGCTGCCGGAAGCAGCCCTGCTTGCCGGCCTGCTCAAGGCGCCGTCGCGGTTGTCGCCGGCGCGTGATCCTAAGGCGGCGGAAGAGCGCGCGCAACTGGTACTGGCCGCCATGCGCGACGAGGGCATGATCAACGACAAGCAGCAGGCGAGCGCCATAAGCGCGCCGGCGACGCGTGCGCCTTCCTACTGGACCGGCTCGGAAAACTATGTTGCCGATACCGTCATGGAAGAACTGCCCGACCTGATCGGCGACGTTCAGGGTGACATCGTGGTCGATACCACCGTCGACCTGACGCTGCAGAAACTGGCGGAACAGTCCATCCGCCGCCTGATCGACGAGAACGGCAAGAAGCTCGACGTAAGCCAGGGCGCGCTGGTGTCGATCGACGATTCCGGCGCGGTGCGCGCCATGGTCGGCGGCTATGACTATTCCACCAGCCAGTTCGACCGTGCGTCGGAAGCGCGGCGCCAGCCGGGCTCGGCGTTCAAGCCCTTCGTCTATATGGCGGCGCTCGAGGCCGGGCGCACGCCCGACAGCGTCCGCAACGACGCGCCGATCAAGATCGGAAAATGGACGCCGGACAATTACGGCGGCAAATATTACGGCAAGGTCACGCTGGCCACCGCGCTTGCCAAATCACTGAACTCGGTTGCCGCACAACTTACGATGGAAGTCGGCCCCAAGGCCGTGGTCGAGGCGGCGCACCGCATGGGTATCCAGTCAGACCTGAGGGCCGAAACGTCCATCGCGCTCGGCACCTCGGAAGTCACCCCGCTCGAACTCACGGCGGCCTATGTGCCGTTCGCCAATGGCGGCTACCGGCCGGAAATCCATTTCATCCGCAAGATCACCGACGCCAAGGGCAAGGTGCTTTACGAAAACAAGAGCGCTGCCGCGCCGCGTGTCGTCAGCCCGGAAGTCGTCGGCATGATGAATTCGATGATGGCGGGCACGGTCGAGACAGGCACCGCCCGCAAGGCCGCGTTCGCCTGGCCTTCCGCCGGCAAGACCGGCACCAGCCAGAATTCTCGCGATGCCTGGTTCATAGGCTATACCGCCAACCTCACCACCGGGGTCTGGTTCGGCAATGACGACGGCAGGCCGATGAAGCGGGTCACCGGCGGGTCGTTGCCGGCGCAGGCTTGGCATGAATTCATGGTCGCCGCGCATGAGGGCGTGCCGGTCAAACCGTTGCCGGGGACGTGGAAATCCACGCCGTCGAACAACATCGTGCAGGACGAAGCGCCGTCGAGCAGTGTACCCGCGGCCAGAC
>JBARYG010000114.1:0-34531 GCA_049647745.1 Mesorhizobium sp.
CGGCACCGGAGGCTATTGTCTGGCCCGCGCCGCCACGCGGATCAGCGCCATCATCTGCCCAGGCGATGGCCCAAAAGCCGATCATGCATTAAGATCGAAACCGGACCACCTTATGGGGTCAAGCCACGACGGCATCGCAATGAACGACCTTCTCGGTTCATGGGGTCCGACGATCAACATCCCCTATTGGGAATGGATTGGCGAAGTCGTGAAGGCGATTGTGGCTCATCCCAGCATCGCGGGTACGGAGATCGAAAACATCATCAACGGCCTAAGCCCCGCGCAAATTGCCAGCTTGTGGCCCACCCAATTCCCGGCCGCAAATGTGGTTCCAACTCTGCCGACCTGGCTGACGGATGCAAGGGCCGCTTGGCATAGCGGAGAACAGCAAGCCTCTCCGTTGGTTCTTGATCTCACGGCAACCCATACAGGCATTGCCCTTACAACTTTCAACGCCTCGACCAACACGACCTTCTTCGATATCGACAATTCCGGCTTCGCGACGCAGACGGCATGGGTCGGCGCGGATATGGGCCTGCTGTGCCGTGACCTGAATTCCAACGGACGGATCGATAACGCTGGCGAACTGTTCGGCTCCACCACAGTTGACGGATTTGCGCTGTTATCGCAGCTGGATTCGAATGGCGACCACCGGATCGATCAGTATGATTCCGCCTGGAGCACGCTCAAAATCTGGGTCGATGCCAACGGCGACGCGGTGACGGACAGCGGCGAACTGCACACGCTTTCCAGCCTCAATGTTGCGAGCATCGATCTCGCCAGCGTGGCGGCATCGACCTCCACCATTTCCGGCAATGCGATCAGCCACACCGGCACATTTACATTTACCAGCGGCGCGACCGCGACCATTGATGACGTATGGTTCACGCATGATACGACCAACAGTTATTATGCGGGCGATTACACACTCGACACGGAAACTTTGTTCCTGCCGACGCTGAGGGGCTTTGGGACTCTGGCCGATCTGGCTATTGCCGAAAGCCAGAACTCGACCTTACTGGGTCTGGTTGAGGACTTCGCAACCAATTTCACCCTTGGCAGCTTTGCCGATCCTGCCACGCTCGACGCGGACGTGACGGCCATTCTGAGGGAATGGGCGGGCGTTTCCAGTATGGACCCGGATGACCGTGCAAACGGCAACGCGGTGACGGTCGACGCCCGCGACCTGACGTTCCTGGAGAAGCTGTTTGGCGAGACTTTCGCCCAGACAGGCACGCCGGGCGGCATCAACAGCTACCCACTGCACTTTGCCGGTCAGATCGAGGAAAGTACATGGAATGACGTTCGGGACTGGTTCAAGGCCCAGTTGCTGGTGCAGGTCGGGGCTGAGGCACTGTTCGATAGCACCGTAACCTATAATCCCAGTTCCGGCACGATAGACGGCACGTTGCATCTGTCGCAAACGGCTATTGCCGATCTTGCCACGAACGACGCGCCGGGGACGGACGCAGACGCGCAGGCCTTTTGGGTCAGCATCGCCAACTTTATCGATCACTCGGAAGGGATAACCAATCTCGACAGCAATGAATTGAGCTGGCTGAACAGCGCCGTGACTTCGACCACAAGTGTCGCGTGGTCGGATATTGTGGATCAATATGTCCATACCAATCCCGGCGTCTATTATACCGGAACATCGGGCAGCGACACGTACACCGGCACCAATGGCGACGACACGATCTATGGCTACGGCGGGGCCGACACCCTGAATGGCGGAGCCGGCAACGATCTTATCGTCGAGGCTTACAGCGTGAATGGCGCAGTCATTCATGGCGGGGATGGGGATGACAATATCCAGGTTATCTCAGGGGCGAACACTTTGTACGGTGACGCCGGGAACGACACGATTTTTGGCGGCTCCGACAGCGACACCATAGACGGAGGAACGGGCGGCAATTTCCTTCATGGCGGCGCTGGCAACGACACTTACGTGTTCAGCGGCGGTGATGACGTCATTATCGAGTTCACCGGAACGGATCAGATTGTCCTTCCTGCAGGTATTACGCTTGGCGACCTCACGTTCACGAAAGTATCGACACAGGGCAGCGTAACGAACTTTGCGGACCTGCTGATTACCGTAGCTGGTGGTGGTTCCATTCAAATCCAGAACCAATTTGCAGGCAGCTCTTACCAGGTTGAGACACTGGTGTTTCACGACAGCTCGACGCTGAACCTAACTACCCTGACCGGGTATGCCACTGAACTCACGAATGTCGATGACGGCTATTCGCCGGGTGGTACAGATGACCAGATTGTCCATGCTCTTGCCGGCAACGATTTCATTCAGACCGGCAGCGGCGACGACATCCTCGACGGTGGCGTGGGCAATGACATCCTTCATGGCCAGACCGGAAATGACACCTACATTGCATCCCCAGGCTTCGACACAGTAAGCGACACCGGCGGGTTCGATATTATCCAGTTGCCAGCAGGCTTCACGGCGGATGACGTTCATTTGTTACGCCACTCAGACGCCCCGAACGATCTCGAAATTACCATAGACGGGCTCGGGCAGATCGTTGTCACGAACCAGTTTTATTACACGGGCGCTCAGACTATCGAGCAGATTAAGTTCAGCGACAACAGTACGCTTGATCTGACAACCCATTCAATCGAATCGGTCGGGACCAGCGGCAACGAAACCATTTATGCAATTACCACCGGCGCCAGCGCCAATAATATTTACGACGGCCGCGGCGGAACGGATACAATTTCTGCTGGAAACGGTAACGATATCTACGTCTATTCGACCGGCCACGTGACTGTATGGGAATCAGGCGGCAGCGATACTGTGAAGTTCGGCGACGCTTGGTCAACTTCCGATATAAGCATATATCGCGGTGGTCTCCATGGCAGCGACCTGGTGTTTGAGGACACCAACGGAAACACCATGACGATCACGGGCCAATTCACCGGCAGCAGTTATGCGGTTGAACACGCAACCTTTGCTGATTCAACGACGCTGGATTTGATGACCATTGCTATGGAGACCCGTGGCACTTCGGGTAACGATGCGCTCTACTACACCGCCGGAAGTCAGGCCGATACGATCTACGGCTATGCGGGCGACGATCAGCTTTACGGAGGCAGCGGGGCTACAACGATCTATGGCGGGGACGGAACTGACCAGCTCCATGCCGGGACGGGCGATACAACGCTGTCGGGCGGCGATGGATCGGATTACCTCTACGGGAATACTGGCACCGATACCTTCCTTTTCCTGCACGGCGAGACCGGCAGCGATATCATACCGAATTTCAGCACGACTGAGGGAGACAAGATCGACATTCACGACCTGCTGGTTGGCTACGACCCGCTGACGAGCGCCATCACGGATTTTGTGCACATCACGGCTAACAGCACCGACGCCATTCTTTCCGTCGATGCCAACGGAGCTGTCGGCGGCGCCAACTTCACCCAGATTGCGACACTTTATAACATGGGTGGAAGTCTCGCCGGGCACGAAGCCGACCTCCTGGCGAACGGCAACCTGATCGCGCACGCCGCCTGATCACCAAAAGCGTATACGCAAAATGGCCGCGGCTTGTGTCGCGGCCATTTTGCGTAAGGCCGGGAAGGCGGCCTATCAAAACTGGGCTGGTCACGAGCTGGTCACTTCGCCCGGCGGCATACTGACAACGGCATAGATCAGTCGTATTTTAAGCCGGCACAGGAACCCGCTCTTAGAGGCACAGGAGCGCAGGCATGTCGGAATATGACGACTATACCGCCGGTCTGGCCGGCTGCGGGCGGCGCGATTCCTCGGCCTTTCGCGCAGGCGAAGCGCGCCGGTATCAGAAAGAAATGGACCCTATCATCCGGGATATCATGACGCCGAAGACGGCGGTCCCCGAGGCGGCATCGCCGCACTATCTCGATCAGCCCGCCACGTCACAGCATGCGGGCGCGGGAACGTACGAGCCAGGAATGTTCGATGCATGGGACAGGAGTCCGTGGCTGTCATTCCTCACGTTCATCGTCGCGGTTGCCCTGTGCCTGACATTCATCTGCCCGGCATTTGACGCCGCCGGAATATTGCCCGAGACCTTCGCGCGCATCGTCGTGCTCGGCTCCCTCAGCCTGTTCCTCTCGGCCTGGACAAACGGCCTTCCGTTCATATCCGCCGGAGGATTTCTGCTTCTGATGGCCCACCACATGCTCTTCGGCTGAAGCGCCCCGGCAGGAAGGCATAGATCCGCGAGATATTCACCAGAGGCCGCCGCGAGGCGGCTTCTTTATTTACGGTACAGGAAAGCCGGTTGGCGTGCCGGGCCTTGCCCGTCGGGCCATAGTCGGCTGACGCCTCCCCGAGCCTGTTGTCTCGGCCATAAGCCTGCCCCTGCGGAGGCAGGGGGTGACTGTCCCTCACGCGAAGAAGATCAGGCAGAAAGAGGGGGCCTTGCCCCCGGCCGTCAAGGACCGGGCGCTGCCGCGTGAAAACCGCGAACCGTGTAGTCGCTGACGCTCCGGCCCGCACCAGCTTCGCGGTTTTCAGTCCGTGACCGCCTCCCCCCGCTCATTGCCGCTCCGGCTAGCAGGGTTGCATGCGCAACCCTTTTAGCAACGAAGGAAGAAGGCAATGAAAACCGATACTTACCAGCGCATTACCGATGGCATCGTGACCAGTCTTGAGGCCGGCATCCGGCCATGGACGAAGCCTTGGAGCGGCGACCATGCCGCCGGGCGGATCACGCGGCCCTTGCGCGGCAACGGAATTCCCTATCGCGGCATCAACGTCCTTATGTTGTGGGGCGAGGCGATGGAGAAGGGATACGCGGCCCCGATCTGGCTGACCTTCAAACAGGCGCAGGCGCTTGGCGGCATGGTGCGCAAAGGCGAGCGGGGCAGCCTTGTCGTCTATGCCTCGACCTTTTCCCGCACCGAGGCCGACGAGGCGACGGGCGAGGAGCATGAGCGGGATATTCCGTTTCTCAAGGGCTACACCGTTTTCAATGTCGAGCAGATCGACGGGCTTCCGGCGCAGTATCTTGCGCTGTCTGCGCCGCGCCTCGATCCGATTGAGCGCATCGCCCACGCGGAGGCTTTCTTTGCGGCCACAGGCGCAGCCATCAGCCACGGCGGCAATCAAGCCTATTACAGGATCAGCGCCGACCATGTGCGGATGCCGTTCTTCGAGACGTTCCGCGACGCGGAAAGCTACTACTCGACGCTGGCGCATGAACTGACGCACTGGACGCGGCACCCGTCGCGGCTGGATCGGGATTTCGGGCGCAAGCGTTTCGGCGACGAAGGCTATGCCATGGAGGAACTGGTCGCCGAACTCGGCGCGGCCTTCACCTGCGCCGACCTTGACCTGACGCCGGAGCCGAGGCCCGACCATGCCGCCTATATCGGCCACTGGCTGACCGTCCTGAAGAACGACAAGCGGGCGATCTTTACCGCCGCCTCTCACGCGCAGCGCGCCGCCGATTTTCTGAACAGCTTCAACCCCGCCGCCCGGAAGGAGGCCGCGTAGCGGCGGGACCGGCCCTTTTTTCATTTCATTTCAACAACGGAGAACAATCATGAATACCGCACACCACCAGATCGACATTCCCCTGAACAAGCTTGTCTTGTGGAAGGGCAACGTCCGCAAGACCGGCATTGAGGCCGGACTTGAAGAACTCGCCGCCTCAATTTCGACGCACGGCCTGTTGAACCCGCTGCTGGTCCGCAAGGCCGCAAAAGGTAAATACGCAGTTGTCGCCGGGCAACGCCGCTACCTGGCAATGCAAAAGCTGGCCAAGGCCGGGACGATGGAGAAGGCCGCGCCCGTGTCCTGCCATCTGCGGTCCGACGATCAGGACAACGCCGAATTGAGCCTCGCCGAAAATGTGGTGCGCGTCGCCATGCACCCCGCCGACCAGTTCGAGGCGTGGCGCAGCCTGATCGACGGCGGCGCGTCCGTCCCGGACATTGCCGCCCGGTTCGGCACAGCGGAATCGACCGTGAAAAAACGGCTGGCGCTGGCGCGTGTCGCGCCCTCGCTGTTCGCGCTGTACCGGCAAGGAGCCATGTCGCTTGAAGTGCTGCAGGCTTTCACCGTCAGCGACGATCACGCCTTGCAGGAAAGCGTGTGGCAGGGCCTGTCACAGTGGCAGCGCGACGATGCATGCACCGTGCGCAACGCCCTGACCGAGGCCGATATCCCGGCCCGCGACAGGCGCGTGCGCTTTGTCGGCCTTGACGCCTACGAGGCGGCAGGCGGGCCAGTGCGGCGCGATCTGTTCGACGCCGAGGGCGGCGGCTACGCGCGGGACGCGGCCCTGCTCGACAGGCTGGCTTATCAGAAGCTTGACGCTCTCGCCGATGCGGTGCGGGCCGAAGGCTGGCAGTGGGTCGAAACCCGCATCGTGTTTGGCTGGGAAGAACGGCGGGATTTCCGGCGCGGGCAGATGGCGGAAATCGCGTTGCCGGAAGCGGTGCGGGACGAAGCGGACGCGCTTGAGGCCGAGCGCGAAGCGTTGCAGGACGCTGAATTCGACAGCGACGAAGCGGAGGCCGAGGCCTGTAACCGCGTAGAGGCCATCGAGGCGCGGCTTGAGGAAATCGACGATCTCACGCGGGTCTGGACCAATGAGGCCAAGGCGTGCGCCGGGGCGATTGTCCATCTTGCCCATGACGGCACGCCGGAAATCGAGCGCGGCCTTATCCGCAAGGGCGATGCGGAATCGTCAGAGCAGGACGACGAACCCGGCGATGCCGCAGCAAAACCCACCGACGCCAAAGGCGGATTGCCCGCGTCGCTGATCGAGGAACTGACGGCCCAAAAAACCGCAGCCCTCCGCATCGAAGCAGCGCGGTCGCCCGATATCGCGCTCGTTCTGGTCACGCACGCGCTGGCGTTGTCCGTGTTTTACCGTTCCGGCGATCCTGCCCTGAAAGCAAGGCTGACGGTGCGCTATCTTGAGCGGTCCATCAAGGAGCCTGACCTGTGCGCCGCCGTGCTGGCGCTCGATGCCGAGCGGGAACGCATCGAGGCTATACTGCCTGATGATCCCGCCGACCTGTGGGACTGGTGCCTCAGGGCGCTGCGCGACGACCTGCTCGACGTGCTGGCGGTGGCGGCAGCGCACGGCATCGATACCGTTGTCACCAAGGTCGAGGCGAACCATGGCGGCAGGAGACAGGGCGAGGCCCTGGCCCTCGCGCTTAACCTCGACATGACGGCATGGTATCGCCCGACCGCTGCGGGTTATTTCGAGAGAATAGGCAAGGCGGCGATCCTTGCCGATCTTGAAGCCATGCGTCAGGCCCCGTGCGCCCCGTCATGGTTCAAGATGAAGAAGGGCGAACTCGCGGCGCTGGCCGAGCGTGAAGCTGCCCAACGCGGCTGGCTGCCGGCATGGCCGCAGTGATTGCAATCGCCGGGAAGCGCCGCTGGCGCTTCCCGGGTGCGGTGCGGCCCTGTGGCCGCGCTTCGTTTGCCGCGCCCCAAAACTGCCCCGCGCCCCACCCGGTTATGGCCGCCCGCGCCTTGCCCGGTCAGAACGGAAGATCGTCATTCGTTCCGCCCGGACCGGCGGGGCCGCTTGCCGCGCCCGCCTCTTTCCCGGCAGCATCCAGATCGGCGGCCATATCCTTGTGCATCTGGTCGATTGCGCCCCGGAGCAGCATGGCTGCGAATGCTTCCACATCTTCATAGGATGCACAGGCGGCAAGCGTTTCCAGCTTCTCGCCGTACGCTTTGCCGAGATCGAGCGTGTAAAAATACTTCGTGTCCATTGCCGGCACCCCCTTCACAATTTCGCCCGCAATATGACAGGAAATCACGGCATAAACCCGGCCCTGCGCTGAGGTTTTCGACGTGGGATCGGCGATTCCGCCGGCATATCTTTTAGGAAAATTGGTAGGCCGGTCGATTGACCGGCCCACGGTTACGGTACTCAGCCCGGTTTCGGTCCTTTGGGGCCGTTCATGCGGGCCAGCGCCCAGGCGCAGAATTGCGGCGACCGGCCCTTGGCGTGATAATCCCGCGCCAGCCTGATGCCGTCGGCGCCGGCCCTGATCCCGAATTCGCGGGTCAGGAAACCCTGCATCTCCGCCACATATTGCTCGAAGGGGATGCGGTCGCGTTTGTCGGTGCTTTTCATGGTCGTTCTCCATTTGGTTTCGATGGAGAGCCGCCACAAAGCGGGGCCAGGACCGGCCAGCAACAGGTTACACGGGAGGCCATGGCGATCGGGAATGGCCGAATGGATCGGGCCCCTGTTCGCGCCGCCGGGACGCCGCGCTTAAGGTGAATTCTCGAAGCCAGGGGAATGACGTGTTCAAAGCACGGTATGCGACCGCGCCCTCGAACAGGGCATGGCGGACTGTAGTGTCCTGATCGTTTTCTGATCCCTGCCGCGTCGTCGTCAGTGCGTCGTCACGCAGGCGGAGGGCAGGACGCGAGCCTGAGCCTGCCTTGCTGTCCCTGCCTGCCATCGCGCTCCCTCAATCGGGCTTTGATCCCGCACGCCAGCCGTAAGAGTGCCAAACCTGACGGAACGCGGCCCTATGGCCGCAAGCAGTTCTTCGGCTCCCCCGCGAAGGGCGGTCCCCCCAAACAACGGCTTGCGTCCGGGCCTTATGCGTCCCGCCGACGGAAAGGCATCGGCTGGCAAGGGGTCAGCCCGAAACTGAAGGAGCAAGACAATGGCACACGGCAAAACCACCACGAAGAAGGCAGCGCATCGCGAAACCACGCCCCCGGCACTGATCGCCTGGCACATCGCGGAACGCGGGGAAAAGAACTTCTGGACCCGCATCGGCGCAGCCTGGACCCACGAGGACGGCGAGGGCATGACCCTGCAGCTCGACCTCATCCCGGCGGCAGGCGGACGCATCATCCTCCGCACGCCGAAGCAGGAGGAGGAAGGGGCCTAAAAGCCCCTTCGTTCATTCCCGTCACCGGACGCGCCCGGACTGGTTGCCGGGCGCGTCTCCTTCCAGAAGCTGGACGGCTGGTTGACCGTCGCCGGCCCCCGGAGGCCGAAGACCATGAAACGCGGGCACTGGAAGTTCGGCATCATGTCCGGCGTGACCGCCCACCGCCCATCGATGCCGACATATTCGCATTCCAGGTAATACTCGCAGTGTCCGCGCTGGTCGGGGATACACCGAGCCTTCGTCAATTCATGCGGCGTGCCGAACAGCACTCCCGCCGCAGCAACACCCGCCGCAACCACGCTCATTGCCAATATCGCTTTCATGATTTTCTTCCTTTGTCTTGCGTGGATTCATCGTCCTGTTCGCTGCCCGGTCCGGACGGCCGTGCATCGCGGGTCGCAATCCGTTCGAGCCAGTCGATCAGCGCCTGGAGCAGGTTGAACGGGCGCCGGCTTCTCGGCTCGAACGGGTCGGGCGAGTATTCGTTGGCCTTGAACACGTGGTCGTAGGCGGCGCGGGCGAGCAGAAAGGTGTCGCCCGATTCCGTGAACACCGCCGTCTTCGAGCTTTCGCGGCTGGTCGCCTTCCGGAATTCCAGCGCATCGCGCAGGCTGGCGACGCCGGAGATTTCCCACTCGAAGCCGCGCGGGCCGCGCATCTTCCGCCACAGCACGCGCTTGCCCAGCCGCTCCGCCAGGTACTGCGCCGTGGCGGCGTCGTTGACGGCGAACGCCTGCCACAGGCCCGCATTGCCGAGGAAAGTTTCCCAGTTATGCGGATAAAGCTCCTGCACCTGCCCTATATTCTGGATGATCGGCCACAGCTTGACGCCGTATCCCGCCAGCACGCCCGCGCTCTTCGCCAATTGCTGCAGGCGCCCGAGGGCGTAGAATTCGTCGAGCAGGAAGAGCGTCGCATGCTTGCCCTTCCGGCCTTCCGTCGCCGCCTGAAGCGCCAGGTTGACGAACAGCCGCAGGAAACGGGCATGCTTGTCGAGATATTGCGGCGGCAGCACGAGATAGATGGTCGTGTTTCCGCCGTTCAGGTCCGTCAGGCTGAAATCCGAGGTGCTGAGCGCCTGTTGCATGGCCTTGCTATCGAGCCATTCGGTATGGGTGATCGCGGTGAACAGCACGTCGGCCGTCGCGTTCTGCCCGCCCAGCAGCTGGCCGGCCGCACCTGCCTGCGCCAGGCCGCCAAGTTCCGCCATCTCCTTGATCGGCGGGCCGTCCGGGTGGACCAGCAGCCCGCGCACCGTCGCGAGATTGCGCTCGTGCGCCGGCACGTTCGGCGACACCATGACATAGTCGATCACGCCGCTGATGAGCGCGCGGGCCGCGTTGTCAAAGAAGTTGTCCCTGCCGTCCGTCGAGGGGACGACCAGGGCGTCCGCGATTACGCCAACGCGCTCGGCGTAATCGTTCGCACGCAGATCGAGCGTCGCGAGCGGGTTGAACCGGGCGATATGTTCCTGCAGGGCCGGGTCTTTGATCTCGCCGAACGGGTCGAGAATGCGGACCGTCTGCCCAAGGCAGCCGGACAGGCCGCGGCCATACCCACGCTTGAGCGCGGTCACGCAGGCATTCTGCCCCTTGGGATCGATGACGAGCGCCGAGCCGGGCCACGTCAGCAGGTTGGGGATGATGACCGACCGGCCCTTGCCCGCCCGGGTCGTGGCGAGGGTCGCCACGTGCCGGTCGTCCTTGATGCCGACAAGCCATTTCGGATCGTACATCGAGCGCCCGAGCAGAACATCGCCCGGCTGCCAGGGATTGGCCCACTCATCAAGCAGCCCGGCAAAGCGCGACGACCCGCCCATGCCGAAGTGACGACCGGCAAAGAGCCGCCGGACAGGGCGCGTGGCGCGGCCAAGAAAGATCTTGGCCAAGCGTCGGTCCCGCCACGCAAGAAACGCGAGGGCCAGATTGCCGAGCATGCCGATATCGCCGCTGAAGGCGCGCGCCATCATGATCATGCCGGTCAGCAGGGCAACGTACACGAGCGCGCCCATCATCAGTCCGATCATCCGGCGGACCAGGGCGGAATTCCAGATGCCGTCGCCCCAGCGTGCGCGCCCGATCGCCCCTGAAATCCCGGACAGCAGGATCAGCAGAACAACCAGCACCATCGCGAAAATGACCGGGCCGCTCTGGTAGAGCGCCTGGGCATAGGCTCGCGGGCCGAGCATCGCGATCAGCAGCGAAAAGACGCCGGCATACTGAAACCAGACGTACACAAAGGCAGCGAGCGTGATCAGGCGGCCCATGGCGCTACTCCGTTGCGTGTGTTGTCGGGAGTGGAGAAGTGTCCTGCTCCGGCGCGATGTCCTGCGGCAGCGGCGGCGTCGTCATCGCGCCGTGCTTCGGGCAGTGCGGCGCGCCCAGATCGGCCAACCACCGGGCGGCGACGCGCACCGTGTAGCCGCACCCCTTCGCAAGGCATTCCGCCTTGAGCATGCGCGTCGTCTGCTTCCTGGGCCGGTCCGCGATCTCGATGCCCGAGAGCGTCACTTTGTCGAAGTTCAGCCGGGCGTGCGGGAGCGGGCCGAGGCTTGCGGCCAGCTCGTTTAAACGCTCGCGCAGGGCGGCCCCCGGCAGGGCGTTGCGCATCGGCCCCTCAAGGCCGAGGCGCAGGGCGGCGTCCCGAAACAGCTTGCCATGCTTCGCCTCCGGCGGAAGCGAAGCATGGACGAGCTGATGGACCAGGATGCCGAGGACATCCATAGGGTCGGCGAAATCCGCCCGGACGATCAGTTCGCAGTGACCGTCATCCGTGGCGGAAGCAGGCCAGACCTCACCCGCGACCTTGGCCTTCTTGCCCTGCGAGGTGAACGCGATCGAGAAGCGGATCGCCTCCGGGATCGTCAGGCCAAGCTTCGCGAAGATGGGGCGCAGCTCATTGGTGGCGGAACGCAGCCACGCTTCACGGCTGCTGTGATCGTTGGTAGGATTGCGCTGCTTTTGCATATCCGGCTCCCGGTCCTGAAACCTGAAGCCGACTGTGCCGCGAATGGGCTGGACAAGTCCTGGTCACAAAAGGGTGCAAACGAATGCCCGAGGATAGCGCCCCAAAGGAGTTTAACACTGCAGCGCGTGACCGCGTTCGTCGCAAGATTATCCAGTATATGGCCGATCACCGCATCGGCGTTATCAAACTGGCGGGCAGAATTACCGAAGCCAATCCGCGCAAGCCCGAGATACCCATCAAAACCCTTCAGCGGTTTTTGGCGGGCCGCCATCGGACCAACGACATATATGTCCGGTTCTTTCAGCACTTTGCGGAAGGCCTGCCCGATCCCGATCCGATCGGGGAGCTGGGGCGATCTATGGCCGCTATGTACGGTGCGGTCAGGCGTACCGAATTGCCGGGGTTTGAACTGCTCAACCGTTACACGGTGATCGCCGAGCAGGGTGAAAGCCATTCGGAAATAACGACCGCTGACGATGGCGTATTCAGGCGGGTCCACGAGGTTGTGTCAGGTAGTGGCTACCATCTCTTTGACGGTGCCATGATCCAGACAGGTTCAGTGGGGCTTGCCGTGCTGAAGGACAGGCTTCTGGGCCTCCCGAAAACATATATGCTGCAAGTCGGGGCGGACGGGTTCTCGGGGCAGGTGCTCGGGACCGACATTAACGGCAACCAGCTGATGTATCGTGTCAGCCTGATGGGCAGGGCAAATGAGTGAAACGCCAGAAAGCCAGCTCGGCGAATCCCTATCCAGTCTAACGGACGAAGATTTCCGGCTACCCTCGCAACGCGCTATCCGGGCGGCGTACCAGGGTGATCTGGGCGCGATGGCAGCCATTCTCGAAGCCGGTTACGAGATTGACGAAATCGACGGGCGTACAGGTCTGGCGGCGCTGCACATAGCTGTCGGGCGCAACGACCTCGCCATGGTCAAATTTCTGGTCGAGCGGGGCGCTTCGTTTTTTGCCGACAGACGTGGCCGGTGGCCCTCGACCATCGCCTCCCTATGTGAGGTCAGCGAAGAATTGTGCGATTACATCGCCGACGCCGAGGCCGGGGCAGAGGACGTTTAAACAACCTCCCGTCCGTCCCGATCCGCGTCAGTCCTCTGGCAGATATTCGTGAGCGGAAAAAAGCGACGCCGTATCGCGGCCCGCATTGATCCGGGACGATCCTATTGCGTCCATAGCCGATCAGACTATAAACGGATAGCCGTCACAACAATTACAGATGCAAATTCATTTTAGGACAGATCGATAGTGCAGATCATCATTGTTGCGTATATCTAATGAACGTGAAAATATTGCATCATAAATTTACTTAGACTCACGCCTTGAATTGGTTTTACGTCGCACCTTTATTTCTAGACATTGGTGGTTATTGAACCCTAAGCTTTAATGAAGGGCGATAGCGAGCAATGTTTTTGTTTTACAAAAACGCTCGTCAGGGGGGCACCCCCTGAAACCCCGCTCAAGGATGACGACGGGCATGACGGATGACACGCCAGTCTTTCGGAGAGGCGGACGGCCTCGCAAACCGGACCTCGACAAGCGCGGCCTGATCGTCGCGGCGCGCGTCAGTCCCGATGAGCGCGCTGCCATCGAGGAGCGTGCCGCCGCCAGCAACCGCCCGATGTCCGACTTCGTGCGCGAACAGGCGCTGACCGGCAAGGTGCTGGTTCGTGCCTTCAACACGCTCAGCGCCATCGACCGGCATGACCTGGCGCGCATCGGGTCGAACCTGAACCAGATCGCGCGTGCCTGCAACAGGTCCGGCGACAGCACCCGCGCCCAACATATCGAGGGCCTGCTCGACGAACTGCGCGCACTGCTCGCCCGCCTCAGTCCGGCCGGAGGGTCCGACCATGAACTGGGCAAAAGGTAGGAAGACTCGCGGCCGGGGCACGTCCTTCAAGGGCGCGTTGACCTACGCCCTCCACGACAAATCCGCGACCACGACGGAGCGGGTCGGGTTTGTCGAGCTTCGCAACCTAGCCACCGCCGATCCCGACCGCGCCTGGAGCGAGATGATGGCGCTGGTCGATGCGGCGGACGACCTGAAGCGGCGCTCGGGGGTAAAGGCGACGGGCCGCAAGATGACCAAGCCCGTTTATGCCTTCACCCTGAACTGGCATGAAGCCGACAATCCCGATGCAGCCCATATGCGCGAGACAGCGCTCGACGCCCTCAAAGCGCTCGGGATGGAAAACCTGCAGGCCGTGATCGTCGAGCATACAGACCGGCCGCACCGGCATGTCCATGTCATCGTCAACCTGGTCGATCCGGATACCGGCAAATCCGTGTCCCTATCGAACGACGAGCACAAGCTTGATCGCTGGGCCGACGATTACGAAGTGGCTCAGGGCATCATCCGCAGCCCCGACCGCCGAGCCAAGTTCGCGGCGCTTGACCAGGGGCGCGACCCGCCGAAACGACCGGGCCAGGCATCCAGCCGCGAGGAGTGGGAAGCGACTCGCGGCCAGAACAGCCCTCAGGCCAGGGAGCGGGCGGCGGCGATCAAGGCCGAATACGCGGCGCGGGTCGGTCAGCTTAAGACGATCCTGGCTGAACGCTATCGTATGCGGCGGGCGGAAGGCGATCGGCTCTGGAATGGTCATCGCGCCGACAGCAAGGCGATACGTGACCGCTACCAGCCCTTCATCGACGCCATCTACAGATCACGCCGAACGGCTCCTCCGCATCCCCATACCGAGCAGGCGCTTCGTGACCTGCAGGAAACTGCGGAATGGAAGGAGCTGGGGCGCCGCCAGTTCGCTCGCCGCAAGACATTCAACAAGCGCGAGCGCCATCTTCTCGGCTTCATCACGAACATTATCAGCCTGCACCACGCCGCTCTCAAGCGCGGCGACAGGCCATCGTTTTTCCTGCTGGCGGTCAGCCTTAGCCATCGCAGGGCGTCGTTCGAGAAGGGCCTGGAGCACGAGAAGCAGGCGCTTCGCCAGAGCCAGGCGCAGCGCCGCAAGGGCCGTGCCGATATCCTGAGAGCCGCGTGCCGGCATGAGCTGCAGCAGGCTGCCGCGGAATTCAGAATTCAGCGCAAGGCATTGTCCGAGCGCCATGCCGGCGAGATCGTCGCCGAGAAGGCCGAGTGGCGCAACATAGCTACGGAGCGCGACAAAGCCTGGGCCGAGTATCGGCGGGAGTTCGCGCTGCCGGCCCGCGACCAGTCGGGGACGTTGCAGGCGTCCATGTCACAGCGGTTCAACCAGGCTTCGACGGGTAAGGAGCGTGAGGATTCCGGGAAGGTCCGTGACGGCAAGGGCGAAGGCCGGGCAGGATCGGGCGGGGGTCAGCAGCAAGCGGGCGGGTGGCGCAAGCGCCGGAGCGCGGACGAGCGGCGAGCCGATGGCAGCTACAAGCCGCGCAATCGCCCGGACAGAGGTCGGAGTAGATCACGATAGCCGGCGTTAGTATCGCTGCAGCGCATCAATCCTTTCCCGCTAAAGTTGTTAAAACATATCAGAAGTTGTATTATGAAAATATACTTTAGGCTATTTCAGAGGTGCGCAGATGTATAAACGCAAGGGCAAGGGTGTCGGAAGGGCGACTATCGAATACGAGTCGCTCGGCATCATTTCTATCGAGCAGTTTGAGCAAGCGCTTTGGGAAGACCTCAAAGCGCTTCATGATTTATATGGGGTCAGGTTCCTGAAAGGAGCCAGGCTGGAAATTCCAGCCACCACGCAATACGGCGATCCGATCCCGTTCCGGCATCCGGACGGGCAGGTCGTGACGAAACTCGTCACGCATTTCTACCATCCCGCCTATCTCGAATATCATCTTTGAGGAAGGCTGGCGATGAAACCCATCCAGTACATCGACATCGAGCAAGCCCGCCTAGTGCTTGCCGAACTTGGGATCGAACTGACGGCGCGACAGATGAAGCGAGCGGCGGACAAAGACTGCCAAGGCCAGCGCAAACTGCCCTTCTTTCTCGACCCTATCGACGGACGCTTAAAGATCGAAAAGAATACGCTTCTGAAGATTTACCTCAGACGGCAAGTTGATGCCGAAAATAGTTGGCGAAACGGGGGTCCATCTCTATAACTTATATATAATCTTATACTTGGAATAACTATGGCGGATATTACAAAGAAGATCGGAAAAAAGGGAACGAGCTATCAGGTTCGCTACGCGACTAAGGCGCGTCCTTCTGGCTATGGATACCGCACGTTTCCGACGTTGAAGGAGGCTCGTGAATTTCGCGAGAACAGCACCGAGCACAAGCGCGCTCGCAGCGGCTCTGACATTCGGACGGTGCCTGCCGCTATCGAGAAGTGGCTCGATGTTTGCGAGAAGATCGGGCGCGATGGCCGTGAGAAGGTTGAACCGGAAACCCTCAAGGACTACGAGCGTCGCGCTGCCGTAATGCGCGAATATGACTGGAACAAGCCCCTTGATCAGATGCGGAGCAGCGATGCAGTGGAGTTCCGCAATTGGCTGTTGGAGAACAAATCCCGCGACTTAGCGCGTCGGACCTTATCATCATTTCATTCGGTTATCATCGAGATGAAGCGCCTCGACAAGGTCGATAGCGATTTCGCCGCGGGAGTGACGATCCGTAGCGATGGCCGCTACGAGAATGACGAGGAGGTTGAGATTCCGTCCGATGATGAAGTGAGCGACCTGCTAGCCGCAGCGGATGCGATGGTTAAGAAAAATGATTACATGGAAAAGTGCTGGGCGCGATATCAGCCGCTGATTTATCTCGCTGCTTTTTCTGGCATGCGACCGTCTGAATATCGTGGCCTTCCATGGTCATCCGTATCAAAGGGCCAAATCCAGGTCCGCCAGCGAGCAGACAAGACCGGCATCATTGGGCCGGTGAAGTCGAAGGCCGGGCGTCGAACGCTCGTCATTCCAACGTTGGTCACGGACCTTATCTTCGAATGGCAGGAGCGCTGTCCGAAGTCGGAGGCCGGCCTCGTGTTTCCTACCGATACCGGCAAGCCGATAGCGTTGAATAACTTTGTAGCCGGCGCTTGGAATCCGCTTCTTCGGGAGGCGGGTTTATTTGTCGCCGATATGCACGAGGGTAAGCCTGTTATGCGCGACGGCAAACCTGTAGAACGTCCGAAGTACAGTCCATATTGCCTGAGGCACTATACGGCAAGCAAGCTCATCGAGAAGAACAAAGACGCGAAATATATCCAATCCTTCATGGGACATTCCGACATTAAGATCACCTACAACGTCTACGGCCATCTTATGAAAGGCCGAGATACTGTCCACCGCCAAATAGCTGACGAGATCGCACACGAGCTTTTGAATCGTGTCCGTCGTGGCAGTTCCGTGGCAGAACCAGCCTAACGGCCTGGAAATACATGTTTTTGCTAAGCCTTCCAAGCTGGCTATGCGGGTTCGATTCCCGTCACCCGCTCCACGTTTGGAATCAATAGCTTAGATCACATTTCTTTGTAGAACCTGGTCATTTTGGCCTGTTTCCGCCACAAGTAGCCCGTCCACGGAAACCCGCAGAAATCCGCCATTGTCCGATTTGGCCCGCGCCAGCCTGTGGCGAGTTTGTGGCGAGTAGCGGGCCACGTATTTGCACTTGCTCGTCGCCCGACCGAGCTGGCACACGAGTCATTCTGCGCCGGAGAGCGTCAGTTAGTCGGCGGCCTCTCGCACCGCCTTGGGCAGGCTGGTACACATGGCGGCACAATCGGTTCCGATCAGGGCCTTCACTTGCGCAAGGTGTTCCGATGGGACGCGCATGCGGGCCAGGGTCAACGCGCTGACCAGCGCATCGATCTGGCCTTGCGCCCCCAATGCCGCGGCGACGATACCATGCATGAGCAGTTCGGCCGTGCAGGAGAGGTTCAGCCCTGGAAAGGTAGTGGCGCATAAGCTTCGCGCTTTACGCTCATCGATAAGAGCGACGCCGCCGGCCTCGACAGCAAGGGCGATCGTGGCTGCCTCGCCATCGTCCAGGGTGCGAAATGCGGAGCCGTCGATCAGCGTTTCGTAGACCGGGGCGGCAGCAGCGCCAAGCTGAGCACGCCGCACCAGGCCAATATCGATAAGCTCCCGAAGCTGACGGGCATCGTCATGCCCATTCTTGGCGCCGGCCTCCAGTTCCAGACAAGCATTTTCCGTAACGACAATGCCGTTTGGCAGCGCACCAATGATGGCACGGGCGTTGGCCGTCGCGTTCAGATTGATGACGACGCTCGCATCGGCAACGAGGACAGTGTGCGGATCAGTGAGGAAGTTTGACGAGATCATCAGCCTCGCTTTCCTCCGCCTCTGCGCCGTCCAAAACTTCCCTGATTCCGTGCCGGTCCAGTTGGAGCAACCGGGCCAGTTGTCCTTCGCTGTACAGTCCCTTTTTCCAGGCCTCCCGCGCGAGCAACGCAAGGCGCGGCGGCACAAGGCCACGGGACAAGACCGAGGCTACAGGCGGCACGGGCAATTCGCCCAGCACCTGCCGGACCTGCTCATCGGTGATACCGCCATTGGCCAGAAACCAATTCCACGTTCCTTCGCGGGCAAGCTTCAACTCTTCGAGCCGGCGGACCATGGCTTCGCGGGATACGCCAAAAGCATGCGCAAGAATGATGATGTGGCGGCGCGTCAGGTGCGATTGCCCAGCCGTTACCTCAGCAAATCGCTGTCGGACAGAACGTGCTGGCGTAACAAAGTTGCGCTGGAAAATGTTGGCATAGCGTTCTTCGCGGGACGTGAAATGTTCGTCTTCGGTCAGCACTTCAGGTTGACGGCGCGTGGATACCACATGCGCGAGTTCGTGCGCGCCCGTCTGCGTTATCCTTTCCGGCGGATGGTTTGCATTGAGCAGGATACACGCACCCGCCGCCTCATCATAAGCGAACAGGCCGGAAACCTTGCCGTCGAGCGGACGAACATAAACCCGTATGCCTAACTGCAAATCGAGGATCGATATAATGTCGGTGATAGGGCCTGGTCCGAGACCCAGCCAGTCTCGCAGTTCCTGCGCGTCCTGTTCAGCCTGTGCACGGACTTCGCCCGGTAAAATAGGACGTTCTGGCGGGTAGTTCCTGGCGCGCCTGACACCCAGCGCATTCTCTAATTCGACTTCGGCGCGCACGAGGTCATTCAGCAACCGCGTGGCGCGCTCCACCGCATCATCGCCACTTTCTGACAATTTGCGGAATCGCGGCACCATGTCGAGATGCACCGCCTCGCGCCGCAGAATAGCATTGGCCGAGGTGCGGTAGGCTGGGGCCAGCTTTTGAAGTTCGCTCATATGGATGCGGCGCTTGCCCTGTTCGATCGCGACGATCGTCGTGCGTGCGGCATCAATTAGCGCGGCCGCATCGGCCTGCGTAAGCTTTGCACCTTCCCTGGCAAGGCGAAGGCGTTCACCGATTTCGGTATCCGTTAGCCGGTCGTTTTCTCCGGTCATTGACTTATCCGTGTCCATTTTCTGACGAAGGAGCGCTCTCCCAGGTCATTCACAAAATTTCTCCATTCCGCCGCATGCCGCTCAAGCATGCCGACGAGTTGTGCTTCGGCTTCCTCTTTCGGGATGCCGAGGGCTGGGGCTGTCAGAGCGGCGTGGCGGCGGATGACCGGACGTGATTCCGCCCGGATCATGTCAGCCATATGATCGAGATGAAAGGTGCCGGCAATCGCATATTGTTCAAAGGCAGCCGTACGCCGGGTAAAGTCGGGGTGGGTCGCCTTGTCCAGGGTGTCTTCATTCAGATCGGTACAGATATAAGTGCCGGATTCCTCCGTCAGACCCGCCGCATGGACGCTCATGCGTCTCAACATGCAGGCTGCGCACACGCCGCATTGCAGATGTTCGTTGTTCACGGAACTCCAACGGCTGTCGCGCCAGCACGACCTGGTATCTTGCCAGGTGTCTCGTTCGGGCAGTGCAGCAAATTCCTGCAACGTCTGACCTTTCGTATGCCAGAGGCGAGGAAACGCAAAGTGGACCGGCTTCCCTAGCAGCGCCTCAAGGAAGCGGGTCATTCGTGCCGCGAATAGCGGATGATTGCGATAGTCAGGATGTGCGTGCGTCGCTGACAGGACAAGCGCGGGACCGAATGCGCCTTGGCCGCTTTCGGGTATGAGGATATCCTTTGCACCCGCGAGATAGGCGGCAAGACCGCTGATAAGCGCGAACTTGAATCCGCGGCTTCGTGCGCTGGTTTCCCGGTTCTTCAGCTTGATTTTGAATTTGTATGGGACTCGGATGAAGGGCTGCGGCGTCCCATTAACGACAGGAGTCCAGGCCGCTTTCCGCCCGATATGGACTCTCACCAGCTTGTCGCCAAGCGTGTTTCCGGCCAGGCCGGCGACAGCACGGGAGTCGAGGCCGTTGCTGTATGCAATTACCGCCTCGGTCGGATGAGGAAACGGGAAAGACTCCTGTGGAGTCGGAACGGCCGTCGATCGTTCGACAAATTCAACCGTCCAGAAGTCGCCCGTAAGGAATTCCGCTGCGTCCTTGAGAGAACCCGACACGGCGGGCGTGTTCCAGCGGGCGACATCGTGGACGGGAATACGCAGGCTTATACGCCGCGCCCAGCCCCGCGTCGGGCGCTTGATAGCGAGATCGGCAAATTCGATGGCCGCCGCCAGCACCATCGCGTCGTAGATCACGGGTTCCCATGCGGCGAACATATAGGACTGCAGGGCTGCCGTATTGAATTCGAGATCCCGGTCTAGATCGAATACGATGCTTTCCTTTCGCGTCGCCTGCCCAGTCTCGGTGACGTCGATCGCTCTTTCCGGGATTTTCGCTTTGTATGGGGCGATGGTCATAGTGCCGGCCCCTCGTCAATGCCTTGCTGACGCGGCAGGGTGACAGAGCGCCGGGCCGGAGGCTTTTCGGACGACAGGAGTTCACGCGCCAGCGTACTGCAATCAAGTTGCTGACGCGCGGCGTCGAGCCGCGTACGCACATAGTCGGCACTGCGGGAACTGGCTTGCCGCTGGTAATGTTCTTCTATTCCGCGGCATGCATTACGCACGGTATCCTCAAGGGCACTGCTGAGAGCGGCCTCGGTGCCCGTGTCGCCCTTCAATCCGTTGCCGGCGGCTTCGACGGCGCAGTCGATCACGAGATTGGCAGGAGCCGATCCGCGACAGGATTGCCGAAGTGCCTCCAGTCGTTCGAGCCGCATTTCGTCGAAAAGAAAGTCGCCGTTCATGATGTCTCGGATGGCCGCCAACGGCGCTTCGAGGATGTCGCGCGTAGAGGCATAGGGCAGCGCCTTGCTCACCTCATCGGGTGAAAAGGCGCTTTGGGCGGCCCGTTGCGCCAGATCCCTCCAATGGGGACGCATGGGCAGACTTCTGTGGGGACCATCACTCATGGCGATTCTCCATGTCAGAATAGTAAGAGAAAAGTCATGACAATGTCAAATTCAACAGGTTATTCAAAATTCATGCACGTGAATCCGCATATAAAGCGGATTTTCGCGCATGATTAAAAAGTGAGGAAGAATCGCGTTGAGAAATCCGCGTATAAAGCGGATAATCGGACATGATTTATGATCAACGCTCCGGCCTTTCGACCCATATGGCTGACCTGCTTTCCGCGGGCCGGGTGGTCTTTACGAATGCCGAAGCAGAGCAGGCTCTACAAATAGGGCGCGGTGCTTTTCTTGATGCTGCGGAGCGGCTGCAACGCCGCAAGCAACTCCTGAACCCACGCCAGGGATTCTATGTCGTGGTGCCTCCACAATTCGCTTCATGGGGGGCGCCGCCGCCCAGCTGGTACATAGATGCGCTGATGCGGCATGAAGAAGAGGCTTATTATGTGGGCCTTTTAAAAGCCGCCGAGTTGCACGGTGCCACTCATCAGGCCGTGATGGAATTCCAGGTCGTGGCGGCCAAGCGCTTCCCTAAAATTCGGGCGGGCCGGAACCTCATTGCCTTCTACTATCGCAAGGATCTTGCTGCCGTCGAAGCGGGGATACAGGAACACAAGACCGACACCGGCACGATGAAAATATCGTCGCCCGAACTGACGGCGCTTGACCTGCTCCGTTATCCCCAGGCAGCGGGTGGCATCGACCACATCGCGACGGTACTGGCCGACCTCGGTCCGAAGATCGACGGCGAAAAGCTGGCGGCTCTGGCCAAAGCGGCGGAACGCCCCGTTGCTCAGCGACTCGGGTATTTGCTTGATCGTCTTGGCCATGGCAGCCGAGGTGACCAGATGTTGGCCGTGCTTAGCGAGCGCCCCGCTTTCGGCTGGACGGAACTGGACCGTAAAGAAGCCAGCGATCCCGATTTCGCGCCCGAGCCGATCGAGCGCAATGCCCGCTGGCGCGTCATCGTGCGCCGCGAGCCGGAGATCGACGAATGATCCCGGCACAAAATATCGTCGCCTGGGGCAATGTCGTTCCGTGGGCAGATCAACGGCAGATCGAGCAGGATCTAATCATCAGTCGGGCCATCGTTGAAATTTTCAGCGACCCGGTTCTGCGTGAAGCACTGCGGTTCCGCGGCGGGACGGCACTGAACAAGCTGCATTTTCCAGCGCCGCTTCGTTATTCCGAAGATATCGATCTTGTCCGCACATCGCCTGGAGCAATCGGCCCTATCCTCGACCGATTGCGCGCGCTCCTGGAGCCTTGGCTGGGACGGGCGCAATTTGATCAGAGTCCCGTCGCCCCCAAGCTGCGGTTTCGTGTCGAGGCCGAGGACAGCAGCGGCGTGCCGATACGGCTGAAAATAGAGATCAACACACGCGAAATCGAAGCCTTCGATGCGCCTCACGCATTGCCTTTTCGTATTCAGAACCCTTGGTTCAACGGCGAAGCGGCCGTGCCGACCTTTTCCCGCGAAGAAATGCTGGCAACCAAACTGCGGGCGCTTCTCCAGCGGGACAAAGGGCGTGACCTCTACGATTTGGCGCACGCGCTGGACGTGTTCACCGAACTCGATACGTCACGGGTGTCGGCGTTGTTCGGGCGCTATCTCGCGCAGTCGGGAAACTCGATTTCGCGGGCACAGGCTCAGGAACGCATGTTCTCCAAGCTCGCCAATCCCCGGTTTCTGCTCGACATGAGGCCTTTGTTGCCTGCGGCTCAGGCCGAGCTTTTGACCGACGAATCCACAAAGGCGGCATTCGCCCGTGTTTTCTATGAATTTGTCGAGCGGATCGCCGGCGATCCGTGGGCCCGCTTTGACGAAATGAAAGATCGCTTTTCCTTGATGCGGGAAGAGGGAGAATAAATTGGCCACAGGGTATCATGCAAAGCTCTTCGCTCATGAACTTACCCGCCGTGCCATGCCCCTAATGTGGATTTCTGTCGCAGAGTGTCCAAAAGAGTCGGTGACGCTGCAGCGCGTGATATAGTTCCGCGGGGGAAGAGGGCTTATGACGATTGAGAAGATAATTTCTATTAGGAATGTCGGGCGTTTTAAAAACTCAACAGCGGTGGGCGACGTCGCATTCAAGAAGCACAGTCTCATTTTTGCGGAGAATGGTCGAGGAAAGACCACCCTGTGCGCGATCCTCCGATCATTGCAGTCGGGCGAGGCGGGTCACATCGTCGGTCGGCAAACCCTTGGCGGCCGCGAGGCCCCCAATATCCGCTTCCTGTGGAGCGGACGCCCAATTGCCTTCAGCAATGGGGCTTGGGATCGGACAATACCAGAAATCGTAATCTACGACGGTAGCTTTGTTGCCGACAATATCCACGCGGGTGAGGTTGTAGGTACGGATCATCGCCGCAACCTCTATCGAGTGATTATTGGCGAGCAGGGCGTCATTCTTGCGCGCAGGATGGACGATCTGGACAAGCTCATCCGCGAAAAGAACGGCCAGATCAGGGACGCAAGGACCACAATTGAGCGGAATTTGCCCCAGGGTATGAATCTCGAAGCGTTTCTCGACCTGCCTGATGATCCCGCGATAGCAGAGAAGATCGCCGCGAAAGAAACCGAATTGCGGGCGGCCCGGGAAACCGACCAGCTACAGCGGCGCGAGCCATTGATGGAGCACTTTATTCCTCGTATCTCTGCCGCCCTTCCAGAATTGTTACACAAAGCAGTCGCAGGTGTTGCTGACGATGCTGCTGAACGCATCGCGGCTCATCGAGCCGGACATTCAATGGGCGAACGGGGCGAAGCTTGGATTGCCGAAGGTTTCGGATACATCAGGAATGACTCATGCCCATTCTGCGCGCAATCGGTGGCTGGCCGCCCTCTTATCGATGCGTACCGCGCTTTTTTCAGTGAAGCCTATGAACGGTTGCGGGCTGAGATCGACGATTTGACCGGGCAGGTTGAAGAGGAGTTCGGCGACCGTAAAATTGCTGCGATTGAGAAGGTGATCGAGCAGAACGTCGAATCCATCCGGTTCTGGCGAACGTATTGCGACTTAGCGGAGCCAGTTCTGGCGCGCGTCAATGAAGTTGGCGACCGACTGCGCGGTGTCCGGCAAGGCATACTCTCTGCGCTTTCCCGGAAAGCTCAAAGCCCTCTTACAGAAATCATGCTGGATCGGAGCACTGTAGACGAGCTATCCGCTCTCTTGGCCGATGCAGTTACTTATAACCTGGGAGTGGCCACAGCGAATGACTTCATTGCTGAGCGGAAGCGGAAGGCCGAAGCCGCCGACTTGACGGCGATCAATATTGCCTTGCTCCGGCTGCGCGCGCAGCAGGCGCGCCATACAGCACAGGTCGACGCCGCCTGTGGACTGTTCCAGCAGTTGAGCGCTGACAAAACCGATCTGGAAAACGAAAAGACTACTAAGCGGGAGCGCCTTGACGAGCACACAGCCCAGTTAATCGCGCTCTATGGCGATAGCATCAACCGCTTCTTGAGTGCTTTCAATGCGGGTTTTCGCATCAGTTCTCCCACCCATAGTTATCGCGGTGGCACGCCGAGTTCGAGCTACCAAATCATCATCAATGGCGTCCCGGTCGATCTAGGCGACGCCAGCACGCCTCTCGACAAACCAAGCTTTCGTAACACACTCAGCGCAGGCGACCGCAACACGCTCGCGCTCGCGCTGTTCTTCGCTCAGGTCGAGCGGCATCCACAGAGGGGCAGTCTCGTCGTCGTATTCGATGATCCGTTCACGAGCCAAGATAATTTTCGCAGAAGTCATACGGCCTATCAGATCAAAAGATGCGGTGATCGCTGTGCGCAGGTGATCGTTCTTTCTCATGACCAAGCGTTTCTCAAACTTGTGTGGGATAAGCTTGAATCGGCGCAACGCAAGACGCTCCAGCTGGTGCGCATCGGCGAGGAGAATACAACGATAGCTGAATGGGATGTCGAGAAAGCCTGCCAAGCGCGCTATAAGCTCGATGTAGAAACGTTACAGCGGTATCACGCGCTTGGTGAAGGTGATCCGCGCGACGTGATACAGAAGATCAGACCTGTACTTGAGGGCTATTGCCGCAACCTCTACCCCACACAGTTTGGGGAGTCGGAAATGATGGGCGGGATCGTGAGCAAGATCAGAGGGGCCGGCACCGAGCATCCACTTTTTGCAGTGGCCGATGCCTTCGAGGAAATCAACGAGTTCTGCCGCAGATATCATCACGGCGAAAGCGCAGATGCGGCCATAGAACCTATCGACGACAATGAGCTTCAGGGTTATGCAAAGCGCACCTTGGTACTGACGGGCTGCTTCTGACCGACAACGGTGCCGGTGGATATTACACAAAACAGCTCACTTGGTTCTTGTCACACAAAAACAAATCAGCTAGCGTCCTCCTGTAACACAGGAGCAGTTATGTCACGCCCACGCTCGCAAAAACCAAGAACATCTGTAGCAAATGTTCGATTGACTAAAGCAGAGCGAAGCGCCATGGAAGAGGCGGCTGCAGCTTACGGACATAAATCTGTTTCAGAATATGTAAGGTTTCTCCATGAAACCTTTATGAACGGGGAGTCTTCGGACGAAGTGCCGGATTATGCGGCTGAATTCCCAAAGAAGAATATTCGACCATTCCATAAGACCCGCCATGGAGAAATTTTGTGGGGAGATAGCCGTTCGTATCTCTTCAATATCGCGCGGCCCAATTCCGTCGACCTCATAATGACAAGCCCTCCTTTCGGGCTCGTCAGGAAAAAGAGTTACGGGAATGAAGATGCTGATCGCTACTGCGATTGGTTCCGCCCGTTTGCAGAGGGCTTTCATCGCGTTCTCAAGGACAGCGGAAGCCTTGTCATTGATATCGGCGGAGCCTGGATACCGGGGCAGCCCACGCGGAGTCTTTATCACTTCAAACTCCTCATTATGCTGGTGGAGGAGTACGGATTTCACCTCTGCCAGGAGCACTACTGGTGGAATCCGGCCAAACTTCCAACGCCTGCCGAGTGGGTCAATGTGCGGCGGGTCAGGGTAAAGGATGCTGTGAACTGCGTCTGGTGGTTGTCAAAGACACCTTATCCGAAAGCCAATAATAGGCGCGTGCTCCAACCCTACAGCAAGTCGATGCAAGGCCTTCTCAAAAACGGATATGTCGCCAAGCTGCGTCCATCCGGTCATGACATATCGGACAAATTCCAGAAGGATAATGGCGGCTCGGTCCCTCCCAACCTCCTCGCCGTGGCAAATACGGAATCTACAAGCCGTTATCAGGAGTATTGTCGGGACAACAATATCCCTATCCACCCAGCGCGGTTCCCTGCGCAGCTACCTGAGTATTTTTTGCGAATGCTGACCAATCAGGGAGATCTGGTTCTCGATCCCTTTGGCGGTTCGTGCGTCACAGGCGCCGTGGCGGAAGCGTTGAAACGGAAATGGGTCTGCTGCGAGCTATCAGAGGAGTATCTGATGGGCGCACTGGCGCGGTTTGCGCCTGACATTGACCCCGTTCTCAAGAGCAAGACCGCAAGCTATGAGGTGTCGCCGCCTTGCTCTCTTCCTATCGACGAAGAGGATACGCCGCTATTTGTCGATGGTGGATTAAATCGGCCGACAGGCCCTAAAGCGCTGAAGGTGAACTGTCAGGAAGAAGACGACGAGCCCATGGAAGCAGTGCTTTAGCGCCGATACCCGCAAAATCCACAATGGTAGGAATTCCGGAGGTTGCGAAGGCAGGCGTCTTGAGGCCGCCGATGCCTTGGCTTACGGCAATGAGGGAGCGTCCCAGTAGCGGCCCGATTTCATCGATAGCGCCGTACCCGCGCGCATAGCGCACAAGCTGGTTGGCCGCAGATCGGATCCGGTCGGCAGCAGATTCGCCAGTCAAATACTTGACTTCAATGATTGCTATGACGGCGCCGGTTTGCATATCCGTCACGATCAGGTCAGGACGATCCGCCGCTGCCGAGAGGCCATAGGCAGCCCAAATTGCTTCTGCCATCTCTTCCGAGGGTTCCTGTACAGGGGCCTTGTAGCGTTCTGTGCGCCACTGCCAATAGATGTTGAACTGGCCGGCCTGAGCGATTGCGATCCGGACATCTCCCACGATAAAGCCGAGTCGCACCTGTTCGTCTTGCACATTTGCAAGAGCTTCGGCCACGCTGTAAGCCACAGCCAATTCGTAGCGACGCCACGGCTCAAGCGGGGCCAGCAGCGTCTCTTTCAACATAGAAGTAACGGCGTCGGGGTCGCCCGCCTCAACGAGCAGCAGCGCGCGAAAAGCTTTTGCCGCCTTATGGTACACCTTGCGCCTGGACCGCTCTGCTTCAAGCAAAGCGTTGGCGCGAGGGCGGCCGCTCAATGAAACTTGACCGCCAATCTGACGAATTGTTTCTACACGCCTGACCTGTTCGAGACGCTGCACAGTAAAGTCGATCCGCGCTCTGTACGAAGAGTCTTCCTGAGCGAGTGCTACAAACCGCGAAGCAAGTGACCATGCCTGCATTATCACCCATCCTAGCAGATGGTTAGGCCCTGACTCGTATGAGCGCAAAGGTTCATGACTAACGATGGCCGTGGAATGTCCAGAAACTCGCCGCATCCGCAACGTGGCAACGGCATCGAGCCGCCCGCGCACGATTCCGTCCTCCACTCGACGCGCGGTCGTCAAAACGGACTGAATTTCATGGCGGTGGATAAGAATGTAGTCAACCAAGTCCATGACAGAGGGAGAAAGCGACCAATGCAGCCGCAGCAGTTCGCGATCTCGGTCGATAACAAAGGATGGACGTGTCACACTCGCGGCGCCAGCCGCACCGAAATAGCGAAGTAGCACCGCGGCGGTATGATCAGTGATGGCCTCGTCGATTCTGCCTTCGCTCATCTCAAACCGCGACGCTGAGTAGACGACGCTTGATCCCGTCGGCTTCGGGCGATCCTTCCTTAAAGCCGATAGCGGCCGCTGCGGACCCCGCCAGTTTTTCAGCTTCGTGGCGCAGAATACCGTCAAGAAGTGGGAGCATGAAAAGATCGAATACGTCTAAATATGCGGCCCTAAGCTCGCCTTCGGGGGGGCCTGAAAGGTCCGCCCCAGGCGAGAGCACTTCAAGAGTCTTGAGGGCATCAATGACGGGAGCCGGTCCAAGAGGCCGGATTTCATTTACCGCATCCCAAATGACTGCCATGGGCGGCGCTCCGTCTCCGCTGCCCGATTGCCGTCCCATTTCCCTTTCCAAATATGTTAGAATGAAAGAGCGCGTGTCATGCGGGGCATCGACAAATATCCACCCGAAGCGTCGGCTAAGCGCGTAGCTCATCTGATACAGGGATGCTTTGTCGATGGAGTTGATGGTCGCGATAAGCCGCCACGCCGGACCCGGCGCAAATTCATGCGTGGCAGCATCCTGTTTGGGGCTCGGCAGGACAACATACTGAGCGCTGTCCGCGTCGTCGGCTGCGACGCGATAGGGCAGCGTTGTCGCCTGGCCCGAGAGCACCGTGAAGAGTGGCCCGATCACTTTGTCGATATCGCAGCGGTTCAGTTCATCGATCACAAGTGGCCGGTCGAAACTCCGAAGCAGCACGCCGGGAAAGAATTTGATCGACCCGCCACTGATCGGTTGGTAGCCACCGATAATTTCTTGCGAACTCCAGTCGGCGGAACCGGTGATCAGGGTCCAATTGCGTCCATTGAGAATGCCAGCGAGTCGCCGTGCAAGTGTAGTTTTTCCTGTACCCGGCGGTCCGTAGAACATGAGATGTTGTTTACCGGAATTCAGTGCGGCTTCGATCTGGCGATATACGCTCGGGTCGATACCGATTAGGTCGTCGAATGGCTTAATCGTTATTGTCTCGCCAGGAGCTAGTCCGCCGGTATCATCACCTTCGGCAGCACTGGCCGTCGCTGAACGCCTGGGGTGGACACCACTCATGCCCGTGCGTTCGTAGGCGTCCTTGATATTCTGCTTGACGCTGTCGCGCTCGTCTTCGTCAATCAGGCTGAAAAACGGTATAACATCAGGCATTCGCCCCTCCTACGGGGGCAACTTTGATAAGCGCAGACAGGGCGTCCGTAGCCTCCCGATAAGTGATGGTTTTGAGATTACCTCCGACCGAGGCAGAGAAAATTTCGTCGGGCGCATTGAGTCCGAGCAGTGCTCCATAGATGTATGGCTGCTTTTTGCCCATGTAGCTGAGCTCGCCCGTGGCAACATCAAAATTGTCAAAGGCTTCGCCTGACGAACCTGGCGGCAGGCCACCGGGGAAACAGAATAATAAAAGCCATTCCCACGTTTCGACCACGCGGAACTCTTCCGCCGCGATCTTGACCACGGGAAGGATACGCACCGTCAGCGCACCGGAATTACCACCCTTTGTATTGGCATAGCCGATCACGCCAGCGCGTTTAAATTCTGGAACCGATGCCGTGAGATGAGGGTCAGTAGCGTCAAAGTGCAACAACCAGCGTGGCGGTTTGCTGGTGACATAACTCACGTCCTCCCAGAAACCGGTCTTCGGGCTGATTGCCCGCTTTTCATCGAGCTTTTTAATATCGCGGCCCGACTGATTGAGCTGCAACCCCTTGTCCGTTAGCAGTGTGTTCAGCCAAGAAGAGAAGTCTTTTGCGCTGCCTTCTCTGAAGGGGGCGAACCACTGTGCCTTTATGTTATCCTGATAGAAGTCGATCTCGGTTGTGCCATGTTCTTCTGCAAGAACCTTGCGAATTGCGGCGAGGGCGCGATCCAGGTCAGCCAATGATCGGGCTTTAGACTTTATCCGCTGATCGACGGGCAGTTTGGCCTTAAGTGCCTCATAAATCTGCTGCTTGTGGTCGCGCGAGGTATTGCGCTCGATATGGTCTGGGAACAGAAAATAAAGTAGCGTGTTTCGGACAAGGCGCCGATCGGACCCGTCCTGCTCATCCAGCCACGTCATAAACGTCCAAGGCGGATCTTCCTTCATAAGTCGAGCCTGCTCCGGAGCGGGCAATGCTTTGAACGCGGCCACGGTTCGGAGCAGATACTCGAATTCCATTGGGCGGTGTGTCGCGTACGCTGTTCCTGGATTGCCAACCCCGCCCAAGGTAGCATCATCGAGAAAAGTGGAGGTAGGGAGTTCTTCCCCTGACCATCTCCAGACGGTTCCCATCTGCTCGCGTTTCGTCACTGGCTTCATGGTGCCAGGATGTGGAAATAGGTTAAGGAACCAAAGAACCTCAGCGGCGAGTTGAGTGACCGATGGTGGTGCGCCTTTCAACTGTTCGGAGAGCTTGTCGAGAAAGTCTCTGCTACCCAAGATAGGTTTGCCCGTGAAGCGGGCTAGGAGGTCCGTCAGGTTGTCGCGCGTCCACAAAGGGCGGTCGGTGAGAATCGACGTTGACCCGACAAAGCATCGCTCTCGCCAAGCATCGGCTCCGTCTAGAACCGCTGTTATACCCGGATCACCAGTCCACCTTGCCACGTGCCCCTCAGCCCCATTTCTCGAATCTTCCTAAGCCCTTAGGAGATATTGCCCCGCCGCAGGGGGAAATTGCAAATAGTCCTCTCGTGGATGTGCATAAATCAGTCGCCGAGGCCATTATGTTATGGAAATCCGATCCACATTAGGCAGCTCTCACTGGCGTCATTCCGGCGGATTATCGTGGTTTGCACCGGTGCGATGACGACATTGGTGACCGATAGGGATAAGTAGATGGTGCGCTGATCACAGGATTCAGCGGACGGAGTTGCGAGTTTGGGGGAACGTTCCTGTATTTTCTGTGGTGCCTCAGGGCATCTGACGAATGAACATGTAATTCCTGTCTGGCTACAACAGTATGTTGGAGGCGGCGGAAAGGGCAAGTTCCGGGGCGTCCACATGAATGCCGTCGGAATGTCGCTGTCTGAGCGTACCGCCAGTAGCAATTCTCATACGCTTGGTACTGTGTGCGCGGCCTGCAATAACGGTTGGATGTCCCGTCTCGAAAGTGCTTTCAGGAGCCTCCTGCCGCGCTTGCAAGCGAGTATGTCCCCGAGCCAATTCTCAAAAGTGGAACGGCGTACGATCGCGCTATGGATCGTCAAAACAGGAATAGTCGCGCATTTTAGCTCTAACTACCGGCCTATTTTGCCGCCCTGGATTCCGCAATCGCTATCACGAGGAGCAACTGTGCCGGCCGGAATCAAGGTATTCGGCGGTTATGTGAATTCAGAGAAGACTATTAGATGGGTACAATCGAATATCGGTGTTGCACTTGTTCAGCAGTCGGACGTCTCGGCGTTTGAAACCGGCAAGAGCACGTTTGTTTTTGTGCTTTCTATTTTGAACATTTTTATCGGCTTCGGTTGGCATGGCTTGAATCGGGGCGAGTTTGATATCGTTTTTCCAGGTAATTCTGTCGAACGCTTCTACCCTCACCCTGAGTCCGCAAAAAGTTCGCGTGTGTTTGAAGACTTGCTGTTAACTACTGCTGAAATCGCGCTGCATCGCAGACGCACCAGATTTCCATGGAATTCGTCAGGCAAAATTATATTGACGCAACAATGAGATAGCGGTTCCCAGTTTCATCTTCTCCGGCGTGCCAAATGGAATGGACATTCCAATAGTGCGACAGTGCCCTGACCGCTTTGTGCCTTACTGCCGATGATTTCTTGGCCGTATGATGATGACGGATGCGCAGCGTGTGTGCCGCCGCGCAGGGCGCGCTGTATATGCAAGCAACTGTGTCCGGGCGTGACCGTAGGGCCTATTCATCGATGGGAACGGCATCACAGTGAAGCTGCGTGGCCCTTCCGCAAGATGCGAACGCCTACGACAACGCGGCGTCAGGTAACTGTAGCGACATCTTTCTCCGCACGCAAAGAGCAAGAATTGACTCGGGGCGCGGGCTATTTTACCTTCGAAGAATAGTGCGTAGCGCGTACTATTTCGTCGCCGAATACACGTGCATGCAGAGAGGTCCGCGAATGACCGCAGTGCATATCCCCGACGACACGTTGGACATCGAACTCGATATCGAGGGGCTCAAGTTTTCGCGCAATTCCGTGCGCGAAATCAAAGAAGATCGGTCGTGGTTCTCCCGCAAGGTCCACTCCAGCCCTGGCCCGCTTGTGTCCGACTTCGTCACTCACGGGCCAAATTTTGCTTACTCTACCTACGGCATTCATATCGGCCAGGATGACCGCCTGACATTCTTCGGCGACCACGACCGTATCATCGTCGGGCATTTCATAGAGTGCCGCGAGGACAGCCCCGACTTTGGACTGGAACTGTCATACACATTCGCGCCGAGCGAATATCGCCGTCTGATCATTCCCCGTGGCGTAGCCCATACCTTCGACGATTTGGCGGGGATCGTCACGCGGGACGAACCTGTCTGGTACGCCTCGGAAAACAACCCGCACTGGAACGTCAACAACGATCTGATCTCGATCCTGCGCACCTCTCGGACCGATGTACCGAAGGTGAGCGTCTGCCAGTACCGGTTCAGCGATGACCTGCACAACTTCATGACCCGCCTGTCCCAGGCTGTGCTGGACAAACCCAAGGCCTATTCGACAAGATTCAAGCTCAACATCGGCGGCGATGAAAAGTATGTCATGTTCCAAGAAAAAACCTGGGACAACGAGGGCCGCGCTCTTGAACCTTTGCTGCGCGCCGGGACGGGCTCACCCGTCGACGTTCGGCCATCAAAATACGCCATTACCGGCAAAGCATCGTGGACGCTGGTCCCTAACACGGCGTCCGGAGTAGCAGACGTCCTGCTCATGGATGCGAATGCTGACGCTCCCGCGAACCTCATGTTCATTCACCGACGAACGCGCAAGACGTATACCTTCCTGACCGAGGAAGGTCGTGCGCTGCGCATAGACACACTCGATCTGCGGCCGGCGTCTGCGGCATTCGGAAGCCGCCACTCGTTCGAAACCACCTGCGACCCGCGAGTGAGCTATGTGATCGAGCCCGGGATCGCCTACCGCTTCGCAATAGACCGCGGCATCTACGTCCGTTCCGAGAACGAGGTGTTCGTCGCGGCTGATGAACCGCGGGAAGACTTACCAGCGTTCGGGCGCGATCTTGAGGTCGTGGATGCGGACAATTTCTCGAAATCCCAGCCCGAGCTGCCGACGATGAAGTGTCCCGATCGGATCGTCCGGCAGATGGCGCGGTTCGAGACTGAACCCGACTTTGTGGAAGCATAAAAGGGAGAGACTGAAATGGCACAAGCTTTCGAAAGCGTTGACTGGAGTCAGGAACTCAAAAATCTCGTCGAGACCGCAAAGACTCCCGACGAGCAGAAATCGGCGACCGCTTTCGCGAACGCCATAGGCCCTTATCTCGACAATCCCGAAATGCTGCGGACCTTGCTCGGCAAGATCATGCAGTCTCCGACCGAGACCGTCGCAATCGTCGCCGGCGAGAAGGATTTCGCAACGCTGGAGGATGTACAGAGGCGCGTCGGCAATGCCGTCAGCGTGGTCGCCCTATAGCGCGGCGTGCTGTTCGGCCTTTGCTGGGTCAGGGCGCTCCATCTCTTCAAGATACTCTGATACGGCCCTCGTAAATCCGCCCAGACCCGTATCGCCGGCTTCCAAAAGGGCGGCCTTTAAGAGGGCGCGGATAGCCGCGTCCTTGTCTCCCGCCGAGCTCAGGGCGAGCGCGAGGAACAGCCATGCTTCTGATCGCTCCGGATATTGGTCGGCGGCTTGTCTGAGCTTTTCGACCGCTTCGTCTCCGCGCCCTACATTGCGCAGTGAAGAGCCGTAGCAAATCAGAAACCGACGCTGCTCGGTGTCCGGCACCCTCAACTTGTCAGCCATCTCGTAGTAACGAATGGCTTGGTCCTCGGCGCCTTCCTTGTCGCATGCGTAGGCGGCTTTCAACTGGGCATGAACGTCGTCCTGCCTGTCGTCGGCCATCCTTACCAGGGCATTAAGGGTTTCGTTGTCTTCCATAGGTAATTTTCGAACAGGGTTAGTGCGCGCTGCCGACTTATTGTCTGGCCCGACGGACAGGGTCGCAAGAGGTTTTTTAAGCCCTCCGTCCTTGTGAGAGCTTACGGAAATATGGGGTGCCATGTGAACGGATGCCAGCGGTCACGCCGGGGTCGGGTCGCATCCGCTGCACGGACCAGGATGGCCGGAATCAAATTACAGCGTAGAAACAATCACATACGAGTTCCCAGTTTCATCCTCTCCGGCGCGCCATTTATTTCAACGACTTAGCATCTTTCTCAGTCGGCTGCGGTGCCTTGGTTTGCAGACGGTTTGCAAAATGGCTTGACCCCATAAGGTGGTCCGGTTTCGATCTTAATGCATGATCGGCTTTTGGGCCATCGCCTGGGCAGATGATGGCGCTGATCCGCGTGGCGGCGCGGGCCAGACAATAGCCTCCGGTGCCG
>JBARYG010000115.1:0-3502 GCA_049647745.1 Mesorhizobium sp.
ACTCCAAGGGGTGGGCCAACACAGCAGCGCCGATGTCGGGTGCCAGATAGGTCTGATCCAGGCTCAGCGGCACGTCACCGAGGTAGCGCAGTCGTTCGATGAAGACCACCTGAGCACCGGCGCCCAGCCCCAGCCGCCGGCCGACCGACGGCGGAGCGTCCACCGTCGTCGCCACCCGCACCTCGTTGCGCACTTCTTGCGCATCAAAGGTCTCCTGCAGGCCGCGCAGTGAGTCCAGTCCGTGGTCGTATTTGTGCTGGGCCACGTGGGTGCCGGTTCTCGGACCGCGGTGGATCAGTCCTTCGGCCTTCAGCGCCGTCAGTGCCTCACGAACGATGTTGCGGGAGACGACGAATTCAGTGGCCAGCTCCGGTTCACCGGGCAAGCCGTCGTCGTAGGCGCCGGCATGGATCTGATGGCGCAGCACGTCGGCGACCTGCCGGGCCCGATCCGCGCGGCGAATCGGCTGCGATGCGACGTGGGTTCCGGCCATGCAGACACGCTAAGGGCCACCGCCTCGGCGACCCCAGAGCTGCGAATTCCGCTGATCGGGGGCTAAAACTCATTGCGCCACCCGCCCGCTGCGGGCTGCCAGCGGAAACCTCCTGATGTCGGTGCATTGCGCCGCCGCGGCGCCCGCGGCCTTGGTAACAATCGCGGTGAGGCTAACCGGCCACATCCGGTGCCCGCCCATAGCGCGCCAGGGCCTCGGGAGTGAACACCGCCAACCCCAGCTCGGGGTTGTAGCCGTGAATCTCTTTCACGTCGAGTTCGGCCAGGAAGTACAGGATCTCCTTGGAGATCACCTGACCGGGAACCAGCACCGGGAAGCCGGGCGGGTACGGCACGACAAAGGTGGTCGAGACCAGGGTCTTGCCGTCGGCGACCCGGCGGCCGGCGTCCCCGAGTAGCACGTGCTCGCGGTCGGCCTCTTCGTAACCGCCGTAGAACGCCGCACGCATGTCGCCGATCGGGCTGGTGCCGCCGGGACGGAACGCCGGCGCGAACGCGCTGAAGTCCGGCAGGGGCGGCAGGTCCTCGGTGATCTCGGTGACCCGGCGGCGCTGCAGCGCGCGGTCATCGGTGCTGGCCGCGTTCCAGGCGCGGTCCAGTTCACCGGCGACCCGGCGCAGCGCGTCGAGCAGGTAGTGCACGCTGGACCAGGTGACGCCGATGGTGAAGATCAACAGCACCGAGTTGATCGACGTCTTGTTGATCTGAATTCCGAACCGCTGCATCAAGATCTTCTCGCGGAAATCGTAGCCGGTCATCCCAGTCTTACCGACATTCAGGGTGACCCGGGTGGGGTCGAGGACGAATTCGTCGGAACGCCAGGCCTCATTCCACTCCGCCAGCGCACCCTGGCGTACCTCCCGGTAGGAGCTGACTGTCGATTCCCGGAATCGGTCCGGCACCAGATCACTCTCGTCCAGGATGTGGAACCACTTGCTGATCAGCCGGTCCTTGCGGACCCGGTGGCGAAACACCAATGCCATGTCGTAGACGCGCCGGACCATGTCGAAGCCTTCGATGTCCACCTGTCGGCGGGCCAGGTCCAGTGAGGCGAGCAGCTGCTGGTTCGGCGAGGTGGAGGTGTGGGTCAAAAACGCCTCTGCGAACGATTCGCGGGCCAGCGCGTTGAAGTCCTGATCCCGGACATGGATCATCGACGCCTGCCGCAGCGCCGACAGCGACTTGTGGGTGGAGTGTGTCGCGTACACCCGCACCCGCGCCGACGGGTGCGGCAGCAGACGGTGCTCGCTCCACTGGTCGCGGTCGATGCCTTCCATGCTGTCGTGCCACGCCTGGTACTCCTTGGCGTAGTGCGCCGAGCCCAGCTTGGCCTCCAGTCCTTCGGCGGCGACCATGGCGGTGCGTTGCCGAGCCCACGGCACCGCGGTCGCAAACGCGTACCACGCCTCATCCCACAGAAAGCAGATGTCGGGCTTGATCGCCAGGATCTCCTCCATGACCCGGCGGGGGTTGTAGACGACGCCGTCGAAGGTGCAGTTGGTCAGCAACAGCATCCGGACCCGGTGCAGCTGGCCGGCGGCTTCCAGGTCGAGCAGGGCACGTTTGATGGTGCGCAGCGCCACCGCTCCGTAGATCGCGAATGGCGCCAGCGGGTAGGCATCCAGGTAGAGCGGGTACGCGCCGGCCAGCACCAACCCGTAGTGGTGCGACTTGTGGCAGTTGCGGTCGATCAGCACGATGTCACCGGGCCGCGTCAGGGCCTGCACGACGATCTTGTTGGCCGTCGAGGTTCCGTTGGTGACGAAATAGGTGTGGTCGGCGTTCCAGGTCTTGGCGGCCTTGTTCATCGCCACCCGGATGGTGCCGTGCGGGTCGAGCAACGAGTCGAGGCCACCGGAGGTGGACGAGGTCTCGGCCATGAAGATGTTGCGGCCGTAGAACTCTCCCATGTCCTGCAGCGAGCGAGAGTTGAAGATGCTGGCGCCGCGCGCCACCGGAAGCGCATGAAACTGCCCGACGGGTTCGGACGCATAAGCGCGCAGTGCGTCGAAAAACGGTGTGGCGTAGCGCTTCCGGATGCCAGCCAGCACAGTGCTGTTCAGGTCGGTGACGTCGTTGAGCCGGTAGAAGCTTCGGTCATAGACGTCCGGCTGGTCTTCGGCGTCGGCGGCGATCGATTCGTCGGTGAGCAGGTACAGATCGATGTGTGGCCGCAGCAGACGCATCCACTCACCGCATTCGATGGCGTCGCGGCCGCAGCCGACGGTCGTCGGATCGTCGTCGGCACCGAGCAGGGTGGTCATCAAGGGCACCCGGTCGCGTGACCGCAGCGGCAGGTCGTGTCGCACGATCGCGGCCTGGATCTCGCCGTTGAGCGCGACCGCGGTGACGGCATCCTCCACGCTGGACACCACGAGCAGTTCGATCTGCACGTCGTCGTCGGGTTTGCGCAGTCGGCGCAGGCTTTCCGCCAGGCTCTCGGGCACATCCGGCGGCGAGTCGTCGGCCAGCAACACGGTGTAGAACTGCTGCTGGCGGGCCTGGGCCACCAGTTCCTGGTCAGACAGCGGCAGACCGAGATCGAACAGCGCCGCCCGATCGCCGTAGTCCGACAGCAATCGCACCACCAGCGACACCCGCTCGGTCAGCGACACCGTCGCCATCGACTCCAGATAGCTCCGGAAGGCAGCCAGGTTCACCGCGCCGGGGAACAACCAGTACCGCTCATAGGCGCCGAGTCGGTCGAGTAGGCGCTTTACCCGCGCCGCTTCGTGCGTCGTGTCCAGGCCGGCCCGGTTGGCCTCGGCCAATTGCCGGCAGGCGTCGTCGAGCAGGTTCCAGGTATCGACCCGCGAATACGACGGGTTGGCCACCGCCGCCAACGCCGATACCCGCAGTCTCCGATTCGGTGCGTCCCAACCCTCGCCCATAGGGCAAGTGTGCCTGCGCCGCGGCGACGCGGGGGCCGGTTCAGTCCGCTGAGTCGGAGTCCGGTTCGTCGTCAGCGTCGATGTCGGCGTCGGCGTCG
>JBARYG010000116.1:0-4460 GCA_049647745.1 Mesorhizobium sp.
GGGCGACGGCAATGCGGATTGTGTCGGGGACGGCAGGATGCGTGCTCATGAGACGCCTATTATCGCGCCCCAGCCGCCCGGGCAATGCGCTTTGCCCGGCGGAACGGACGATCCCTTCGAGACAGGCGGGTTTCAGCCTGAATGTCGCCCGGCCAGATCATTTCCGGTGGGAAAGCACGTTCAGGGTCTTTCCGAACGGATCGCGCATATAGAATCGCCGGACACCCCACGGCTCGTCGGCAATGCCATATAAAATCTCGCACTTCATATCGACGGCGCGCCGGTAGGTCTCATCGACATCGTCGACCTCAATCGAAACATCGGGCACCGGCGTTCCCGAGCCGCCCTCGCTTGCGACGCTGATCTGGGGCCGCGCCGCGATATCGGCGGCGAAGGTGACGATCCAGCCAAGGTCCATCACCAGTTCGAGTTCGAACACCCGCCGATAGAACGCTTTCGCCCGCTCAAGATCGGACCCCGCGATATTGGGAACGATCCGGCGGACGGTCAAAGCACCAGCCGCATCAGCGGCCTGCCCGCCTTGCGCTCCGCCACCCGCTCGAAGCCGGCCTTTTCAAAAACACGCGAGGACCCGACATAAAGCCCGATGGAGCGCGAATCCTTCGACAAATCCATCGGACACGCCTCGACAAGCCGCGCGCCGCTGTCCCTCGCGAAGCCGATGCCGCCTTCGACCAGGCGATGCGTAAGCCCCCTGCCGCGCGCCTTTGAGCGGATGAAAAAGCATGAAATCGCCCACACGCCGGGGTCATGTGCGTCGGCTGCGTCGAGAGGGGCCGAGCCCCGCCCGGCATTGTTCCATTCGGGCACGTCGGCGCGCGGGCCGATCTGCATCCAGCCGATTGCCTTGCCATCTTCGAAGGCGAGCAATCCGGGCGGCGGCCCCTCCTCGATACGCGCCCTGATGTGATCCTTGTTGCGCTCGCGGTCGTTGTCGTGGCGCATCGCCGGCGGCAGCCGGAAGTGCGTGCACCAACAGCCGTAGCAGGCGCCCTGCTTGCCGAACAAATCCTCGAAATCGGGCCAAAGCCGGCTCGTTACCGGCGCTATCGTCGTGCTCACAGCTTCCTCCGGCCCGCCGCCTTGCCGCCCGATCCGTCCTGACGTACCATACCGATCGTTCTCTTTATGTTCGCAGATAATGGCAGCACCTGTCAACGATCCCGATCACGGTTTCTGTCGCGACTGCCTGACCCTTCAGCGCGGCATTAGCCGCCGTTGCGAGCGCTGCGGCAGCCCGCGGCTTGCGCGCCACCCCGAGCTTTACCGGCTGCACATCGCCCATATCGATTGCGACGCCTTCTACGCGGCGGTGGAAAAGCGCGACAACCCCGCCCTGAAGGACAAGCCCGTCATCATCGGCGGTGGCAAGCGCGGCGTGGTTTCGACGGCCTGCTACATTGCCCGCATCAACGGCGTGCGCTCGGCCATGCCGATGTTCAAGGCGCTGGAGGCCTGCCCCGAGGCCATCGTCATCAAGCCCGACATGGAAAAATACGTGCGTGTCGGACGCGAGGTGCGGGCCATGATGCAGGCGCTGACGCCGCTGGTCGAGCCGATCTCGATAGACGAGGCGTTCCTCGACCTCGCCGGAACGGAAAGGCTGCACGGCCTGCCGCCGGCGCTGGTGCTGGCGCGCTTCGCGCGGACGGTCGAAAAGGAAATCGGCATCACCGTGTCAGCCGGCCTGTCCTATTGCAAGTTCCTCGCCAAAATCGCCTCCGACTTCCGCAAGCCGCGCGGTTTTTCCGTCATCGGGCAAGCCGAAGCCCTCGGCTTTCTGGCGGAACAGCCAGTCACGATGATCTGGGGTGTCGGTAAAGCCTTTGCCGCCACGCTGGAGCATGACGGCATCCGCTCCATCGGTCAGTTGCAACGCATGGAACGCGGCGACCTCATGCGGCGCTACGGCACGATGGGCGACCGGCTGTATCGCCTGGCGCGCGGCGAGGACGACCGCCCCGTCGTCTCCGACCGCGATTCCAAGAGCGTATCGGCTGAAACCACGTTCGACACCGATCTGGCAGGCTCGGACGAGCTGGTGCCGGTGCTGAGGGCCTTGTCCGAAAAAGTATCGATGCGGCTGAAAAGAGCGGGCCTTGCCGGGCGCACCGTCGTGTTGAAATTGAAAACGCAGGATTTCAAGATCAGGACCCGCAACCGGCAACTCGAAGACCCGACCCGCCTTGCCGACCGCATCTTCCAGACCGGCCTGCATCTCTTGTCTAAGGAAATCGACGGAACGAAATACCGGCTGCTCGGCATCGGCGTCAGCGACCTCTCGGATTCTGAAAAGGCAGACCCGCCTGATCTGGTCGACGTCCAGGCACGCAAACGCGCGCTGGCCGAAGGCGCCATCGATGCTTTGCGCGACAAGTTCGGCGGCAAGGCCGTGCAAACGGGCTACACGTTCGGCAAGGGTCATCGCGGCCGCCCTGCCCGCCCGGACGAGGACGATGACGGCCCCGAGGTCCAGCATCCGTGGGAGCGTATCTAGCCTCTCCCGTCGCGTCCGTGGTCCACTAGATTTGGCCGGATTAGCGATTGCGGCAGGTGCACCTGCCTGCCAGATAGCGCGCATGGTACCCACCCCCTCCATCGTCAAGGCCGTGTTCTGGATGGCGCTGTCCATCGCCTCGTTTCTCGGCATGACCGTCGCCGGTCGCGAAACGACGGATGTGCTGAACGTGTTCGAGGTGCTGGAACTACGGTCGGTGATCGGCCTGCTTATCCTCATGCCTCTGGTGCTGATGGGGGGCGGCTTTTCCGCCATGCGCACCCCTCGCCCGTGGATGCATCTCGGGCGCAACCTCGTCCATTATACCGGGCAGGCGGCATGGCTTTATGCGCTGACGCTGATTCCGCTGGCGGTGCTGGTTTCCATCGAATTCACCACCCCGATCTGGACTGCCATGCTGGCGGTTACCTTTCTCGGCGAAAGGCTGAGCCGGGCGCGGATCGCATCGATTATCCTTGGCCTGGTCGGCGTCGCCGTCATCGTCAGGCCGGGCATCGATTCTGTAAGTCTGGGCGAATTCGTTGTTCTTGGCGCCGCAGTTTGCTTCGGCCTCTCGATCGTCATGGTGAAGTCGATGACGCGCACCGAAAGCGTGGTCCGCATCATCTTTTGGATGCTGGTCATCCAGTCGCTTCTGGGTTTGATCCCGGCGATCTACGATTGGAGAAATCCGCCGCTCGAACTATGGCCGTGGATCCTGGTCATCGGCTTCACCGGCATGTCGTCGCATTTTTGCATGGCAAGGGCGCTGAGTTACGCCGACGCAACCCTGATCTCGCCGATGGATTTCCTGCGCGTACCGGCGACCGCGCTGCTCGGCTGGGCACTCTACAACGAGCAGATTGACATATTCACCGCCGCCGGCGCAGCCCTGATCCTGACGGGCAACCTCCTCAACATCCAACGCCGCAGACCGAAACCGGCCGAAGCGGCCGTGGGCTGACGGCACCCGAACGGGCCGGTCGCACCCCTCAATCGCCTTCGTTCGGTATGTTGAGAAGATGACCGCAGGCCTTGCAATGAACCGCGTCCGGCTCGTGCCGCTGTAGCCCGCATTCCGGACACGGAAAGAAAACCTTGGTCGGGCGGAATACGGATTGCGCCAGCCGCACGAACAGCGAAATACCGATGATCATGGTGACGATTGCCGTCAGCTTGCCCCACATGCCGGGGAGCACGAGATCGCCGAACCCGGTCGTGGTAACGGTGGCGACCGTAAAATAGAGCGCATCGACATAACCCGCCAGGCCGGAGCCGTCGCGAAAGAAGAACGTGTAGACGAAACCGGTGATGACCAGAAGGAAGGTCAGCAGGTTGACGACGGCGTGGCTTGCCTCACGCCACTCTTTCAGCGGCCGCATTTCCAGATGCCGCCACAGGGCGCCACTGCGCGACAGCGACCATAGCCGCAAAATGCGCAGAAAGCCGAAATTGGCCAAAGCCGTCGGGAAAAGCAGCGTCAGCAAAATGAAGAAATCGACCAGAAAGGTCGGCTGCCGCATCAGCCGAAGCATATCGGTCGAGGCCAGCAGCCGGGCGGCCATGTCAGCGGCAACGAGGGCGGCGACCGAATAATCGAGCCACAGGAACGACGGCGTTTCCTGCAGGACAGGCGTGGCGATGAAGAAGGCGATGATGGCGATATCGATGCCGACCATCGCAAGCCGGAACCGGAACGCAGCCGGACTGCTGCCGTGGTAAATCCTGCGCAACCTGTCGCGGAGCCGTGCCAGAGCAGTTTCTTCGGCCGTATCGTCGTCTTTTTCCTGCGCCTTCATGCCTCCGCGATAACGTCCGGGGCGGCATCCGTCCAGTGCAGGCGGGCGCGAGCAGTGCCCCTCACACCAGTTCCACCTCCACCACGCCGGAAACCGCCCGCATGGCGGATGCGATCTGTGGCGAGATGCGATAGCGGTTAGGC
>JBARYG010000117.1:0-70145 GCA_049647745.1 Mesorhizobium sp.
GCCGCACGTCGTTCGTTTCGGTCAGTTGGCCGGAACCTGCGCGAACAGTTCAGCGAATTTGGGCTTGGCCTTGCCGATCTGCTTGACCGCCTCGGCCTCTTTCAGGTTGACCGGCTTGCCGACGACGATCAGCGCCACCATGCCCATGCCGTAGTGCGGCGTGCATTTCACGCCGTAGACGCCTTCCTTGTCGAGCGTCACGGTGATCCCCTGACTGATCTTGCCCTTGAACGGCTCGGCCCCGTCGGGGATCATGCCCTTGATGGATTCGGCGTCGTGGCCCTTGTCGGTCGGTACGAAGGTGATGGTGTCGCCGGGTGCGGCCTGGACGAAGTCGGGCTGGAACACCATGGCGCCCTTGTCGCCCTTGTTGAGCATCTGAATCTGGTGATCGGCGGCCTGAGCCCCACCCGCAACCGTCATGGCGGCCAGCGCCGCTGCAAGAACCATCATCCGTTTCATTTCAATCTCCATTCTTATCGCGTCTTGGTTCGGTCTATGCCCGCTATATGGTGGGCCTACCGCGAACCTTATTTGTTGCAGCACAAATATTGGCCAAAAACCCGCGCGGCGGCCGCCATGCGTCTATCCGTCGCGAAACTTGCGATTTCGCCGTCGAAGTGTGAAATTGCGCCGATTCCAGAGGCCCCCGCCGCCTGTCCGGCGAACACGGGCCATTCAGCGGGAGAAACTGTTGAGCCATCTCGATCGCTCGCTGATTGCCGGGCTGCCCCAGTTCCAGGGAATGGAACCGCACGATCTCGACTATGTGCTGATGCATGCCCGCTCGCAGCGCATCGCCAAGGACGCCGCGGTGTTCGAGCAGGAAGCCGAGGCGCATTTCTTTTTCCTGCTGCTCGACGGGCATGTGCGCGTGGTCAAGACCACCGCCGATGGCCAGCAGGTTATCGTACGCTATATCAGTTCAGGCGAATTGCTGGGCATCGCCCATGCGCTCGGCCGCACCACCTACCCCGCGAGCGCCGTCGCGGCGGTGGACTGCGTGGTGCTCGCCTGGCCGGGGCGGCTGTGGGCCGAGTTTTCCGACCGCTATCCGGCATTCGGCGCCAGCACCTACAAGACCGTCGGCGCCCGCCTTCAGGAAGCGCATACCCGCGTCGTCGAAATGTCGACGCAGCAAGTCGAACAGCGCGTCGCCCACGCGCTGCTGCGACTGGCCAAGCAGACCGGAAAGCGATCGGACGACGGCATCCTGATCGACTTCCCGATCTCCCGGCAGGACATTGCCGAAATGACGGGTACGACGCTGCACACCGTCAGCCGGCTGCTTAGCCTGTGGGAGACGAAGGGGCTGGTGCTCAGCGGCAGGCAAAAAGTCACCATCGTCGAGCCGCAACGCCTTTTCCTGCTGGCCGAAGGACGGTCGTCGAAGGACTGACCGGCTACGCTCCGACGCGAGGTGTCAGGGCACGATCAGCGTGCCGGCGCCGTGTTCGGTGAACAGTTCCAGAAGCACCGAATGCGGCGTCTTGCCGTTCAGGATGACAACGCCTTCGACGCCGCGATCGATCGCCTCGATGCAGGTTTCGACCTTGGGGATCATGCCGCCCGAAATCGTACCGTCGATGATCAGTTCGCGCGCCTGCGCTACCGTCAGTTCGGGCATCACCTTGCCGCTGGCGTCGAGCACGCCGGGAACATCGGTCAGGAACAGCAGGCGCGAGGCGCCGAGCGCACCGGCGATGGCGCCGGCAAAGGTATCGGCGTTGATGTTGTAGGTATGGCCGTCGCGCCCCGGTGCGACAGGGGCGAGAACCGGGATCATCTCGGAGCGCGCCAGAAGGTCGAGCAGCCTGCGGTCGACCTCGACCGGCTCGCCAACGAAGCCGAGGTCGAGTACGCGCTCGATGTTGCTGTCGGGATCAGTAATGGTCTTGCGCGCCTTTTCGGCAAAGACCATGTTGCCGTCCTTGCCGCACAAGCCGATCGCCCATTCGCCCTCGGCATTGATGAGCGCCACGATTTCCTTGTTGATCGAGCCGGCCAAGACCATCTCGACGATCTCGACGGTCTTGGCGTCGGTAACGCGCAAGCCTCCCTCGAACCTCGATTCGATGCCCATCTTGGTCAGCATGGCGCCGATCTGCGGACCGCCGCCGTGGACCACGATGGGATTGACGCCGGACTGCTTCAAAAGCGCGATATCGCGCGCGAACGCCTTGCCGAGTTCGGAATTGCCCATGGCGTGGCCGCCATACTTCACCACCACCGTCTTGTTCTCGTAGCGCTGCATATAGGGCAAGGCGGCGGAGAGCAGGGCGGCTTGCATTTCGGCGGTGGCGGCGATGTCCGTCATCGGCTTGGTTCCCGGCTGGCATGTAAGGACGGCCGGGGGTTTAACCGGATTTTCGTCACGGGGCAAACGGCATTATCGGCCGGCTCGCAGGGTAGTGAATTCGCGGCCCGCGATGGAACCGAAGCCGGCGAAGGGCGTTCAGTGTCGCAATCCGCACAGGTTGCGGCGAGAGGGCCGGGCAGGGGTACGATGAAAGCTGATGCGTCTTCGAACGAACCGGGCGCCGTCCCCGACGAAGCAGCCGTCAACATCCGCCGGATACGGTCGATGCTGGCGATAATGTTCCTACTGATGACAATATACGCGCTCTATTTCGGGCGCGATTTCTTCATGCCGGTCATTCTGGCGTTCCTGCTGGCGCTGACGCTGACGCCGATCGTGCGCCTGCTGCGCCGGCATGGCGTGCCGGAGGCAGTTTCGGCGACGCTGCTGGTGCTTTTCTCGCTGGGGTTCATGACCACTGCGGGTTACCTGCTCAGCGGCCCGGCGATCGATCTGGTCAACAATGCCCCCTCAATCGGCCAGCAGGTCAGCGAAAAGCTGAACCATTTGCGCCGCCCGTTCGAAAAGTTCATGAAGGTTTCGGAGCAGATCGGTGCCCTCACCGAGCCGGCTCAGGAGCCCGGCGTCGCCAGGGTGGTGATCGCCCAGAGCGGCATCGTTTCGCAGGCGGCCGGCAGCGTGCTTTCCGGCGTCACCAGCATCACCATCGTGTTCGTGCTGTCGCTGTTCCTGCTCGCCTCCGGCACCATGTTCTACGAAAAGATCGTCCAGTCCTTCACGCGCATGAGCGAGAAGAAGCGGGCATTGCGCGTCGTCTACGACGTCGAGCGCGAAATCTCGCGCTACTTGCTCACCGTCGCCCTGATCAATACCGGGCTGGGCGTGGCGATCGCGCTCGGCCTGTGGGCGCTCGGCATGCCCAACCCCATGCTTTGGGGCGCAGCCGCAGCCCTGCTCAATTTCCTGCCCTATATCGGCGCTCTCATGAACATGGTGATGGTCGGCGTCATCGCCCTGATCAGTTTCGACAGCCTCGCCTATGCGATGCTGGCACCGGCCTTCGTGCTCCTCTGCAACATCGTCGAGGGGCAGTTCGTGACGCCGATGATCGTCGGCCGGCGGCTGGAGATCAATTCCGTCGCCATCTTCATCGCCATCGCCTTCTGGTCGTGGATGTGGGGCTTTGTCGGAGCGCTGATGGCGGTGCCGCTGCTGGTGATCATCAAGGTGTTCTGCGACCATTTCGACGGGCTTGCCAATATCGGCAATTTCCTTTCCGCGCAGCAATCGGCGGTGGAAGAAGGGGAGGAAGAGACGCCTGCGGAAACGAAGGTCAAAGCCGTGGCATAAAGGGCCGTGGCATAACGGCTTGCCCTTTGCGGGTCGGCGGAACGGTTCCTATATCCGGCATCGACCCATACAGGAAACCCGCATGGCCACTCTGTCCGTCCTCGATCTGTCGCCCATCGTCGTAGGCGGAACCGCCTCGCAATCGCTTGCCAATTCGCTCGATCTGGCGCGGCACGCCGAAAGGCTCGGCTACAAGCGCTACTGGGTGGCCGAGCATCACAATATGCCCGGCATCGCAAGTGCTGCGACCGCCGTGGTCATCGCCCATATCGCCGGCGGCACCAACACCATCCGCGTCGGCGCCGGCGGCATCATGCTGCCCAACCATGCGCCGCTCGTTATTGCCGAGCAGTTCGGCACGCTGGCCGCCCTGCATCCGGGGCGTATCGATCTTGGCCTCGGCCGCGCGCCGGGCACCGACATGCTGACGGCAAGAGCGCTGCGCCGCAACATGGGCGATGGCGTCGATACCTTTCCGCAGGACGTGGTCGAGCTGATGCGTTATTTCGAGCCGGCAGAGGAAGGCCAGCGCATCCGCGCCGTTCCCGGCGAAGGCCAGAAGGTGCCGGTGTGGATACTGGGCTCCAGCCTGTATGGCGCGCAGTTGGCGGCCATTCTCGGCCTTCCTTACGCGTTTGCCTCGCATTTTGCGCCGGCCGAGCTCGATCACGCGCTCGAGGTCTACCGCACCCGCTTCCAGCCTTCGGAGCAGCTCGATAAGCCCTATGTGATGCTGGGGCTGAACGTCGTGGCGGCGCCCACCGATGCCGATGCGAAACTGCTGTTCAGCTCGCAGCAACAGGCTTTCGTCAACCTCAGAACCGGCCGCGCCGGCCCGTTGCCGCCTCCTGTCCAGGACTATGAGCAAAACCTCGACCCGGCCGCGAAAGTCACGCTCGGCCAGGCGCTCTCGCAAGCTGTCGTCGGGTCTCCCGAAACAGTCGTGCAGGGCGTCGATGCCTTCCTTCGCCGCACCGGCGCCGACGAGCTGATGGTAACCGCGCAGATATTCGACCATACGGCGCGGGTACGCTCTTACGAAATACTGACCGCCGCCAACCGCAAGCTGTCGCAGGCGGCCTAGGATCAGGACCGAAAAGCGGAGTCCAGTTTTCCGGAGAGGATGTTTCTGGCGAGGCAGTTGATGAGTGCGAGATCGGCCGGGGGGCGTTGCCCTTGCGGGCGCGGCCGAGGTCTTCGTCGAGATGGACGTCGAGCATCCAATGGTGGGGCGATCTATTTACGCGGGTAAAGGTTCCGTAGGAGGAAACCTGCTCTTCCGTCGGTTCCCTCTCAATCCGGTCGACGTCAAAAAGCGTATGTTGCGAGGAGCCCATTTCATCGCGAAGTAACCGCTTCGCGCGACGTGGTTCGGAATCAGTTCTGACAAAGGCGAGACCGCTGCCGGATACAATAACGGGCGCAACCGGGCGGCCAGCTGGTCAAAATTCGGGACGTTCGACACCGCCGAAGGGATACGCCTTCAAATTCTGCATTTAAGTACTTCTATGCAATGACCAATTCTGCTGCCGGATGAAGCTTCTTCAGGTTGGGGAGCGACTTCGACTGCCACGGTATTCGTGTCGAGCCCTTCACCGTCAGCCCCACTTCCGGCTGCTTGCGCACTTCGATGGTGAACTTGGCAAGCAGGTTGATGCCGGAACTATTGAGGAATTCGAGTTCCGTCAGATCGAGAACGATGGTCTTGGGTTTTGATGCAAGAACATTAGCCATCAATTCGAGGATCGGCACATAGGCTTCGGTTCCCGAGAGACGCATCGTTCCTTCATAATGGATCGTCGACCCCTCGCCCCACACCCGGTATTCATTCGCCTTGATTTCCATGGCCTGCAACCTGCTCCTAAAGAATTCGGGTTAAGCGATATCCAGGGCCGCGAAGGTTTCGAGCTGGATAGGCTCGTTTTCTCCGGCGTCGTGGAATTCCCACCCCAAGCGCGCGCCATAATCGTTCATCAGGGTCAGAAGACCAAGCCCCGACCCGCTCGACGATGAATCCGCGGCGTTTGCCTCGATGCGTTCTATCAGAAGATCACCCGGGTCGCGCGACGTTACGTCCGTCAACATAAGTTGGAATTTCGCCGCAGTCCCGGCGTCGATCAAGTTACTGACTTTCAGTTCGAATCTGCCCGCCTCGAGCGAGCTCTGAATGACGACATCACCCGGATACCTGAACTTCACCGCGTTTTCGAGAAGCTCGTTAACCAGATAGCCAATGCTGTGCCGGACCTCATTGTAAGCCTGCTCGGATTTGGCGCATCCAAGTGCGAAGAATTCGCCCAGGAACTCCGCAGTCATGCCGCAATGATTCCAGTTCAGGTCGATGGGGCCATCGCAGATACGGATGGTATTGGCCATTGCGGTTGATACATTCTGGAAATGAGTATTACCGAAACTCACCCGCATAACCTTACCTGTGCCTCATGACGACGAGCGTGATATCGTCGTGAATCTTCTGCGTACCGATATGAGCCATCAGGTCGGCGATGATGCCGTTCTTGATGTCGTCCGCACTGCCGTCGCGATGACGCAGCGCGCTGTCGCATAGCCGATCGAAGCCGAACAACTCGCCATTCGGCGCCTCCGCCTCCGTAATACCGTCTGTGTACAGCACGATGATATCGCCGGTGTCGAAGCTGAAGTCACGCGTATCGATGAACGGCCCGATATCTCGTTCGAGACCGATGGGGAAGCCCAGGTCGATCGTGTCGATACGCTCAACCTCCTCTCCACGTACCACGATTACCTCCTCGTGCTGGCCGGACAGGCAGACGCGGCGGTCTTTGTAATCGAGAAAAGCGAGGGACAGATGCTTGTCGGTCTTGGTGCGCTCGATATTTTTGTAGATGGCGCGGTTGAGTACTTCGAGAAACTCCTTCGGATCGTCGCTTCCCTGCTCCTGCAAAGCGCGCGCGACCGACTGCACCATGAGCATCAGCACGCCGCTCTCCAGCCCGTGCCCGGTCACGTCACCTATGCCAATCTTGACGCGGTTGCCGCTCTGCAGCACATCGTAGTAGTCGCCGCCGACTTCGTCCGCCGGTTCCATGTAGCCGGCAATCTCGATCGGCGGAATGCCGGCAAGCTCGACAATCTTCGGCAGCACCATCATCTGGATCTGCCGGGCCACATCCAGTTCCGAGCCGAGCCGCAGGTTTTCTCGCTTCAGTTTGGCGTTGAGCGCATTGATTTCCTCGTTCGCCTTGCCCAGTTCCCGCGTTCTGTCGTCAACAAGCCTTTCAAGGTTTTCGGTGTGATAGCTTACCTCTTCCGCCATGCGATTGAAGGCGTGGCCGACCGCCGCGACCTCGTCACCGGTCGGAATGTTGACGCGCACCGAATAGTCCTTGTTTTCCAGACGCCTTGCGGCGTTAGCCAGCGCGCTCAGCCCTGAGGTGATGCGGCCTGAGATGGTGAAAACCGCGAAGAAGACGACGATCAGGCTGATGAGGAACGTCAGCAATTGGTAGTCGATGATACGCGAGGTTGCCTTGGAGATATTTTCCTGCGCGGCAATCAGGGATTGATATATTTCGCGCTCGGAAACCACGAAGCCGAGCGACATGGTTTCCTTGACGATCCCGGCGCCAGCCCACAAATTGGCAGGGTTGAGTTGCTTGAGCACAACCAGGTAGGGAACGTCTTCGCCATCTTGCTTGAGAAAAATATGCTTGATGGCGATCTTGCCGTCGGAGGGTAGCGCAAGCGTCTTGATCGCCTGCTGGCTGCTGTCTTTCAGCGAGCGGATAACGCCGGTGACACCCTTGCCGCTGACGTCGTTCGAGACCAGGCCAAGCGTCTTCTCGCCGGTGTCGGTCGTGGCGATGACGTTGCCGTTTTCCATCGCCAAAAAACCAAACCCGGTCTTCGCTATGCTGACGCTTTCAACCAGGTTGGCCAACTGATCGAGCGTGATGTCGACGGCGGCCATGCCCGCGACGTCGGATCGATCCTTGGTCCAGAGCGGATGGAAAAAGCTGACGACCAGCTTGCCGGTAATGGCATCGACATAGGGGGCTGTCGTCACGATATCGGAATCGACCGGCCTGGAAGATGGATTCTTGATCCAGCCCTGCCAGCCCTCGTAGACGCCGGGGAAGAAGAAATCCCAGAAGCTTGGACCTTTGTTATGGCCGGGATAGAACTGATCGAGCGTGCGCGCCTGGTCCGAATAGGGCGTCGAACGGGTAATAGAAGCGTCCTTCGGCCCGACATAGTACATCTGCAATTTCGGTGCGCCGGTCGCCATCAGCGCCGGGCCGACAAGGTTCAGGATTTGGCTGTTGAGCACTTCCTTGGCGGCGCGGGGCACAGGGTTGTGGTTCGCGTCGAGCAGATAGCCCCAGACATTGACCGCCGAAGGCACGCCCGGCGCATTCTGCGACCAGCCGCCCTTCTGGTCGTAGATCAGATCGCTCGAAAAGGCCGGGCTTTTTTCCAGCACTTGTCCGATGGATTTTTGAACATCTGGATGGTCGATAAGGGTCTGCATGGAATTGGCCAACGTATCCAATTCCGAATGTACGCGCTCCAGCAGAAGATCGGCCCGCAAGGCGGTGGTGTCGATATAGGTCTGAAGGAATTCCTCGTTGGCTTGGGTTAGCCCGTCACCGACTTGTTGTGCGGCATCGTGCGACAGCCGCTGCACGTTCCAGATCGCGATGCCGCCGCCGAGCAGCATATCGAACAGCACAGCCGCGCCGACGACGAGAATGAACTTGGCCCGAAAGCTGCGGCGAGAGAGCAGCCCGGCGGGGCGCAACCTGGCTAGAGAACCATCGGCAGCCTCTGTCATAACGGCTTCCGAGCCGATGCGACCCAGATCGGCCACCCCGCATAACCTTTGGGGTGCAGCGCTGCGAAGATGTGGTCATCAAAGCCCCGACGAAACCGCTCGACGAACTCAGGATCGTCGTTGCGCAACGCCGTCATGTTTCCGACGAACAGGTTCTTCCACGACTCGATAATGTCGGCGAAATCCTGCGGGTCGCCGTCCAGATTGGTGACCATGAAGGATTCCATACGCACCTCGTCGAAGCCGGCGTCGAGAAGCAGCCGTCGGCTCTTTGGGCCGATCTCTATATCCTGGTTGAAGTGTGCCAGGATCTTCGCCACCTCGTTATAGGTCCACTGAATGGACTCACCGCGCGGTTCGCCCAGGCAGTGCGAGTTCTTTTCGTTGGTGACGTAGACACGGCCGCCCGGCTTGCAGATGCGGAATAGCTCCCGCAGGATCAATTCCGGACGGTCGAAAATCTGCAGCGCGTGGCGGCAGGTGACGAAATCGAACTGGTTCTCCTCGAGCAACATCTCGGACGCGTCGCCATAGATGTATTCGATGCCTTGGATGCCAAAATCGTTTGCCACGTTGCGGGCATAGGCAAGGCTCGCCTTCGAATGATCGAGGGCCACAAGCCGAGACGGCTTGAATTCCTTCTGCAGCAGGACAGCGAAGTCGCCGATGCCACAACAAATATCGGCGACCGCCATTCCTTCGCGGATACCGTGACGCCCCAGAATGTTGCGCTCGTGCCGCCAGGTCATTTTGGTCTGCGTCCGGAGCAGCGAAATGATTTCGTTGTTCTCGACGAATGCCTGCCCCGGATAGAACTCGTTGTCGTATTCTTCAACGAGGATGTTCTCGTTGATCGCCCGCAAGGTAGCGAATTTGCGCGTCGACCAGCCGACCACGCTTGAGGTTATGATTGAAACCCTAAGATCGGGCCGTTCGCCGCAGGCTTTGACGATCAGCCCGGCCAACACACGAAAGGCTATGTTGTTCAGCCGCACCAACCGCTTCAGATTGACGTAGAGAGTGCCTTTGATCGAGCGCAGAGACTTTTCGAACAGCTTGGCCAATATTTCGAGATCTTCGGCGCGCTGCGGTCGCATCGAACCGGTGATGCATATCTCCTGATTGTTCTCGTCAAAATGGGCGTTGAATTTGTGTAGAACGATGTCGGCCATCACGCTTGCGCTTCCTCAAGCACCAGGTCCACAGTCAGGTGGACGGTGTTTTCATCGGGTGCCTCTATGCGGATAAAGGCGTCGTAATCGACGGCAAGTTCGAAAAGCCCGATGTCGGGATCGAGCACGCCTTCGGCAAACAGGGCCGAGTGATAGTGCTCCGCCACATCCGGCTGGGACAGCCGCCGTACCGCATCGAAGTAGAATTGCGCCTGCTTTGTCGTGCACGGTATCGTCAGTTCGATCCGATCCGTATTTGCCATGCGCGAAACGCTGCACACGAAGCAGCCACCCGTGCCATGAGCACGGAAGACGGTCTCGAGCAATTCGTTCAGAGCCGACGAAAAAAGATTGGAATAAAGAAGGGAATCGATACGGTTGTGGCTGACCATGCGGGCCGCGTAGGACGACAGCCGGTCGCAATAGGCCCAGTTCGATGCATAGACTTCGATGTCTATGTCGATACTGAATAAAGGCTCGAAGGCAGCACCTGCTGTGCCTATGGTACTCGTGTTCATGGATTGGTCTTCCGGCAGCGGATCAACGCTGCGAAGGAGTTTATGCCAGAGCCGATGGGTGGTTTTCTGCTCGCCCCCGCGAGTCGCTATTCAAACCCTCAACGATGGACGAGCCTATCGCCCAGATGATACGAAAAGAACATTGGCACGATCAAGCCTGATGCCCGGTCAAGAACCGTTCCATTGATTGTTATAGGCTGGAATATTTAACAAAAATGTTGATAGGCGACCCTTCGGATCAGAGCGGAAAAAGGCAGTCATCGCTGCCTGCCGCCGACCTTGCCAGCGAACTCGCCGAGGCGCGTGCCGCAAACGCCCGGCTAAGCGCGGAGTATGAGGATCTGAAGCTTCTCTACGAAGCCATGATCGAGCATGGCGAGGCGGTCGAAGACCAGCTGGCCGAGAGTAACCTCACGCTTCAGGCCGCACAGGCGAGACTGGAGGCCGAGCTTTCCGATGCGGCTCGCTACGTGATGTCGATCCTCCCGGAACCTCGGACCGCCACGCCTATTACCGAATGGTTGCTGGTGCCGTCGACCGAACTCGGCGGCGACTCTTTCGGCTACCACACGATCGACGACGATCACATGGCGTTCTACCTGCTTGATGTCTGCGGGCACGGCGTCGGCGCAGCCTTGTTATCGGTTACGGTCATCAATGTATTGCGTGCGGCGGCTCTGCCAAATGTCGATTTTCGCGATCCGAGCCGGCTGCTCGCAGCGCTCAACGAGGCCTTTCCGATGGAGAAGCAGAACAACATGTTCTTCACCATCTGGTACGGCGTCTACCGCCGCTCGTCCGGCGAACTGCGCTACGCGACGGGCGGCCACCCGCCGGCCATCCACCTGAGAAGCGCCAATGACGGGCCCACGACCACCAGCGAGCTGATCACGTTTGGCGGCGTGGCGATCGGCGCCCTTCCGGGTGTCGAGTACGAGTGCAAGAGCGTTCATGTCGAGCCCGGAGACCGGCTTCTGATCCTCAGCGATGGCACCTTCGAGGTGAATGGACCGGACGGCGATATGCTGAGCGTGAGCGAACTCGCCGCATTTGCGGCCGATCACAGCGATTCGCCTCGCGCCATTCTGGAATGGGTACGCTCGTTCAACAGCGAGGGTCCACTGCCCGACGATTTTTCCTTGCTGCATGTCAGCTTCTGACCGGTCTGGCCATGCGGACCCGTGGCATCAGGCCCGCCTATGGACCAGGAATAAAAATAGATCGCATCGGCGGATGCCTTTCGCAACGATGTCATCAGGCAGGGTAAGGTTGAATGAGCACGATCGAGCAACAATTGCATCGTCTCCCCCTGTTCAGGACGTTGCCCCACGAAGCCATAGCCGAGCTTGTTTCTGGTGCTGCGTCGGAAACGTTTTTCCCCGGCGATGTCCTGCTTCAGCAAGGTGACGCCAGCCACCACGCCATTATCGTCATCGAAGGCGAGGTTGAGATACTCGTCGTTATCGCATCAGGCGAAGTGAAACTGGCCTCGCTTCCGGGTGTCGTGTTGCTCGGAGAAATAGGCACCCTGGCCGATCTTCCCCGCACCGCCACGGTGCGGGCCGCAACACCGGGCAGCCTGCTGAAAATCGACAAGGCGGTGTTTAACCGCGTCGCGGACGAGCATCCTGCGATTCTTCGCTCGGTCATCACCCAGCTTGGTGGCCAGATCGGCACCTACAACCGTGCGGTCGCGGTTTATACCAACGCCCTTGCCGCACTGGAGCGCGACGAATTCGACGAAGCCATGCTGGCAAATCTCAACAACCCGTCGCCGGAATTGATGAATTTCGCCGATACCCTCAGGAAAATGGCCAACCAATTCGTGTTACGGCAGCGCCATCTTGAGGAAATGGCAAGCGCTGCGGCCATCCAGCAGGCGATGCTGCCAAATCCGCTGCCGCAAGACAGCCTGCACCAGCGGGTGGGCATGTTCGCTGCCATGCGGCCGGCGCGCGAGGTTGGTGGCGATTTCTACGATGCTTTTTTCCTAGACCCCGACCGGTTAGTGGTGTCGATAGGAGACGTATCGGGCAAGGGTGTCCCCGCGGCGTTGTTCATGGCGGTATGCCAGACAACGTTGCGCATGGCGCTTCGGGAACACCCCGACGCCATCGGCCGTGCCCTGGGTCGCGCCAACCGCCTGCTTGAAGCGGAAAACAAGGCTTCCATGTTCGCAACCTTCTTCGGCGCGATCATCGATCTTCCGACCGGCCGCGTCAGCTACTGTAATTGCGGCCACAATCCGCCGCTGCTTCAGCGCTCCGACGGCACCCTGGAATTGCTGCAACCCAATGGCGCGGCACTGGGCGTGATCGATCTCGACGACTATGAAGCCGCGCAAGTCACCTTGGAACGCGGCAACCGACTACTTCTCTATACGGACGGGGTAACGGAAGCCAATGACGAGGCTGGTCAGTTTTTCGGAGACGAGCGACTGGCTCAGGCAGCGGCAAGCAACCGAGGCGCGCCGCCCCAAACTTTCATCGAAGGGATAATCGCCGACCTCGACGCCTTCGTGGGGAAGGCGCCGCAGCACGACGACATCACCTGCCTCGTTCTCGATTTTTCAGGTTGAGGGTCGCCCCTCGCTTCGGGGGCTAGCCGGCGTGGCCAAGAAACAGAATGGCGGCGATTGCGATATAGGTCAGTTGATGCAGCAACTGGTCTAGCCCCATCATGCGCCAGAAGAAAGCACCCTGCCCGGTCACCCACCGCCGCATGACCTGCTCCTTCACCCAGTCAATGTGGTAGTGAACCACGAATTCGCCGACCAGGATGGCGATTGCCAAGGATAGCGGCGGTCGGAAGAAGACCAGCACCACCGCCGTTCCAAGCACATGCAAGCCGGAATGCAGCAATCCTCCCGGATGCCCGTAGGTACCTTTGTTGCGCACCTGGTAAAGCGTCTGGAAAACGAAGTCGAACAGACAGTGCTTGACCTCCATGCAAACGAGGAAAAGTAAGACCGCCCCTGTCATGCTTCGTCTCCTAGCCCCCACCGTGTCACATCGCGGTCGCGCGATATGGCCGGCCGTTATTTTTCCCGCGCGACGAATATGCCGTCCCAGTTGCCGGGCGGAGGCCGCAGCCGCATCGCCGCCAGCCGCTCGTCATAAACGGCGTAAAATGCCCGTAAATCATTTGGCGTTGCCTGCCGCGCCACCTCCAGCGCCGCTTTCGCGGCATCGAGATCGGCACGCCGGTAGAGATGGAGAAAATGCTCGTGCGACTTGGCAAAGGCTGCGAAGCCGGCCGTCTCGGCATGGGCCGCATCGCCAAGCAGGGCGTGGATCACCACCGGCTCGCTCCTGCCCACCACCCGCACGCGGTCGGCTTCGATGAAGGCAAGGTCGGGCGCGCCCGACCTTGTTGCCTCGGTGACGAGTATCCCGAGGCCATATTGTTTGGTCAGGCCCTCGACCCGTGAGGCGAGATTGACGCCATCGCCGATGGCCGAATAGCTGAAGCGCTGCGCCGAGCCCAGATTGCCGACGCAGCATGCGCCGGAATTGAGCCCGATCCCCACCCGGAGATCGAGATCGGCACTTTTTCCGAGCTGAGCGACCGCCCCCTGCAAGGAAAGGGCGGCGAGACAGGCCTTGCGGCGATGGTCCTCTATGTCCAGCGGCGCATTCCAGAACGCCATGATCGCATCGCCGATGTATTTGTCGATCGTCGCTTCTGCTTGGAGCAGCACATCGGTCGCAGGGGTCAACACATCGTTGAGCAGCCTGGTCAGCGCCTGGGGGTCGAGGTTTTCCGACAGCGAGGTAAAGCCGCGGATGTCGGAAAACAGGACCGTCAGTTCGCGCGTTTCGCCACCGAGCGCCAGCGCCTGCGGATTGTCGGCCAACCGCTCGACGAGCCCCGGCGAAAGATAGTGCGCGAAGGCCCGGTGAATGAAACGCTTTTCGCGGTCGGTCAACAGAAGCAGCACCGGCATCGTTGCCGCGAAAACGATGGCAACCGCAGCACCCGGCAACACCGGATCGATCAGCAATCGCCCATAACTGAAGGCGAACCACGAAACGGCACTCCATAGGCCGATCATGCCGACGGCCGCCAGGCTGCTTGCCGCCGCCCCTGCGCGCCTTTCGACGGCGAGTATCGCAAGCCCCAGCAGCAGCGCGGCCAGAATTTCCGCGCCGCGCGCCCAGTCCGGCCGCGCAAGAAAGGTTTGACCCATGATCTGATCGATGATTTCGGCGTGCACGCGCACACCCGGCATGGCCTGCTGGAAAGGCGTTGCGACGAGATCACGCAAACCAACCGCGCTGGTTCCGATCAACACAATGTGCCCAGCAACCATTTCGGCAAGTCCAGGATCAGGGTCGGGCTGTAGAAGCCGGGCGGCGGGCAGTGTCACCATGGCGGGAAGGCCCGAATAATAGACGCGGAAATCACCGCGGGGGCCGGTCGGAGCACTAAAGCCGCCGACCTTCAGCGCGACCATGGCGGCATGGCCGGTATCGGCCTCGCCGCTGGCACCGGTGCTGCGCACGACGATTGCATCGGCGCCCTGCGCGACCCGCAGCGCCTCTACCGCCAGCGCTGGATAGAGACGGCGCTGGGCAGCGGCAATCAGCGGCAGTGCCCGGACCACCCCATCTCCACCCGTCGGGAACGAGAAAAAGCCCAGGCCCCGTGCTGCCTCGCTCAACATGGGCAAATTATCTACACCGCCACTGAAGGCCGGCAGATAGCTTTTCGGGTCGCTGCCGCCAAAGGCGAAACCGGCTTTGGCGGCAGGCAGCGTCGCGGACGTCTCATTGCTGATCGCAATGCCGGCTATCACGGGGTTAGCAGCAAAAGCGCGCGCAAGAACGCGGTCATTGTCGAGGGCCTCACCCTTGGCCGGCAACTCCACCTTCGCGCCCGCCTTCTCGAGCGCAGCCACGGCACGAAGCGGCGAGGTCCGGTCGGGCTCGGGAAAGACGATATCGAAGGCGATCGCGGCGGCACCATACTGCCCCAGGCGGTCTACCAAGGTGGCGATCTGGCTGCGCGGCCATGGCCATTGGCCAACAGTACGCAACGAAGTCTCGTCAATGTCGACGACCATCACCGGCGCGCCGGCCTGGATCCGTGGCTTTGCCTGCTGATAGCGGTCGAAAGCGAGATCGCTGAGATGCGAAAAGAAACGCGGTGAGGCGGTGACGGCAAAAATGGTCAGGGCCAACGCGGCAAGCCCGATACTCCAGAACAGCAGCGCCTTCCGGCGCGAGGCGCGCTCCGGGCCGCGCCATCGCCCGGCGATACCGCTCACTGCGTCACCACTCGATGACCCGCCGAAGATTCCCACAGCCATAGGTGATGGCCGAAAACCACGTCAAAACTCCCCTGCCCCGGAGCGGTCACTTCGTCGGCGTGTATGCCTGTCCGGCGATGATGCCTGTTGCCGACCAGCCAGACGAGAAGTCACGGGCATCGAAATTACCGATGACCCCCGCCGCTATGTTGCTGCCGTCATTGACGAAGGCACCACGGACGGTCCCTTCAGTGTAGCCGGGCTCACCTGAAACGCTTCCCCCAAACGTCGCCTTGCCGCTAGCGGCACCGGACATGGAGCCACCGAAATCGCGCCCGTCGAAGTCGCTGATCGAAAGAGATCCCTCCCGACTCCCGAAACTGTAATCCAGTGTCATCCGGCCAGCGGCGACATAGCTGTCCGATCCGTTGACGACACTCCCGACCGCCAGCCCTCGATAAGACGCCTCGCTGGTAGACAATTGAGAGACATCGGCGATATCACCAACAACCCAGGTACCAAGATGCGCGGACAGGCGCTCGACCTCCGTGTTCGGGTCAGTCGTGGCGTCGACCATCTGGGCCTGCGTGCCCCACCATCCCCATTTCAGGAAATCGCAGGTGCTGCAGGAATAGTCACTCATCCCGCTCGGATCGGCCACGCTTTGCATGAACGCCATGTTCGACAGGCCGGGAACGGAGCCGGAAGACACCAGATATGTGGCGGCTTCCCGGTCGGGGCTCTGCTCGTAATTCCCTGTTCCGTCGCCCATAGCTGTGGTCTTTGCCGGGTCGGGATTGGCAGCCGCGCCGAACGTATTGTCGTCGATATAGGCCGAGGCACCATTCTGGCCGTTGCCGTCGATGCCATGACCGAAGGAAAGAGTAACAGCCTGACTCAAAGGCTCGAATGTAACGCCGAGGGCACCGCCTACACTCTTGGCTGCGGGATCGAAGTCGACTTTAACGGAAGCCGGATCGGAATTGTGGGCCAGCCCCTGAATGGTACCACTGGGTACGCCCCCGGAAACGAAGACGGTCCCCGCCATCACCGCAGAGGCAAAGCCCTGATAGGTCCCGCTAAAGGTTCGGGAGGACGTGCCCGTCGTTTCCAGATTGCCGACGTGGATGGTGGAAAAGCCCGATCCAGGTGCAGAAGCATCGCCCGGCAGGTCGTAGAAATGATCGCCCACGCCCGGCGTCGCCTCGCTGACGACGAAGTTCTCACCATTGGGGCCGAAGATCGCACTGCCGGAGGCACCCGACAGAGCAGAGGCTTCCCCATACAGACTATAAGGCAAAACACCGCCACCGGGACTGATGCTGCCGCGCCGCTGCAGGGTGAAGCCGCCGCCGCCCAGCGCTCCGACATTGACGCCGATCGCGCTGGTCTGGCTGGAGCCGACGCCATTAATTGCGAGCCAGCTTTGAAAGACCTTGGCGCTGCCGTTGGCCGGATTGCCAGTTTCCGCAATCAGTAAGTCTGATGAAGCCGCATTGGAGAGGTCTATCGTATCCGCCATGAACGGCACGCCCAATTGCTGAATGGGATCGGCCGTCAGGCTGTAGTGGCGAATGCCATTGCCCTGGAATGCCGTGCCGACATTGGTCGGCGTGCCACTAATCGCATAAAAGGGTCGGGTGGGGTCCCCTTCGATCCCCAGCAGATAGGCCGTGAAGCCGCCTGGGCCGGAGTAGGCGGTGCCCGACAAAGGCCCGAAAGGCGATTGCGCGACGGTCATCTCGTGTGCCGCGAAGACACCATCATTATAGACCGGCAACGTTATCGGGCCTTGCGATAACTCGGCCGTTCCTTCGCTCGCGCCTTCCTCCACCTGGAGCGTTACGGCCTGATCAGCGCTCTCGGTCCCGCCGACGACACCCGTACTTCCGGACACATCCTGTGCTGTCAGTACACGCAGTGGAATCTCGGCATGGGTTTCTCCACCGCCGTCGTCGGGTGGCGTGCCGCTGCCGCCATCGTCGGGAGGCGTGCCGCTGCCGCCGTCATCGGGGGGCGTGCCGCTGCCACCCACAGGTTCTGCCTGTATAGCCTCGTGGCGCAGGGCGTCCCTGTTGGCCTCGCCCAGAAAATCATCCCCGTCGGTCGGGGGACGCGCCGTCGGCAGTGGAATAGCATTGGCCGTGGCCGGAAGGCCGGAATTCGTTGCCGGAATCCCACTCGCGACCACCATATCGGCGGTCGGCGGCTTGGGCGCTCCACCGTTCTTGCCCTGATGTCCCCCTATCAACTTCTGGAAAAACGCCGTCCACCCGGGCGGCGTTTTCTTGATCTCAAGCTTATTCTTGCCGTCAACGACGATCAGGTAACCAGGCTTGTAGAGACGTGCTTTCTGCCCGCCCTTTTCTTTCAGCGTTATCTCCTTGCCGTAGCGCAGGACGATGTAGGCGAGCATCCCGTCGCTTCGGCTGAAATCCAGGTCGCCGATGGCGCCTCTGATACCGACCGTTCCAACCGGCGTATTAAGCGTAACGCCGCCCGGCGTTTTCGATGTCTGGCCGCCGATGAAGCGAAATACACCCTTGCCCAGCGTCGCAGTGACGCTGGCGGTTCCGGCATCGGGATCATAAACGAAAGAATCAATCTTCAACGTGGAGGACGGTCCAACCGTAAATGTGGTGCCATCCGCCAGAAGGATTTGCAGCAATCCGTCGGCGTCCGTTTCAATCAACTCGTTATGGATAATTTTCTCGCCGAGCGTGATCGTACGAACTGTCTGTGCTGGCGGCGTGCCGCGCGTCGAGGGATTGACGGCCGCGCTCACCCCCACTTGTTGAGCAGCCCCCGCTTGCTGCACCGCAAAGGCGCCACCAGCGAAACATAGGCACAAAGCCGATGAAAGAAGGACCCTACGCAATCGTATCATGCCCTTAGAACCGCTTCATGAAGCCAATGGAGGTGCTTATGTTGTCAAAGCTGTCTATATCATAGTTGGAACTGACGTTTTGATATCCAACCGTCGTCTGCATCGACCATGTCTCGGCCAGTGGGATGGTCAGCGTTCCACGCACGAAGCTCTCGACGTCGCGCTGCGCCACCCTTGCGTTGATATCGGGATCAGGCTCGTCGTACAGACGGCGCCCGAAGCCCGCCGCAAGCCCGACCGTCCAAAGGCCCGGTTCGTTCTTAAACGTGAAGGGTGCGGCAAAACTGTAATTCATGCCGAGCCCGGCCTCGATCTGCCTGTTGCTCTCGTACTCACGCCGCGCTTCGGTGCGTTCGCTGTTCAAAAATCCAAAGACCGAGACGCGATCGGTTAGCTGGTGCAGAAGCACCCCACCGACAAGATACTTGTCGCCAGTCCGGTCATCGGCGGTCGGCCGTAAGGTTGAATTGCGATAGTCCTGGTATTGATATTCGAACCGCACTTCCGCGCGCGTCTGGGGGCTGAAGCGCTTGCTCAGTTTGATGCCGGCACCGCCACCCAGGCGATACGGATCGCCTTGAAGGACGATGCCGCCGAGAATGCCGTAAACACCGAGTTCGGTGTCTTCCAGACGAAAGCGGTCGAGGTTGAAGACGGGGCCGAACCTCACATCCGCTAGCGCGATGTTGATTTCATCATGCTGTGCGTAGAGCGCCCCGTAAGTAGACAGATCCACATCAAAGCGGTCACCCTGTGTGGAAAAGTCATGTGAATAATGAAAGCTCCCGGAAACAAACGCATTGGTATCGGCATCGGCCAGCGCCGCGTCGTTAAGGATGAAGTCGCGCCCGTTGAGGTCAATGATACGATCGATCGCGCCGCCATTCGCATTGGATTGATAGCGTGCGCCGAAAAGAACAGCACCGTCGAAGCGATTCACCGCCGTTTGCGTTTTAATCGCCGCGAGATAGCGATCGACCCGAAGCTTAACCGGATCGGGAACGTTTGGCGCGGACAACACGCTGTTAAAATAGTTTCGAGCCACTTCGTAGGAACCGAGCCGGAAGTAAAGCACACCCAGTTCCAGTTGCAGGCGTGGCACGTCGGGTGCGAAGATCAGCATGCGTTCCAGCGTCGAAATCGCCGCTTCGAGATCGCCCGCCTGGGAGGAAAGTGAGGCATATTCGAATGCCGTGTCGAGATCGGCGGGGTTGGCCAACATCAGATTGAACAAGTGCTGGCGGCGTTCCTCGATCTGTTGCGGCTGCTGGCCTTCCGGAATACGCGGCGCGACATTAGCCTCTTCACGCACCTGCGCGGATGCTTGGTGTGGCGCGATGACGGCCGCCATGAGGGCAAAGACACCAAGGAGAAGGAACCGAGTCCTTCGGCGTGATACCACGTTGTGCCCCCCTCGCGTCGGCCCCCACCCGGAAAGTCACTCTAGAGTCTAGCTTCCCCCATGTCGAAAGAATACGACACGCTAAGGTTAACAAAGACCAAAGTTACACAGAAACATCAGCGCTCATGCCTCCGGCTAGAGACATCCCCCCCGAAACCGGATCCACAAGGGTGTCGTAGACAACAAGTTCGCTCGTCGAGTCAGTTTGCAGCACGGCGTGGACACGAAAGCGCACAGTCCGGTCGAGCTTGTCGGGCTGGGTCAACAACTCTACTGAAACGCTGTGAAAGCGCGGTTCGAAGCGCCGGATCAGAGCTTCCATCCTGAGACGAAATTGCTCCTGTTGAGTTGGCGTGGCCAATTGCTGGGTTTGTAGCTCCTGCAGCCCGAAGGAGAGCAGCGATGTGTGAAGCTCCTCCAACCCTTGCGGGATCGAAAGATACCGCGGCCGGGTCGTAAACAGTATTTCCAGATCGCGCCTCACTCCATCGCGTAATTCCTGCATGGCGCGATCGGCATTACGATCGGTTTCGATGCTGTCGCCCTGGAGCAACCGATCGAACAACGGCAACTTCGGCAACAATTTAGGGGTCGAGCGCGCCATATCACATCCCCTATACCGGATACGCGGCCTGCAATTCGGTGCGAAGCTTGAAGCCGCTAACCATTTGATCGAACTGGAAGTGCGGTTGCAAATGGATGACACAATTCATGATCCCGGGGCGGCCCGGAATTTCCTTTACCTCGATGCCGCCGCCACTTAGCGGGTAGCGCGCCTTGAGTTCGGCACCGGCATCGGCATTGCCAAGCATGTAACCTCGAAGCCAGTCGTTGAGGTATTTTTGCAGCTCGGCCGCGCTCGTAAAGGCGCCAACCCTGTCTCGCGCCATGACCTTGGCATAATGCGCGAAGCGGCTGATGCACATCACGTATTGCAGCATCGAAGACAGCCGGGAGTTGATCCGTTCGACCGGATTGGCGATGTCGCCCGACACATGCAAGGACTGGATACCCAGAAACACGGTGGATTTGGTGAAACTGCACGGGCTGAGCGCTATGAAGCCCAGATCCTCAAGCGCACGCTGCTTTCTGTCGGTCAGTTCCACCTCGAGCGGCCGCCGGTAGGCGACGGCCTCGCCGGTCGAGAAATAGGGGGCGGGCAGGCCGGTCAGCACGCCAGCTTCATCGCGATCGGGGTAGGCACCGCGGATATCGGCAAACCAGCCAGAGTCGTGGAACGCACGGATGGCCACCGCACCAAAACCGTAGACAGCATTACCCCATAGCCACGAGTCAATCCCGTTGCCGGCCTCGCGATAGCGAAATCCGTCCTCGCGGGAAGGACTATCCTCATACTTGTCGCGCAACAGGACTCGCGGCAGCACTACCCCCAGGAATCGACTGTCTTCCTGCTCCTGTAGCCTGCGCCAACGCTGATATTCCGCAAGCCGAAAGCCGGCATCCAGATTTTGGATATGCGACAGATCCGCGAACGTTGGCACGCCGAAAAGCTCGGGGGCGGCGCTGATGACGCAAGGCGCAAAGGATGCAGCAGCCACCTGCGCCAGGCCGCCAAGCGTGCTGACGTCGTCGGTCGACTGTTCAGCCCCCGGCAAGAAACGGTGGCGAACCTCGTAATCGCACAGCAACAGGCCGTAAGGAAGGCCGCCCGGCATTCCGTATTCGTCATTGTAAACCTTGGCGAACAACGCACTTTGATCGAATTCGATGGCCCGGTCGAAGTCGCGGGAAAGTTCGATCCAGGTCGCGTTGAACAGCCTGACCTTGACCTTCTCCTCGCTCTCGATCTGGTCGAGAAGATAATCGACGCCGCGCCAGCTCGCCTCGATTCGTTTGAAATCCTTGTGATGCAGGACGGTATCGAGCAGTTCCCCGATCAGTTGATCGATCGCGGCTATATCGCGGGCGATAAATTGCCGGAATGCTGCAACATCGGCATCCCGCGCCCATTCGCGCGCTTTGTCGCCGAACCATGTCCGCAGGTCGGTTCCGACCTCCACGCCGGCCAGAAAATCCGATAACGCATCATCAAGCTGGTCGGCGCCGCCAAGCACGGCGCCGACCAGCATTTCTCTCAGGACTACAGGGCCGCGGCCCCCGGCATCAGGAGCATCGACGTCCTTCAGCACGGAGCCCGCCTCGTTCATCCTGTGTCAGCCCGCGTCAGCCCATCTGTGGGATACGAGCAACGAGACGCATGGATGCAGTGAGCTCCTCCATCTGCAACCACGGGCGCAGATACGCCACCGCGTTGTAGGAGCCGGGGGCGCCGGGTACTTCCTTGACGGAAATCGACGCCTCGGCCAGCGGGTACTGGGCCTTCATCTCGGCGCTGGCGCTCTCATTGCCATTGACGTAGTTGCGAATCCACTTGTTCAGCCACGTCTCGCAATCCTTCGCCTCCAGGAAGGAGCCGATCTTATCGCGGCCCATGACCTTGAGGTAGTGCGAGAAGCGCGATGTCGCCATGAGATAGGGAAGACGCGCCGAGATCGCCGCGTTGGCGGTGGCGTCCGGGTTGTCGTATTTCTTCGGCCGCTGGGTAGTCTGCGAGCCGAAGAACACGGCGTAGTCCGACGCTTTGTAGTGGCAGAGCGGCAGGAAACCCAGCTTGGAAAGCTCCGCCTCGCGGCGGTCGGTAATTCCAATCTCGGTCGGGCACTGCTGGTCCGCGTCGCCATCATCGCTGGTGAAGGTGAAACTCGGCAGATTTTCCACCTTGCCACCACCTTCGGCACCGCGAACAGCGACGCACCAACCGTGTTTCGCAAACGCCGAGGTAAGGCGCTCACCCAGCGCATAGGACGCGTTCATCCAGGTGAACTTGTCCGATGTCATGGCGACAGCCTTGCCGTCAGGGCCGATCGGAGCTTCCTCGAAGCGGAATTCCTCCACTTCCCTACCGCTCGAGCCATAAGGAACCCGCGAAAGTACGCGCGGCATCGTCAGCGTCACGAAACGGCTGTCTTCGCTGTCGCGGAAACCACGCCACTTGATGTATTCGGAACTTTCGAAGACCTTCTCCAGATCGCGCGGCTTCGACAGTTCATTGAAGCTCTCGAGGCCGAACATCTTTGGATCGGCGGCGGAAATGAACGGTGCGAACGAGGCTGCGGCGACGTTGGACATGCCCTGGAGCACTTCCAGATCCTCGGTTCCGTTGCCGAACTCGTAGTCGCCGATCAGTGCGCCGTAAGGCTCGCCACCCGGTGTACCGAACTCCGACTCGTAGATCTTCTTGAAGATCTGGCTCTGGTCGAATTCGACGGCCTTCGTCAGGTCCTTGTGAAGGTCCTTTTTCTTCAGGTTGAAAACCCGGATCTTCAAAGTCGAGCTGGTTTCGGAATTCTTCACCAGATAGTTCAGACCCCGCCAAGAGCCCTCCAGCTTCTGGAATTCCTCGTTATGCATGATCGCGGAAAGCTGCTTGGAAAGCTTTTCGTCGATTGCCGCGATCGCCTTGTTGAACGTCTGGGTAAGGTTCTTGCTGAAGGTGACGGTACCGGAAAGCGCCTCGGAAGTGAGGGTGCGAAGCAAATCCTGCATTTCGTCGGGTTCGGCAGTCTTGGTGACCCCAATCGCCTGGTCGAGCAAGCTCAGCGTGCCGGTTTCCTCGGCGGCGGCGGTTTCAGTTTTGGTTTGGGTTTCGGAGGCCATGGATCACGCTCCCTTGTTTTCGGTGTCAAGCTCGCCGGCCAGGGCCGTCAACTTGTCCGTATTCTGCAAGACTTCTTCCAACAGGCTCTCGAGTTCCTCCGAGCGGTCCACCTTGGACATCAGATCCCTGAGCTTGTTACGCACGGCGAGCAGCTTGCGAAGGGGCTCGACCTGGTTCACCACGGCTGCCGGCTCGAAATCGTCCATCGATTTGAACTTGAGCGAAACGGCCAATTGGGACTCATCACCAGCCAGCGTATTGTCGACCTTGAATTCGGCTCCCGGGGTCATGCGCTGCATCACATCATCGAAATTGTCGCGGTCCACCTGAATGAACTTGCGGTCGCGCAACGGCTTCAGCGGCTCATACGACTTTCCCGAAAAATCACCGATTACGCCGACGACGAACGGCAGTTCCTTGCGGACCTCGGCACCTTCCGTCTCGACATCATAGGTAATGTGCACGCGGGGCTTTCGTACCCGGCTCAGCTTCTTTTGAACACTCTCTGCCATGGTGGCTTCCTCTCCATTGGGTTAGTATTACAAAATCTGTCCGGGGCGCTTTCGCCCCCGGTCAGGCGATTGCTTCGATATTCCGTATTCCGGCAGCCCTCAGAATGCGCTGAACTTGCGCAGGGTCCTCGGACAATTCCACAAGCAGTTCCTGCAACGACATGCGAGCTCGCCTCACAGCCTCCTCCAGCGTGTAGGAAGTTGGCGATTGCGGTTCGGTCTTCCGAAAATAGGCGGCGATACGGATCAGATCCGAAAGCGCTTCATCCCGCGAGGAATAGCCTTCCACGCGCGGTGCTGCAGATGCGGCACCAGCACCAGCCGCCGCCGGTCCCGCACTTTCAGCTGCGTCTTCTTCGTCGGGCGACGACACATAGGCCACGGAGGCCAGTTTATCGGCAGCGAAATGGCGTACCGCGCTGCCGATCTCTTCCAAAAGCTCCCGCAGCGCCGAAATAGGCGGAGAATCAGCTCCCGCAACCGCATCGAACGTAGCCGACATGTTGGCGAGCGCCGCAAGGCAGCCGTCAACCTGCTTCACGGTCGTCGAAAACTCACTGGCCGGCGTTTCAGCGACGCTTTGAACGAACTGCTCCATTGCCACCGCGCCTGCCGATATCCGCGCCGCCTTACGGGCCGGATCGGAGATTTTCTCAAGCTCCGTCGCCTGCTCGTAGCTCCACAGGGAATAGGCGGCCATCGAGCCGCGGGTCAGCGGCGTAAGACGGACCGGTTGGATCAGCGTTCCCACTGCGCCTGCGCCGCTAAGTCCGGAAACCGATGTCAATTTGCCTTCGACGCCGTCCTCGTCCAGTTCAGGAAAGCAAGCTTCCCAGAAGTTTGCAGCGACCCCACTCAGGACCTGCAGCCCGTCGCGCAACCCGCTAAAGCCTTGCCGGCGCACGAGCGCTTCGACGAGCCACGACGCGACCTCAAGATCCTTGGCATGATTGGCGAGGATATCTACGGACGTTTCCAACACAACGTCCCATTCTTCCGGGGGCGGCGATCCTATCTCGACCGAGGCTCGCTCCGAGGAACGCGCTGCGTTGCGGGCGTCTTTCGTGCGATAATAAAGGGATGAAGAAGAAGTATCCGCGCGCGGATCGGCACCAGCCGGGGCCTCATCCGAGATCGGCAATAGAAGTTGTTCAACATCAATGACTTGCGCCGACATGCGCAATGATCCTTTTCTTCCTCGAAGACCACGTCCAGTGCCCCTGCGCACGACCGAAACACGGTCAACTTCCGACGCTCCTTATAATAGACCACAAACGCCGGGAGGACTCCAGATCACAACCGCGTTGGGCTATCAAAATCCTGTTCTATGCCCCGCAGCTTGCAGTGAGGACTGCGTCCGTATCGGGCGGTCCCCGTCGAGGCGTCCATTTCCACCGTTTGCAATATCGACGCCGCGCTCAATTGCCTTCTCAAATCGCGTGTTCAGATGTGCCGGTTCACCGCCGGCAATCGACAGCAGGACGGATGCGCCCACTCCTATCGGCCCCAGTTTCGGATCGGGCAACGCTTCCGGCATGTTTTCCGGCGCCATGCTTCCGCCCGACCAGAATGCAGCAAGTGCCGCATAGGCAGCCGCGCCATCGAAATTACCTGACTCGGCTGCTTCCATGCAGGAGCGGCGGTTCATATCGTTCGGCTCGTAGACCCAGTTCGCCGTTCGATCGAGTGCCAGCGACTGAGTCGCGGTGGGCTCGGCCAGATTGCTGCGCGCGACCACGCAGGCCCACCATACGCCCTCGCGTATCGGCAGCGTGAAAGCGAGAAACCGCACGGCATCGCCAACCTGCTTGGCATCGACCAAAAGCGCCAGATACCCTTGCGGCGAAAGGCCGGGTACAAGAAATGCCGTGGCTTCGGCCGACAGATCGACGCGTTTGCAGATTTCCGCGGCAGCGCCTTCGGAAATCTTACGGAACGGTTCGGTCTGTATCTTCACGTCGTTCCGATCCCTAGTTGATCTTGACTATGCCGCCGGCGAGCTTGGCCATACCGCTTCCGGTCATATCCAGCATAGGAGCCTTGATCTCGGCTTTGGCCGTCCCCTCGATCGAGACCTGCAAGCCATTCACCTTGATCCCCTGGGGCGTCACTTCGACCGTGTTTTCACCGCATTTGAGAAACACACCCATCTGGGCCTCAAGCGTGATCTTGCCGGCTTTCGCTTCCGTGGTCTGGTTTCCGAGCTTCAGGGTCAGCGTGTCGTTGCCTTTGTCGAGGGTGAGAACACGATTTCCCGCCTTGATGTCGAGCGTCTCGTTCCCCTGAGTGATCGTCTCGCTGCGGTTTCCTTTGCTGATGGTGGTCGAGTCATTGCCCTCGGAAATCGTAGTGGTGCGATTGTTCTTGATGGTACGGGTCTGGTCATGCCCGACATCCAGCGTGTCATCATTCTCGACTTCACGCTGAAAATCCTTTTCGGCGTGGAAAACAATCTTCTCCGAGCCCTTCTTGTCCTCGAACGACAGTTCGTTGGCATTGGCGGTCGCGCCGGAAAGCGTGCTGCGCGACAGAAACCCGCTTTTGGTCATACCGCCCGGCAACGCCCAAGGTGGCGCATTGGCGCCATTGTATACCGCGCCTGTAACAAGCGGACGGTCCGGATCGCCGTCGAGGAACTGGACCACGACTTCCATGCCGATCCTGGGAATGAACACCGTGCCCCAGCCGCTGCCCGCCAATGCCTGCGCGACATGCACGAAGCAAGAACTCTTCTCGTTCTTGGTCCCGTAGCGGTCCCATGGGAACTGGATACGGATCCGACCGTACTTGTCGGTATGGATATCCTGCCCCGAAGGGCCAACCACCTTCGCCGTCTGCGGACCGCGCACAATCGGCTTAAGAAGCGGCAATGGCCTGCGTGCCAATCGCGCCGCAGGAATGCACGCAAAACTGTTGCGGTAGTAAGGCTTGCCCGGCATATCCGGGCGGATGGTAAAGTGCGTTTTATCCTGGGCCTCATGGTGCACTTCGGTCACGACGTGCTTCTTGTTCCTGAGCGCCTCGACCGGGTGCTCGGAAAGGGTAAACCGGTAACCAGGTGTCAAACGAGCGCAGTTTCCCTTGCCGGTAGCCATCTCGAACCCCGCCTCGACGGCGTCGACGGCAACGCCTGCCAGCCGCGTCAGCGTCGCCGGCTTCAGTGAGCCCGCCGGAAACCGGTAATGTTGCCAGTTCTTCGACGCGGCGGGATTGAGGCTGGTTTTGCCGCTGCCTTCCAGCGTGCTACCGGGTGCCTCGAAATCATAGTCGCCAACGGTCCATTTCGCATCGGTCAGATTGGCGGCAAAGTCCATCTTGTACACGGCATCGGCCACGTCCTCGACATTCTGCCGGAAACCGACATTTGCCGGGGCAGCATCGGTATAGTCCGTCGCACTGTCCACCAGGATGAGCTTGTGGGAGCCCTTCTCGTGCGTAAAATAGTAGATGATGCCTTCCTCAGCGAGCAGGCGCTCAACGAAGCCCAGATTCGTCTCGCCAAACTGCACGCAATAGTCGCGCTTGTCGTAGGTGGCCTTCAATCGGTTTTCAAAGACCACACCGCCATCGCGGAGCAATTCCTCTACGATATCGACGGCCGTCTTCTCCTGGAAAACCTTATAGTCGGACGTCCGGTCGAGCAGCCAAAGCGTCGGCGCCACAACCATCGTGAACAGTCGGTAATTGCTACGCGTGACTTCACCGCCAGACAATGAAACGACGATGCCGTTGACGATGCGGAGAAATCCGCCGGGGCGCGCCATCGAAAGGGTGACGTTTTTGCCGAGAATATCCTCCGGCGCGATGACCGCCTCGTTCGACAGCGCCGATATTGTAAACTCGAAAAGCCGCGACATCCCCTCTACCCCCGTCGCCTCCGTAGCGACGAGAGCATCGGCCCCAAGAGGAGTCTCTAGGACAAGCCAGTGCTCTCCCTGAACAAGCGGTTCGGCCATTCGGTTTTCTGCCTCGGGTAGCGCCCGGCCGCAGCGGTCGGGCGCTGCAAAGAGTTGGGAATCAGCCGCTCTTCGAGGTCGACAGGTCGTAGCTGACGGTTACCGGCGTGCCGGCCGCGTTAGTCTCGTCGAACGGGGTTTGTTTGAACTCGATCTTGGTGAAGTTGATCGAAACCGATTCCGACGGACGGTCACCGCCCGAGCTGACGCTGTATCCGGAAATGAGCGCGTCGCTCAGTACGTATTCCACATAGGTGTTGCCGGGGCTACCCGTGCTGACCAGATGGATCTCGACCTTCTTGCCGGCCGCCCCGGTGACCGATTCGGTGAACAGCTTGCTGGAAGAGCCGTCGAGCTGCTTGGTTACCACGACCTCGCTGACACTCGGCTGGCTCGCCTCGCGATTAGCGGTCGCGCCGCTCGGGCTTGCAATACCGCGCCCCACCCCGAACTGCAGGCTGCTGACATCGATCCACTTCTTGTGATCTTCGTGCGTGGCCTCGCCGTCGATGCCCTCGTATTTCACATAAATAGCCATAGCTTTCTCCCGTTGTGAACCAAATTAAGACCCCGACGGACAATCCCCGCCGGAGATCGGCAAGTCCCTATTCGGCCGAGGCTGAATTCGCCGTGTCCTCGACCTCATCGTAGGGCTCCCCTTTCGGCGCGAACCGAAACCGTCCATCCGCTTCGATGGACACGACGATGCTGCCAACCTGCCCCCCTTCGGCCATCACCGAAAGAACATGGGCGGACAGTTGCGGCAGCAAACCGCGGGAAAGAATATATTCGATGTTGCGCGCGCCGCTCTCGACTTCCGTGCAGCGGCTGGCAATTTCAGAAACCAGATCCTCGCTCCAGCTGAGTTCGGCCCGATAGTTTTCGAGATACCGCTTGCGGATGCGGTCAAGTTGCAGCGATACGATCCGGCGGATGATGTCGTCGGCCAGCGGAAAATAAGGGATGACCGAGCAACGGCCAAGGAACGCCGGCTTGAACAACTTCAGCAGCTCGGGGCGCAAGGCTTCGGCAAGTTCCTGCGGATCGGGCCGCGTCTTCGGATCCGCGCAGAGCCGATGAATCAGGTCCGTTCCGGCATTGGAAGTCATGATGATGACGGTGTTCTTGAAATCGATGTCGCGGCCTTCGCCATCGCGCAGCATGCCCTTGTCGAACACCTGGTAGAACACGTCCTGGACACCAGGATGCGCCTTTTCCATCTCATCGAACAGAACGACGGAATAGGGGCGCCGGCGAACAGCTTCGGTGAGCACCCCGCCTTCGCCATAGCCGACATAGCCGGGAGGCGACCCGACCAACATCGAGACCTTATGCTCCTCCTTGAATTCCGACATGTTGATGACGGTCAGATTCTGTTCGCCGCCATAGAGGAGATCCGCCACGGCCAATGCCGTCTCCGTCTTGCCGACACCCGATGTGCCCACCATCAGGAAAACACCGATCGGCTTGCGGGGATCGATAAGTTTCGCCCGTGACGTGCGAATGGTCTCGGCGATGGCCTCCAGCGCGTGCGGCTGGCCGATGACGCGCTCTCCAAGCTTATCCTTCAGAGCGAGGACGGTCTTGATCTCGTTCGACACCATGCGGCCGACGGGTATGCCGGTCCAGTTGCCGACGACTTCGGCGATTGCCTGGCTATCAACAGTAACGTGCAACAGCGGCTTTTCGCCCTGCAAGCTTGCTAAATCGGCTTTGAGCGTCGCCAGTTCTGCTCGCAGTTCGTCAGGAGCCCTTGCGTCGGGTGCTGTCGGCGCGCCTTCCTCGATATCGGCCAGCAAGACATGCAGATCGCGGATTTTCCCGACCAGCTCAAGCTCTTGCTGCCACTGCGCCTCGAGGCCGGCAAGTTCTGCGGCGGTTGTCTCGCGGTCAGCCTCCAGATGCTTGATGCGTTCGACATGATCGGCACCGATCCTGCTTTCGCGAGACAGCACCGCGAGGTCCGTGTCCAGCATTTCGATCCGGCGGCGGCGATCCTCCACGGGCGCCGGAACCGCATGGCTTGCGATGGCAACCCGGCCGCAAGCAGTGTCCAGCAGACTGACGGCCTTGTCGGGCAACTGCCGGCTCGGAATATAGCGCCGCGACAGGCGCACCGCGTCCTCGACCGCCTCGGCCAGAATACGCACGCCGTGATGCTGCTCAAGCGTGGGGACCAGGCCCCGCATCATGCCGATAGCCGATTCGTCGTTGGGTTCTTCGACCTTGACGACCTGGAAGCGGCGCGTCAGGGCGGGGTCTCGCTCGAAATATTTCTTGTATTCGGCCCAGGTAGTAGCTGCGATCGTCCGCATCTCACCGCGTGCCAGTGCCGGCTTGAGCAGGTTGGCCGCATCATTCTGGCCGGCGGCACCGCCGGCGCCAATCAGGGTGTGCGCCTCATCGATGAACATGATGATCGGCTTCGGCGACGCCTTCACACCTTCTATGACATTTTTCAGACGATTCTCGAACTCGCCCTTCATCCCGGCGCCTGCCTGCAGCAGGCCGAGGTCGAGCGAAAGCAACTCCACATCCTTCAATGCAGGCGGCACATCGCCAGCAGCGATCTTGAGGGCGAATCCTTCGACCACCGCCGTCTTGCCGACGCCAGCCTCACCCGTCAGAATCGGATTGTTCTGGCGCCGCCGCGTCAAAATATCGACGATCTGCCGCGTTTCGGCGTCACGACCGAGAACCGGGTCGATCTTGCCTTCCCGTGCGCGCGCCGTCAGGTTGATGGTGTACTGTTCGAGCGCCGAGTTCGCGGTGGAACTCTGCGGCGAGCCGGCAGACGATGCCTTGCCGCTACCGGTAGACGCGAGATTTGCACCGCCGGCTTCACTGCTGTCCGCGACGATCTTGGCGAGCGAAAGGCGCAGCGTCTCGGCATTGATCCGGGAAAAAAGCGGTGACGCGTCGCGCGCAATCGCCGCCAGACTGTCGTCGCCGAGCAACGCGGCCATCAGATGGCCACCGCGGATCGCGGCTACGTTGTACTCCAGGGACGCGAATACCCAGGCTTCCCGAATGAGTTTGACGACGTTGGGCGCAAGCGCCGGTGAACGGGCGTTGCCGGTCTTCAACCGATCCAGCGTCTTGGTCAGATCGGTTGCCAATCGACCGGCGTCGATCTCGAAATGGCGAAGGATCGCGGCAATGTCGCCGTCCGTCGACTCGACGAGCTTGGATAGCCAGTGCTCAATCTCGACGTTGTAATGCGTGCGGGATAGGGTCAGCCCCACCGCACCCTCAAGAGCTGATCGGCAATGCTGATCCAGCCGCCCGACAAGGGCCTGCAAATCTACGTTAAGCACCGTACCCCCTCAAACCCCAGCCGAATTAAACAGCAAAAGCGGTAATAACCGGTAGGGGCCCCTTCCGCGACTCTAGAAAAATGCGAATGGGTTACTCTAAGTCTGACTTTGCCCGGCGTCTACGGGATTCTCGCAAAGTTACGTTACCGCCGCCTCGACGGTGGGAAACACTGGAAACAACCTTAAAAAACCACTCATTTCGAAAACGAGGCGAATTCGACTGTTGAGGCCGGTGAGCGCCATCTGACCGCCGGCCGCCTTTACTTTCTTTGCTGCCGAGAGAAATGCCGACAGGCCTGTGCTGCTTATATATTCAAGATTCGAAAGATCGACAATGAGTTGAGTATCGCCCCGATCAATGACGGCACTTAGACGTCGATCAAAGATCGGGGAAGAAGTGGTGTCGATCCTTCCGCTCGGCGCGATTATAAGCTTGCCGTCGCGACGACTCTCGGCGATGTCCATAGCGATGAATGCCTCGCGCTTCTTTCAAATCCGTTCTTTTTAGGCTACACCGCCAGTCACAGCTCCGCAACGCCCGCCATCCTTCAAGAGAGCTCTCCGTGTCGTCAGAAACCTATTCTTGTGATGTTGGCGCGTGACCTCCTGCATAGGAGGCTATCGTGAACGAGCCTCCCCCGGACGATGATCTCGCCGCAATCGTCAGGAATTCTTTGCTGCCCCAACGCTTTCCGGTCCGGCGCGACGTCGAACTCGGCGCGGGTGTTCGTCATCGTGACGGGTCGGTCTGTTTTCACGATCATATGTGGCTCGCTCAGCAAATGCTGGCTGTGGCGACGGTTCGCATAGGCGGGGATGGCGTCGAAGGCGCACTTGCCGCAGCCTCGTTTCGCCACCTCCTACGCGCGGCTCTTACGCTTCTTGAAAACCCCGGGCCTGCGCTGGCCGCCTGCCGGAGGGTTTTTCCTGAAGCGGATTTGGATGCGGCCGTCGTGCTGCTCGACATAGCCACCGGCACGATGGCGTCGGCAACAACCGGGCGGGGTAGCATCAATGTGATAGCCCGAAAAAAGGATATCGCATGGCTCGCCCCCGGCGAAATCGCATGGCTGTCTACTGGCACTGTACCGTCACCTTCCCGACCGGAGATCCCGGTGGAGGGCCTGGAGGGTCTGGTCGGCAGCGAGATCGACCGCGTCAGCGACGGGTGTGCCGCCGTCGCGCTGTCCCGGTCCGATGTTCATCCCGCCAAGACGGCGACATTCGTGGTGCTCAATGACGCCCACGCGATCCCCGGTGTTCTCAGGCAGGTGGACATGTTCTTTGCGCGTCATGCGCTCGCCCACGATGCTGTCGAGGGCATCGAGGTGGCGCTGGACGAGATACTTTCCAACATCACCGGTTACGCATTTCGTGACGGAAACGCGCACGAAATCCTTGTCATGCTGCGCGTCGATGTGGCAGAACTGCTGATAGAGATACGGGACGACGGAATACCGTTCGATCCGCTCGGAATACCCCGCCCCGATCTTTCCGCCGACATTGAAGCCCGCCAAGTCGGCGGGCTCGGTATGCATTTCGTTCACACCGTTCTCGATGAAATCGGCTACCAGCGCAAAAGCGGCTGGAATGTGTTGACGCTTCATAAGCGCCTGGCGCGGACAACGCGGCTTGAGGAGACCCCGCCATGAACGCAGCTCGCATGGGCGACCAGATGTTGCAGGACGCGCCGCACTGCCATGCGCCGATTCATCCGGCAGCGCCCGTGCCAACGCCGACCCCGCATCCGGCCATGCCGCTCGCCATTATAAAGGGCCAGCCAAACGTCCTTATAGGCAACATGCCGGCCGCACGCGTGACGGATCTGTCGCAGCCGTGCGTTCTGGCCGGCTGCGTGCCCGGCGGCCCCGGCATGATCTCGAAGGGTTCGGCCACGGTTCTTATAGGAGGGCTGCCGGCCGCCCGCGTCGGCGATATTACCGCACACACGGCATGCGTCGCCCCCATCCCCAGTCCGGTCGGAAAAATCCTGCCACCCGGTTGCCCCACCGTCATAATCGGCGGCTGAGATGCGCCGCAGCCATTTCGAGATGCTCAGGCCGATCTGCCCTGCGTGCAGCAGGAACGGGCATTCGCAGGCGCTGTGCATCAACGTGGTGGAAATAGAAACGGATGACGATGTCATCGCGGGAATTCTCGGTTGCGCCCACTGCGGCCGCGAGTATCCGGTGATCGACGGCCTGCCGGTGATCGTTCCCGACGTCCGACGCTACATCCAGGACAATCTCTTCTACATCATGGCACGGCGCGATCTGACTCCTGCAGTCGAAAGCCTGCTGGGCGACGCTTCGGGACCGGGCAGCGGTCTCGATTCGATACGCCAGCACGTCTCTTCCTATGTCTGGGACCATTGGGGCGACCACGACCCGCAGGAAACCGTGCCGGCCGCGGGTGACGCCTCTCCTTCGGGCGTAGCGCGGGCTTTGGCTTGCGGCCTCGAGATGGTCACTGACGACCTTCCGCCCGGACCAGTGCTCGACATCGGATGCGGCGCCGGCCGCTCGGTGGTCGAGCTCGCCCACAGGACCGGACGCCAGATTCTGGGGATCGACATCTCGATGCCGCTTGCCCGCGTTTCCCGCCGCGCTGTTGTCGAAGGCAACGTCGACTATGCACGCCGGCGGGTGGGCGTGGTCTATGACCGCCGGCGCTTCGGCATTGATGCCCCCCATCGCGAGCGGATGGACGTCTGGATTTGCGACGTGCTCGCGCTTCCGTTTGCGCCGGAGACTTTTGCGCTCGCGGTCGGCCTGAACGTGCTGGACTGCCTGTCCGATCCGCAGTTGGGGCTGAACGAGATCGGACGCGTCGTGCGCAGCGGCGGACAGGCATTGCTGGCTGTTCCCTTCGACTGGGCGGCGCAGGTCACCCCGCTTGAAGGCTGGATCGGCGGACACTCCCAGCGCGGACCGCATGGCGGTGGCGGCGAAGCCCTCCTCGACCTGATGCTGAGTGACGGCCCCCTTGCGGCCGGGGCACTGCGCAGAGAAAAGCCGACGCGCGAAGTGCCATGGCACGTGCGCTTGCACGAACGCTCCTGCATGCACTACAGCACCCATCTGGTGGCGGCACGACGCGAGGTACAGGGCAGGCTCGACGACACCCGCCCCGAGTGACGGGCAAAGAGCGTTTGGAGGGGCGCATGAAACTCAAACTTATCCTGAAGGGCCCTGATCGACTGATGGGCGCCCATATCGAAAAGACCATGGAGCACGGCAGCCTCGTCGTCGGGCGGTCGCCCGTCGCCGACTGGGTGCTGCCAGACCCGGAGCGCATCGTATCGAAAGCGCACTGCCGCATAGACAGGGACGTCAGCGGCTTCGTGCTGACCGACACGTCGACCAATGGCGTCGAGATCGACAACGAGGTCGTCGGGTTCGGCCTCCCCCGGCTCTTGTCGGATGGCAATGTGGTGAAGCTCGGCGACGCGGTTATTCTGGTCCGGCTGGAAGCCGGTGCACCCCTGCAAGTGCCTGCACAATCGCCCCGTCCTGCGGCGGACGGGACAGGCCAGGACGGTCCGTTCGGGTTGGCCGAGAAGGCTGCCCCTGCCAGCGCACCGCAACCGCCGCCTTGGCAAAACGGGCCAGGTCAGGCCGGATCGTCGGCGCCAATACTGGACGATTGGTGGGCGCCGCAGGAATCGTTTGAACCGTCCAGGAATCCGATTTCCGTGGATATCTCCTCAAATGAGGAGCAAGAAACTATTAGGAATTCCATAAAAGGCCAAGACTCGTTAGCATCCGCCAGCGGTGAGGCTGCGATACTTGGTCTTCCTCTTACGGGGATCGAGTTGAGTAGCTTTGTAAAGGCCGTGGAAGCAGCGGCAACGGATTTGCCGGACATCGAACGGCAAAGGTTTTGTGAACGGCTACGCGCTCTTCTTCTCGACGGGAGCAAGTTCCTGCCTGAGTAGCGTGTTTGTTTTTACGCTGGTTTAACGCCAGCAAGTTGCGGGGGTGTTTTCATGTCCGGTGTTCTCCGGTCATGGTTGGTGTTTGCGGTGGTTCTATGCCTTTCGGGCTGCGGACTGCTCGCAAAAAAGCCGCCCGCCACGGAGATCGAGATCAAGCCCGCACCCGCCGAAGCGGGGATCGATTTTATCGCGATGGCATCGCCTCTCATCAATCCCTCGCCGGATGGGCAGCCTTCGCCTGTAGTCCTTCGGCTCTACCAGCTCAGCGGAGACGCGGCGTTCGCAAACGCCAGTTTCAAGCAACTGTGGGAGCAGGATGAAGCAACGCTCGGACCAACCATGCTGGGCAAGGCCGAAATCGTGCTTAATCCGGGTGGCGTGGAACGGATCAAGGCAAAGCTTGTCGAGGGAACGGTGATCGTGGCCGTCGTCGTCGGCTTCCGGGATTTTGAGCAGGCGAAATGGCGAGCTATGATCCCTTTGCAGGGGGAAAAGAAATTCAAGCTGAAAGCAGAGCTCAACACGAGTTCAGTCAACCTTGGGCCTCAGGACTGACGTCAGGCTCAGTTGTGGTTCGGATATGATTGGCAGCGACATCTCGCGACGAGGGTACGGGGAATTACGGCATGCCGTTCGATGACAAGGTGATCTGGTCCGAGGGCATGTTCATTCGTGCCCAGCATTTCCAGCAGAGCGCCCGCTCCATGGAGCGGATGCTGGACGGGCGGGTACGCTCGCTTCGCGCCTATGGGTGGGGTCTGGCTGAACTCAAGCTCAACCGCGAACTTCTGTCGATCGGCCGCTTTGCGGTGGAGCACGCGACGGGGGTATTCGAGGATGGAACTCCGTTCGTAGCGCCCGACAGCGCAGACGATCTCGTGCCGCTGCAACTTGGTGAGAACACGCGCGACACCATCATCTATCTGACGCTACCCATCACCCAGCCCGGTAGTCGCGAATCTGCCGGCGCCGAAGTCGACACGCTGACGCGCTATACGTCGACGGACATCGAGGTCGCCGATTCCAACAGCACCGAGCAGGCGCCGCCCGTGTCGATAACCGTCGGCAAGCTCCGGCTGCGCTACGCACTGGAGTCCAGCGAGAGCGCGGGCCTCCTCCGGATCGGCTTGGCGCGCATCCTGGAGGTTCGCGCCGACAATACCGTCGTTCTCGACGACAGCTATATTCCGCCGGCGCTCGACGCCCGGACGTCACCGGTCCTGACAGGGTTGCTCACCGAGATCGTCGGCCTTCTGAACCACCGTGGCGAGGCGATTGCCTCGCGACTAGCTGCCGGCAATGCGGGCACCGCAGCCGAGTTGACCGATACGTTGATGTTGCAGACGATTAACCGCTGGCAGCCTGTATTCACGCATCTCGCCTCCATCTTTTGCGTGCATCCCGAAACGATCTTCCTGAACGCCGTCGCCCTTGCATCGGAACTGGCTACGTTCACGACGCCAAACCACCGCCCGCGCCCCTTCCCCGTCTATGATCACGAACGACTACAAATGACGTTCGCTCCGGTGATCGCGGCTGTGCGCCAGTCGTTGAGCGCTGTCCTAGACCGGGGCGCGTTCCTGATCCCGCTGACCGAGCATCGCTACGGTATCCGGGTCGCCACGGTGTCGGATCGTTCCATCTATTCGAAATACACGTTCATTCTCGCGGCCCAGTCCGACATGTCGGCCGAAGCGATGCAGCGGCGGCTGGTCGGCCAGATCAAGATGGGTCCGATCGAGCAGATAAGAGAACTGGTGAACGCCGCCCTTCCGGGAATAGCTCTGCACGCCTTGCCGGTAGCGCCGCGGCAGATACCGTATCATACCGGGAAAGCTTATTTCGAACTCGACCGGACCAGTGCAATATGGAAGCAAACCGGCAACTCTACTGGACTTGCCATCCACATAGCCGGTGAATTTCCCGGGCTGGAACTCGAGCTGTGGGCCGTGAAGGCTTAGGATCGGATCGACATGATCGAGATGGTACATGGACTTGTCGGAAGAGCCGAGGGCTTGAGCGCTCGGCGAGGTTTGCCGTCCTGGCCACGCCGTTCCGCAGCGCCCCGTCCAGCCGTTCATGGCGGGCCAACCATGAAACGCCTCCATCCGCTTCGCCTTTGCTTGTTCGGGCGGAAGCAGACACGGCCTGACACCGCCTCAATCGGACCAGCGGATTCAAGCCACGGGGCTAGCCGAAGGTCCATTCCAGAAGGAGTGCGGCGCTGAGCGATCCTTTTTCCTACTTCTCGAAGGCCGACGATACGATCAGACAGCCGCTGTCAGGCGGCGATCTGCGGCCAGCCCCCCTGCGCGGCGGCACGCGCGGCCAGCCCGATTTCAGCGCGCCATCGCTGGATGAAGACTTCTTCGGCGGCACCCCGCCGGCGGGTCGCAATCAATTCGACCAACGTTTCGCGCCACGCGATCATGCGTCGAACAGCGATGCCGTGCGCCCGCGCGCCGATTCCAGCATCGACAAGGCCTTCGACCTTGCCGCGATCAACCCGCTTGTGAGTGCCGCCGCCCCGCTGCTTTGGCTGGCCGGGCGTCTCAACGAAAGCGCTCCCCCAGACAACATCGCCGAGTTTCGTGACCTCACCATCAACGAGATCAAGCGCTTCGAAAGCGCGGCCATGGCCAAGGACGTCCCCAGCCGGATCGTGAGGATCGCACGCTATGCCCTGTGCGCAACGATAGACGACGTCATTCTCAACACGAAATGGGGCGGCCAGTCCGGTTGGGCCAGCGGCAGCCTGGTCAGCAGCCTTTATAATGAAACCTGGGGCGGCGAACGCTTCTACGACCTGCTTTCGCAATTGCTGATGAACCCGGAAGAGGACGTCGACGCGCTCGAACTGATGGCGATCTGCCTGGCGGTGGGCTTTGTCGGCAAATACCGTGTCGTGGAAGGCGGCCAGGGCCAGCTTACCCGGCTTCGCCACGACCTGTACCGCGCCATTCGCCGCGTGCGCGGACCCTACGACCGCGACCTGTCGGCTACCTGGCAGGGCGTGACTGCGCCGCATAAGCCGCCGCGCATGATGGCCGACCCATGGCTCGCCGGAATGATCGTCCTGGGGCTGCTGGCCGCGTTGTGGATTTTTTCCAGCCTCAGCTTGCGCGGCAGCGTCGAGACCGCGGCCGAGCAGATCAAAGCGCTGGCTCCGCCAACGCCGATCGTCGTCGACCATGCCGCCGTGCCTGCCATCCCCGAGCCGGTACCACCGACCCGGCAAACCCAGATCGAGCGGATATCGGCTTTTCTGGCCGACGATATAGCGAGCGGCAGCGTTGAAGTGTCGCCATCGGGAAGCTCCGTCGTCATCCGGATGCTCAAGGCTTCGTTCCCTTCAGGCGGAAAGGACATAGCTCCGAGCGAGGACCCGCTGATAAGCCGCATCGGAAGCGCCCTGAACGGCGAAAAGGGGCCAATTCTCGTCATCGGCCATACCGACAACGTTCCGGTCGGCGCGGGTAGCCCGCTTGGCGACAATATGGCAATTTCAGTCGCGCGGGCCAGTTCCGCCGCCGATATGCTACGCCGGCACGTCTCCGATCCATCGCGCGTGAGCTTTGAAGGAAGAGGCGAGAACGACCCCATCGCTTCCAATGACACCGTGGAAGGCCGCGCCCGCAATCGGCGCGTCGAGTTCCAGATTTCGATGGAACCGACACCATGAAGTCATGGTTCCGGATCAACTGGCTGGCGGGTCTTTGCCTTTCGATTGCCGCTAGCTGGGCTATCTGGAATTATGCGCCGCTCGCTGACCCACAACTGCGCTTCGCGGCCTGCATCGCGCCACTCGTCCTCCTGGCCTTGGTCCCTGCCCTCTTGGGGCGGCGCATCGGTGCCACCCAGGCCCATCCGGATGCGCCCGGGTTTCGCGAGCAGCGACGCCTTGCATCGATCTTCCTTTCCAACAGGGGCCTGCAAGGCCGCAGGGGACGCCAATCGGTCCCGCTCTATCTGCTGATCGGCGCGCCCGGCGTCGGCAAGTCGAGCCTGCTCGAAAAGTCCGGGATGCGGCTCGGTATGCCGACGGCCATTGGCCCTGCGACATGGTGGGTGGGGGAAGAAGCGATTTTCGTCGAGACCGTGCTCGGTCCCGATCAGAAACTTGGCGAGGTCTGCGAACTGATCACGCAACTTCGTCCGGCCCAACCCATCAACGGGACGGCATTCGTACTCAGCCCTGCCGACCTGACGCTTGCAGACCAGACCGAACACCGTGAATTCTCGCAGAATGCCCTGCTCGGTTTGCGCGAAATCGAGACTGTGACGGGACAGAGCGCGCCGGTCTACATGATGCTGACCAAGGTCGACCTGCTTCCGGGGTTCCAGGAGTTCTTTGATCGGCAAGAGCCTCAGGAACGGTTGCAGCCCTGGGGTTTTACGCTGCCTTTACCGGCCGCCGGCGTACCGCTATCAGCGGACGTCATGAAAGAGGCCGTGTCGCATGGCTACCAATCGCTTCTTGCGGCGATGCGTGCCCGTCTGGTCGAATGGCTCTCGCGGGAAGCCGACCCCGTACGCTGCGCGCGCATCAACGGGTTCAGTGCGCAGGTCGCAACCCTCCAGAACACCGTCCAGCCTTTGCTGGACGCGGTCTTTACCAGTGGTGGCAAGGCACATAATGGTGCGGCGCTGCGCGGTATCTTCCTGACCAGTGCTCGCCAGGAGGCGCTGTCGATCGACAGCCTTCTGCCCGAACTGTCACGACGCTTTGCCATGCCGCGTGTCGGCATGATCCCGCCTGACCTCGGATTCGACGATGAAGATCATGGCTATTTCATCGCCGGAACATTCAAGGACACGATCTTCAAGGAGGCCGGCCTCGTTGGCTTCCACCGCAAAGGCCGTATCAGCAATCCCGTAAAGTGGGCCTCGGCTGCAGCACTGGCGGTTGCCTGCCTTGGCGTCGGCTATCTGGTTTTCCAGACTTTCGAGAGTGAAACCCGATGGACGACGAGAGGCATCGAAACGGCCGCACAGACCAAGCCGATCCCCAATCCGACAACAGTTGCTGCCCTGTCGACGATCACTGCGGCTTTGCGGCGTATGGACGATCTCGAAACTGCCATGAAGAGCGAAGGCCCCGTCCTTCCATTGATGGTTGGTCTTGCCGCCCGGCCCAAGCTCGATGCCTCCGTCGAGGAGGCGCGCATGCGCGTACGGCGCAATGCCTTGCTGCCGAGCCTCGCTGCGCTGATGGAAACGCAGCTTGTCGATCTCGATGCGAGCGTCGAGACGATGAAGGGCCGCGTCGCGCTCGCCAGCGCTACGGCTAATCCAGATGACGCGGCTCTGGCGGCATGGCTCGAAGCACAGGCCATGTTGGTTCCAGAAGCAGATCGTGGCCTGTTCGTCTCGGAAAGCAAGGCTGCGATTGCCGCCCAAGGCGGCATAGTGATCGATCCGGCCTATCTCGACGCTGCGCGGCGCATGATCGCTTACAAGGAAAGCTTGTCTTGAGCGTGAGGAGCAGCCTGCAGCGTGTGGGAAAGCCTCTGCTGAGGTCCGGTCCGCTGCTGACGATCGCAGCACTTTGCCTCGTGCTGCTGATCTGGTTTCTCGGCCCGCTGCTGGCCTTTGGAGAAGCGCGCCCGCTTGCTCCTGCTTCCACCCGCCTGGCCATCATCCTGGTCATCGTCCTTGCCTGGGGCATCGCCGGCTTCTTCATACGAGTCCGCCGCAGCAGCGCCGATCAGGCGCTGCTCGCAGCATTGCGCCGGCAAAAGGAAGAGGAACGGCAAGCGGCCGAACAGGTTCGCGACAAGGCGGACCTGCAATTCGCAGCCTTCCGAGATGCCGCGCGCGGCGCAATGCGGTTCACCAACAGGGGGCGGCGGTTCAATCCCTATTCCCGCGAGAACTACCGGCTCCCCTGGTATCTGGTCATGGGCCGGGACGGAGCAGGCAAGACATCCGCCATCCTGAATGGCGGCCTGGCTTTTCCATACCAGCCGGAAACGGCGAGCGATGCTCCCGCCGTCTTCCACCTCGCCGATCAGGCGGTTCTGGTCGAACTGGCCGGCCAGTTCCTCGAACAAGCGGACCGGGCGTCGTCGTCATTATGGCTGCACCTGCTTGATCATTTGCGCCGACTGCGGCCACAGCAACCGATCAGCGGCCTCATCATCACGATCAGCGCCGGCGAACTGATTGGAATGACAACGGAATCCGGCCTTGATTTCGGATCGGCCTTGCGCCGCCGGATCGACGAAATAACCGCCCGGCTGCGCACCCGCCCGCCTGTCTATATCCTTGTTACCAAGCTGGATCTGCTGGTCGGGTTCGAAGAATTCTTCGATGCGCTGAGCACCGAGGAACGCAACGCTGTCCTGGGATTTTCACTCGACCCCGCCGCCAAGGCCGAAAATCCTGGCCAGGCGCTGGAACGCTTCACGCAAGGGTTCTCGGGCATCGTCGGGTCACTGACGCGCAATCTGCTGCTGCGTCTACAGGAAGAACCGGACGATCAACGCCGCCGCCGGGCCTTTGAGTTCCCCAACCAGTTCGCCGCGATGCAGGAGATACTGGAGTCCCTGGTGACGCAGGTGACGTTTACCCACCGGTTCGAGGCGCCGCCGCTGGTGCGTGGGATGTTCTTTGCGAGTGCGACGCAGAACGGCCTTTCAGTCGACGGCCTTTCCGGCCATCTGGCAAGGAATTTCGCGCAGAAACCTCAGAGCCTCGCGCTGCGCACTGAAAGTGCCGCACCCCGCGCGCGCGCCTATTTCCTGCACAAACTGGTGCACGATGTCGTCATCCCGGAGGCCAGTCTCGGCGGCCTCACCCGGCACGCGGCACTGATGATGCGGGTGCGGGGCGTTGCCGTCAACGCGCTGCTGGCTTTGGCGGTGTTTGCGGTGCTCGTCTTCTGGTGGCTGGGATTCACCGAAGGCCGGGCCTATACGGCAAGGCTCAAGGATGAAGTGAGCGCTGCACGAGCCAGCCTTGCGGCGGCCTCTCCCGACGGCAAGCTCCCGTCGACTTTCATGCCGGCGCTTAACGCGCTGGACGATCTGCGCAAGCTGGCGAAAGAGCAGCCCGCGCGCGCGACCTTCGGCCTCTATGGAACCGCTTCGGTCGAGGAAGCGGCGCGCGGTGCCTACGACCGCGGCATTTCCGCCTTGCTGCTGCCATTTGCCAACCGTTACCTGCATGACGGATTGAACGATCCGAAGACGGCCGCCGCGCTACGCTTCCAACAGCTGAAACTCTATCTGATGCTGACAGGCGAGCGACCCGTGGAGCCCTCGACGGCAGCCCTTCTCGGCCCCGATTTCAGCGCCAAATGGTTGCCTTACGATCACACGCAGCAGATCGACGAGCAGGTTTCGGAGCATCTTGCAGAGCTGTCGTCGACCGTGGTGACGCCGCCGCCATTGATGGACATGCGCCTCGTGGACCGTGCGCGCGGGTTCATCTCCGATTACACCCTCGCCCGTCTCGCCTACGATTCTCTGACTGCAATGCCTGAAATCCAGCAATTGCCGTCGTGGCGACCCGTTGACCATATGGGATTGTCGGGGCCGCAGGCATTGTCGCGCATCAGTGGTTCGAGCTTCTGGGACGGTGTAGCCGGACTCTACACGAAGTCGGGCTTTCTGGAGACCGGATTGCCGGCCACCGGGACCGTCGCCACCGCGCTCGGTGACGATTTGTGGGTGATGGGGGTCGCCGACTCGGCGCTCGACCGGGAAAACGAAATCCAGCGTATCCGCAAGGGAATGCTCGACCTCTATCGGGTGGATTATATAAGATCATGGGACAGCCTGTTGTCCGACCTGACGATTGCCGACGGCACCAGTGCCGGCGAGGTGGCGCGGTCACTGGCGATCATCACCGGCAGCCCCTCACCGGTCACTGAATTGATGCAGGCCATTGCGGCGGAGACCGATCTCGCTCCAGCCGCCAGTCCCGCAGGAGCAGACAAGCTGGCCGGGGCGCTCGCCAAGGCGGCTCCCGCGCAGGTCAAAGGTGTCGCCGGCAGCGTGACGTTACCGCAGCGGGTAGTCGATGTTGGCAAAGCCGTGACCGACCATTTCCAGGCGTTCAACAAGGCGGTCAGCGCAGCGGAGGGGCAGCAGTCGCAAGTCAGCGCGATCGTAGCCGCACTGCAGCCGCTTTACACGCAGATCAACCTTGTCGCGACAGGCGGCGACATTCTCGAACTCGGCGCTCAACCCCAAACGATCCTCAACCAGTTGGGCGAACAGGTCAGCGCACTGCCCGCGTCCTTGCAACCGCTGTTTCGCCGCATCCTCAGCCAGGTGGCGGCCGTCACCGGAGGCAGTTCGCGTGCACGGCTGGCAGAGATATGGAAGACCACGGTGCTTCCGGCCTGCCAATCGACCACCGAACACCGCTATCCGTTCGAGCCGAAGAGCAGTGACGACGCGTCCATCGCCGATTTCGCGACGGTATTCGCCCCAACCGGCCTGATCGCCTCGTTTCGTAATGACTATCTGAAACCGTTCATCGACACGACGACGAAGCCCTGGCGGTGGCGAACCGGACAGAAGATCGGCCTCGACCTGAGCGATGAAGTGCTGGCGGACTTCGAGCGCGCCGCCGACATCACCGACATCTATTTCGGAACCTCGGCGACGCCAGCGATCAAATTCACGGTTTCGCCGGTGCAACTGGACCTCAAGGCACGCGCCTTGCAGTTCGATGTCGGCGGACCAGTCCTCGTCTATACGCACGGCCCGCTGACGCCAACGGAATTCCAATGGCCGCCTCAGCCCGCCGGTGCCGAGGCGGTCCTGTCCATGACTCCGGAATTGGACGGCGAGCGCAACGCTCTGAGGCGCCAGGGTCCATGGGCGCTTTTCCGGCTATTCGACGCCGGCCGTATCCTCAATCCCGACGCGACCGATGTGGTGCCCTACGGCTTTACGATCGGCAGTCGAAAGGCCGTGCTCGATGTAACTGTATCGGCCACGAGGAACCCATTCGCTAAGGAAACCCTTGCGGGTTTCAAATGTCCGGTGCTGTGATGCCAGCGGCGGGTTTCGTTGACAGGCGGCGGCACGCTGATCATCTTCATACGCCAGCGAGGATATCTGCCCCGCGGCTAGCGTCTCCAGCAGGAACTCACCTAACCCATGTCGGATGATCTGCTCCTTCACTATAACCGTGAACTGCTCAATATCCGACGAGCGGCGGCGGTTTTTGCAGCCGAGAACCCGCGCATCGCCGGCCGGCTTCGTCTGTCGGAAGACGCCGTCGAGGACCCCCATGTCGGCCGGTTGATCGAGGCGTTCGCCTACCTGACCGCGCGCATCCGCCAGAAACTGGACGATGACTTCCCCGAACTGACCAGCGCGATGCTCGGCATCCTCTATCCCCATTTCGACAAGCCGATCCCCTCCATGTCCATCGTACAGATGGAGCCGCAGCCGGACTTGCCGGATAGCCACGAGGTTCCCGCCGGAACGTTGCTCGACACGGAACCGATGGAGGGCGAGCGATGCCGCTTTCGCACCGCATCCAACGTATTGCTGCATCCCCTGACGGTTCGTTCGGCAACGTTGTCCGGCCGCCCGATCACCGCGCCGGACACCACGCGCAGTCAAAATGCCGCCGCCTGCCTGCGCCTGACACTGGAGATGACGTCCCCCGACGCCAGCTTCGAGAAGAATGCGCCAGAACGGCTGCGCTTCTTCCTGCGCGGTCAGCCACAACTGGTCTATCCGCTTTATGAATTGCTACTCAACGACACCATCGCCGTCGCCTTCGCGGAAGGCGCGAACGATCCGGACGTCACCGTGCTCGATGCTTCCGCCTTCTCGCCCGGAGGCTTCGGCGAAGAAGAGGGCCTGCTGCCTTATGAGAAAGGGTCTCATCTCGGCTTCCGTATCCTCACCGAATTTTTCGCCTTCCCGGAAAAGTTCCTGTTCGTGGATCTGGCCTTCCCACCACGAACAAAGCTTGCCGGCAAGAAAGGGACGCTCGATGTCTTTGTCTATCTGAAGCGGCCCTGGCCGACATTGGAACGATCGCTCGATGCAACGGCATTCGCGCTTGGCTGTACGCCGATCGTCAATCTGTTTCCTCAGACCGCCGAGCCCATCGCCGTCAACCATACAACCAGCGAGTACCGCGTCGTACCGGATAGCCGGAGGCCGCGTGCCATGGAAGTCTACAGCATCGACCAGGTAACAGCCTCGGATTCCGGCGGTCACCGGCGCGATATCCTGCCGTTTTACAGTGTCCGGCATGGCAGTAACGATCGCCACGGCAGCCAGGAGAACGAAGAGCCAGTCTGGTGGCTCGCTGCTCGACGGCCTTCGATCGCGGACAACCCAGGCAGTGAAGTCTATCTCTCGGTCGTAGACCCCGAATTCTCGCCGGCGGCCCAGCCGGATCACGTGCTGTCCGTAGAGACGCTTTGTCTCAACCGCAACCGGCCCGAGCGCTTGCCGTTTGGCGGTGGCCAGCCGATTCTGCATACGGTCAATCCCGCGCCGCTGGTCAAATCCCTGCGGCTGTTGACGGCGCCGACGCCGACGATGCGGCCTGACTATGGCAAGGGTGCACGCTGGCGGCTGATCTCCCAACTATCGCTCAACCATCTGTCACTGGTGTCGGATGGCGGCGTGGACGCGCTGAAAGAAATGCTTCTATTGTACGATTTCCGCGATTCAGCCGAAACGCGAGCTTTGATCGACGGCCTTCTTTCGCTGTCGTCGAAGCCTGGCGCGGCGCGGGTCAAGAGCCACGGACAGACAGCTTTCTGCCGGGGTATCGACGTGACCGTCACCTTCGACGAAGGTAATTTTTCCGGCAATGGGGTGTTCATGATGGCAAGCGTTCTCGAACGCTTCCTCGGCCTCTATGCCAGCGTCAATTCCTTCTCGCGACTAACCGCCCTGGTAAAAGGCCGTAGTGGAGTTCTCAAGACATGGCCAGCGCGCGCCGGCGACCGAATTCTTCTCTGAAGTCGGACCTTTTCGAACGCCCGTACGCCTTTGATTTCTTCCAGGCGGTGCGGATCATCGAAGCGATTGCGTCCGAGGAGGCTCGATCCACAGGTACAAACCTGCCGGATCCCGTGGGCCGGGGCGTCGATTCGAAGAACGCGTCAATCAGCATCCACGCCGCCGTCCCGCTGGGGTATGCGGCGGCCGAGGTTAATACCGTCAAGCGCCCACGCAACGGCGGCCCGGTAGAGATGACGCAATCCGTTGTCGGGCTGACCGGGCCGTCCGGCGTGCTTCCACATGCGTTCAGCGAAATGGTCCATATCAGCGTACGCGACCGCAATCCGGGGCTGCGCGAGTTTTTTGACTTATTCAACAACCGGCTCGCCGGCCTTCTCTACGACGCCTGGGCCAAATATCGCGTCACGGTCGAGCTGGAGCGAAGCCAACGCCTATCGACACAACGGCCGATCGAAGACGCGTTGCGGGCGATCGTCGGCGTCGGTACGCCGGCGCTTTCGGGTCGGATGGAAACGCCTGACGCGACCTTGGTTCATTTTGGCGGATTGCTTGGCAGGGTCGGGCGATCTTCCGCCGCGGTCGAGCGTATCATGTCGGGCACACTCGGCTATCAGGTAAAGGTCGAGCAGTTCCAGGGCGAATGGCTTCCGATCGATGTCGACGACAGGACCCGGCTTCCAGGCCCTGGCAATCCCGATGGTGCCTATTGCAGGCTTGGCGAAGACACGGTCATGGGAGAACGCACATTCGATATCCAGTCTTCCGTGCTCCTCGATGTCGAGCCGCTGCACTATCCGGTTTTCCGCTCCCTGCTCCCGGATGGTGCGCAGGCAAAGAAGTTTACCGATCTGGCGGCGGTCGCACTGGGACCCGACAAGGCCTACCGTGTCCGTCTCGGGTTGCTGCCGGATGAAATCCCGCCGCTTACCTTGACGAACAACCGCGACGATCCGGCGGCAAGTCGCCTCGGTTGGAATACATGGCTCAATACGTCGACGGCGCGCAGCCAGTCAGTGGCGGCGGAGTTCCGCCCCGATCCGCACTTGCGCTGAAAAGGACCCAAGGATGATAGCGTGGCAAGACGGTTACGTTTCCGATATCGAATACATGCCGGGCTTCTATCGAGAGCAGATGCCGGTCCATCTCGATACGGTCTGCATGCTACGTAACATTGAGCCCCCGGTCACGCCAGGCGCGCCGTATCGTTACTGCGAACTTGGGTGCGGCGTCGGTGAGACTTCGTTGGCAGTGGCCGCCGCGAACCACAGCAGCGAAGTATGGGGTTTCGATTTCAACCCTGCCCATATCGCGCGCGGCAGGGAATTGGCGAAGAGGAGCGGATTGAAAAACATCCGCCTGGAAGAAGCCTCGTTCGAACAGCTTGCCACTAACGATCCGTTTGGCCTCCCCGCATTCGACTATATCACGCTGCACGGCGTCTGGTCGTGGATCAGCATGGAAAACCGTGCCCATATCATACGCTTTATAGACCGTACGCTTAAACCCGGCGGCGTTGCCTACGTTAGCTACAATGCTTTGCCAGGCTGGACGCAGTCGGTGCCGACACAGCGGTTGCTGGCGATGCTGGCCAAGTCGGAAAATACCCACAGTGACGTTCGGATAAGCAAGACCCTGGATATGGTCCGCCGTATATCCGACGCCGGTTCACCTGCATTGCCGGTGGAAATACTGGAAAGCCTGAAGAAAGAACGCGACAAGGGCAATGTTGCCTACCTCGCGCACGAATATCTGAACGAGCACTGGGCGCCTTGTTATCAAACCGACGTCGCCGAGGATTTTGCCGTCGCCAAGATGGAGTTCGTGGGGTCTGCCAACTTGCTGGAGAATTTCCCGGACTTGTCGCTCAAAGCCGAACAGCGCGCCATCATCGAGGAAGTCCCCCATTCCCTTCGGGAGACCGTCGGCGACTATTTCATGACCCGCACCTTTCGCCGCGACGTCTTTATGCGCGGCGCGCGGACCGTTCCGAGGCACGTTCGCGAGAACCGCCTGCGCCAACAAAAGCTGAAGCTCGTCATCCCGCCGTCAGCCGCGCATCGCGAGATCAAGATACCGCTCGGCGAAGCGACGCTGAACGAAGGCTTCTACGGGCCGGCCCTGCGCGCGCTGAGCAAGGGTCCCTGCACGATCGGCGAACTGCTCGATCTTCCGGAAGCCGAAGGCTCAACCGCCTCACCGCGAGAAATCATGGGCATGCTGATAGGCTCGCACCAGGCCATGGCTCTCATCAACCCGGTAACGAAAGAGACCGTCGAAGCGGCACGTCTCTATAATGCGGCTCACCTTGCGGAATGCGCGGATAACGAACGTATCGTAACGGCGCTGATGGCACCGGCGGTCGGTTCGGCGGTAACGGTAACGGTCCTTGAAATGCTCGCTTATGAGTCGCTGGTCGCGGGTACGCCCGCAGAGGCGGGAGCGCTTGCCCAAGCAAGCGCGAAGCTGCTGCTGGAACGCGGTGCAAAGCTCCATCAGAAGGGCGAACAACTAGAAAGTGATGACGAAACGATGAGAACCCTCCGCGAGAATATGGACAAAATCATTTCGATCTCCCTGCCGATCTGGCAATCTCTGGGGGCAATTTAAGTCTCATATCCGGAAGGTTTGCGCGAAGGTTGAGTGTGGAGGCCCTTTCGCTGTCCGATTGGGCACATCGGCGTTGCGACTAGGTGACGGACACCATGGACGGGGACACGATCCCATACCGAAAAATGCGCCTGTTGCGGGAGGGTGCCGTAACGACGGTTTTCCACGCAGTCGACGACAATGGCGCAGAAGTGATCGTCAAACGCCTGAATCGTTCGAAGGGCGCCGCCACCGACTTACTCGGGGTCAGGCGTTTCGAGCGTGAAATCGCTTTGTCCACGATGGTTGACCATCCCGGATTGGCACGGGTGACTGGCCACGGTGCCAACTGGATTGCCTTTGAGTACCTCGAACATCCTGCAGCCGATGCTGAACGGAACAAAGCATTGGCATCTCCTGCCGGCATCAGCCAACTGATTGGAGATTTGTCCGATACCCTGGCCTATCTGCATGCGCGAGGCGTCGTTCACCGCGATGTGAAGCCCGCTCACGTCATGTTTCGTGGAAAGCAGCCTGTCCTCATTGACCTGGGGGTCGCCGGGCTCTTGGGCGACGACCCCCTTGATGGGACCGAACTTGTTGGGTCGCCAGCATGGATGGCGCCGGAACAGATCGCCGGCGCAAGGGCGGCCCCCGCCGCCGACATATGGTCGCTATGTGCAGTCGGCACGGCTCTGGTGCGCGGCAGAGCCCTTTACAGTGGCCCGGCCGAAGAAGTCTTGAACCAGAGAAGGAATGAAGCGCCCGACCAGCTTTATTTGTCGGGCTACCTTGAAGACGCCCCCGATCTAAAGGCGCTTTTGGAGGCTGGTTTAGGCGGGGTTAGTGCACGTCCCAAAGCCGCAACGATTGCTGGAGCACTGGGCCTCGTTCGCTCCGGATGAAACCCTTGCCCTTCCCCCGGCCGGACTAGCGGTCGACAGGAGCAAGCCCCCAAGCTTACGGCTTACGGCTTATGGTTTCGTCCCCACAAACCAATGTACAATTCCCACGCCTGTTGTAGCGTCTCCATGCGAAAAAGTGCTGGGAGAGATTTCGATGGCGATCAGACTACGCACTACCCCGATCACGATGACCTTCAATGACGGAACCGAAAAAATCGATCTTGGCGTATGGGGCCCATCGAATGCCAAGATAAATTACGAAAAAGCGATTGCCAGTCTCGATCCATCGCCCAAGGCAAAGAAGATTCTGAAAACAGCCGAAGACGCGGCCGACGTCGTTTACGTATTGGTGACGGATAGTTATTTCCCGAAATATTTCAGCCCGCTTGAATTGCAAAAGCGCTATTCGGTGGTGCTGCCCGACAACGCATCTTTGATAACCTGGGATCCGAAGTCAGATCAGCCGGTCAAGACCATCAACGCCCATAAACCGAAGTTTCTAGACTACATTACGATGCAAGATTCCCAGAAGGTCGAGATGATGAGGCCTTTCATGATCCTGCTGCACGAATTCGGACACTTCATGCAGTACCTGACTCTGCCGCAGGTCTACGAAATTCAACGGGAACGAACCTATGTCGAGGGGGCCAAGGGCATACGGACGATCGACGACGCTATCGAGGACGAGAACGTCCAGCACCATGAGGCGCCGGTCGCCTATGAGTTAGGCCAGCCCATCCGATTCAAGTATTGGGACCAGTCGTAACTTCCCTGTCTCACTCCCCGTCATAGCCAGGCACACTGAAGCGCGGCATCCGACCTCCTGCGACCTTTCTGACTGAATCAGGTTTGGCAAAGTTCATGGGCGGCCCGATGCACCACGGCGCCCAGTCGGGCGACTTGCGGAAGGACGAGCGTCACTGGCTGACAGCGGCGCCAACGCAGACAAGAAAAATGCCCGCCGCGCGCATCCAGGCCGACGTCCCAACTGCCCAAATCCTCCGATCTGGTCGATGACGCTCGCTCCAACGGGTGACCGAGAACAGCGAAAGCGAAGAGTGTGGCAATCTTCTGCGCGTCGATCACGAACAATGCTCCGCCAGCGCCGCCGATGACCACCCACGACGATAAAGTGCGTCGCGATCTTGCAGATTCGTTCCGCTCGGCTGCGAGTCTGGATGATTTTCTTTCAAGAGGCGTTGGTCGAGGAGCGCGCAGACCTATGGTTCATTCGCTGCCTGAAGATATGTTCTTGAAGCGCGCGCACGCCACGCTCCTCGTCGCCTGAAAGAATTGCGGCCCGAAGTTCTTCATGCTCCTGCACGATATTGGAAATGGCTTTCTCTGAAAGAATCTCGCGCCCGAAAACGATCCAGACATGGCGCGCGATCGCCTGCCACAGCGTCCAGACAATGCGATTCTTCGAAATCAGGCAAAGGTCCGCGTGAAAGGCGATATCGGCCTGATTGACGCCGGTGAGATCGTTCCGCGACACCTGCGTCGCCATGTCGGCGATGCGCTGGTCCAGGCTTTCGTCCAGTTCCACCATCAACTCCGGCGCAGCCATCAGGGTCTTGACCGCGATCACTTCCACGGCAAGCCGCGCTTCGCAGATTCGATCGATCATGGTCTCGTCGATGGCGATGACGTGAAGACCTTTATGGGGCTCCCCCTCCAGAATGCCTTGCGTAACGAGAATTTTGAGCGCCTCGCGTACTGGCACCCTGCTGACCTTGAAACGCGCCGCTATCTCGGCCTCGACGATCCGTTCGCTGGGCTTGAGCACGCCAAGTCCGATAGCCTCGACCAACGTGTCCGATATCTGCTCGGCGAGGCTCTTTCGCCGTTGCAAGGTCAATTCGGTTCTGACGGCACGGTCCATGATTCACCCAGCCTCGGCATTGGCGCCATTGCATAAGCATAGCGCCGTTTGCCTGTCAAAATAGCGCATCTAGGATTGAATACAATTAGTTTGGCTACATTCATACAATTAGCTTGACGGGTTGCGGCGCCTATGCAAATTCTTCCCTACCGGACTGGCTCATCCGGCAGAGTTGGTTCGATCTCGTGAATTCGGTGCGAGCCGTTGGGAGGATGAGGATGAAATCCAGATTATTGGGCGGCCTGGCCGCCGGCATTTTCGCAATCGGCGCCATGTTGGCGACCAACGTGGCTTCCGCGGCAGGGATCGATGTGCCTGCGCCGGGGGTGAGCAGCCGTATCGACGCCATCAAGGCACGCGGCACACTCAAGGTTGCAGTACTCGGCGAAATGCCGTGGTTGATCGAAAACACGAGCGGTTCGGGTGAACCTTTCAGCGGGCCATCGTGGCTGCTGGCCAAGGAATACGCCAAGCGGCTGGGCGTCACACTTGAGACGGTACCGGTCAGCCACGAGACCAAGGTGCCTATCCTGGCTACAGGACAGGTGGACATTACCATTGCGCCGCTATCCATCACGGACGCCCGTAAAAAGGTGGTGGATTTTATCGTCTACTCAAAATCCAGCCTTTGCCTGATCGGGCTGAAGTCTAATCCGAAGTTGGCCGACATCAAATCGGTGGACGATCTCAACTCGCCCGACATCACCATGGTCTACTTCACCGGCCAGCCGCCCGAGACTTGGGCGCCCGTTCGCTTTCCAAAGATGGTCACGCATGGGGTCAGCGGATCTGGCGCCACCGCCCCGATCGAGGAGATCATGTCCAAGCGGGCCGACATCGTGCCCCTCGACAATACGAAATGGCCTGAGGTGGACAAAGCCGTACCTGGTCTTGTGGTGTTCCCCACGGACTGCTTGCGCAGTCAGGAAATGGCAACGCCGGTGGGTCACGCCATCGACAAGAACCAGCCCGAATTCCTGGCCTGGCTGCAAGCGGTGGCTGCCGAAGTCCAGCCGCAAGTCGAAGCCGAGGAATTCCGGATTATCAAGGGCGATTAATTCGGTGCTTTGTTCCTGAACATGGCGGCCGGCTGTCAATCCGGCCGCCTTTTTCCTAACCGGAACCACTTCCCGTGCAATTCGATTTCACCTTCCTTGGCGGCTATTGGCGCTTCCTGCTCAATGGTGCTTTGATCACCATCTGGCTGAGCGTCCTGTCCATCATTATCGGATTGGCTATCGGGCTAGTCGTCGGTACCGCACGGACATACGGCCCGCGCTGGCTCGATGCGCTGCTGTCGATCTATGTCGATACGATGCGCTCCATTCCCCTCCTGGTAATCCTGGTCTGGATCTTTTTTGCGCTGCCTCTGGTAAGCGGATACTCGATGAGCCCGTTTATCGCCGCCGTCGTCGGCATGGGGCTTCACCTCGGCGCGTTCGTGGCGGAACTGGTTCGCGCCGGATTGATATCCATCCGCCCGGGGCAAACCCGCGCGGCGCTGGCGCTTGGCATGAGTCGGATGCAGGCGATACGTATCGTCGTATTACCGCAGGCTTTGATCCGCATGCTGCCGACGTTCGGGTCCGTGCTCGTTATCACAATTAAGGACAGTTCGCTGGCCTCGGTCATCGCAGTTCCGGAATTGATGCGCCAAAGCCAGGTCGTGGTCGGGCAAACCTACCGACCGTTCGAAGTATTCACGGTGGCTCTGATCGTCTATTTCGTGATGAGCTGGCCCGTGGCGCGCGCCGTCGACCATTGGTATCGGCGCATCGCCCATCTCGGTGCATCATGAAATTCGACTGGAGCGTGATCGCCGACAACTGGCCCCTTTTGCTGCAGGGGGCCGGGGTTACTGTCATGCTGACCTTTGCCACTATGGCATTGGCCCTGCCCGGCGGCATGGTGCTGACGTTGATGCGCATGTCTCGCCTTGCGCCGGTGCGGGCATTCGCCACCGGCTTTGTAGAGTTCTTTCGCACGACGCCGATCATCCTGCAGGTCTACTGGGTGTTCTATGTTCTCCCGGTGCTGATCGATTTCCGGGCATCGGCGTTTGCCACCGGGTTGATCGCTCTGACGCTTAATGTCTCGGCATTCAATTCCGAAACCTTCCGGTCCGGCATCAACTCCATCCGCGCCGGCCAGCGCAATGCCGCCCTGGCACTGGGGATGAGCGAGTGGCAAGCGCTCAGGATCGTCATCATCCCCCAAGCGATCCACCGTGTATTACCGGCGCTCGCCAGCACCTGGGTGTCCCTTTTCAAAGACACTTCTCTGGTTTCAGTGATCGCGGTCGCTGAACTTTCCTACGTCGGCCTGCAACTTCGCTCTCAAACCTACCGCGTGCTGGAGGTGCTGACGGCGATGGCGGCTCTCTACTGGCTGATGGGCTACCCGCAGGCAAAGCTCGCCGACTGGGTGCACCGCAAATTCAAGGTGAGCGAATGACGAGCGTTCCAGCAACTCCGATTGTCGAACTGGTCGACGTCTCCAAGCGCTATGGCGCAGTGCAGGCGCTGAACGGCGTGTCGCTCAACGTCAACCGTGGCGAGGTCCTTTGCCTGATCGGGCCGAGCGGATCCGGCAAGTCGACGCTGCTGCGTGCCATCAACGCCCTCGACACCATCGACGGCGGCACGGTTACCTTCGACGGCATCGACGTACATGGCCCGCGCACCGACATTCGCAAGGTACGCCAGCGTATGGGCATGGTGTTTCAGAGTTTCGAACTGTTCCCGCACATGACGGCGCACGCCAACGTATCCGTCGGCCCGCACAAGATCCTCAAGCTGTCGCTGCAAGAAGCCAATGACCGCGCCGACGAGCTTTTGGCCAAGGTCGGTCTGGCCGACAAGGCCGATGTCCATCCGGCGCAATTGTCGGGAGGCCAGCAGCAGCGGGTCGCAATCGCACGGGCGCTGGCCATGCACCCGGACATGATGCTGTTCGACGAACCTACCTCGGCGCTCGACCCGGAAACCATCGGCGAAGTGTTAAGCGTCATGAAGCAACTGGCGGACGAGGGCATGACCATGGTGGTGGTCACCCACGAAATGACGTTTGCCTCAAGGGTGGCGCACCGGGTGGCCGTGTTCGACAAGGGCCGGATCATCGAAATCGGTTCGCCGCACCAGGTATTCGAGGCGCCCACAATAGCGCGCACGCGCGATTTCCTTCGCCATCTCGGCTGGGACGGAAGTTCCACCCGCTCTGCCTAGCATCCATCAATTGCCCATAAGGAATCCATCATGAAGATCACGGATATCGAGTGCCATGTCCTGCTTGCCCCGGACATGAGCACGGGAAGCACGTCGTCTGCCCAGGACAGCTTCATCGTCATCATCCGCACGGACGAGGGCATTTCCGGGCTTGGCGAATCCGACGTCAACCCGTGGATAGCCAAGGCCTGCATCGAGGCTCCGGGAACCCATACGATGGGGTTGGGTATCAAGGACATGCTGATAGGCGCCGATCCGCTGCAGACAGAAGAACTATGGCGCAAGATGTATGTCGGCACCGCCATGAACGGACGGCGCGGCGCGGTGATACACGCCATGGGCGCCATCGACATGGCACTGTGGGACATACGCGGCAAGGCCGAGGGAAAGCCGATCTTCGAGCTTCTGGGAGGAGCCGAGCAAGCCGAGGTCATCCCCTACGCCTCGCTCCAGCCCAGCGGCAATCGCTGGGAGGAATACCGCGATTCGCTGTGCATCTGGGCGGAGCGCGCCAAGGGCCTGGGTTTCAAGGCCGTAAAAGCCGAGGTCACGATGAACGGCCCCTACGCGCATGACGGCATGAGCGAGCCTTATGAAAAGCACACCAGGGTGGTCGAGGCGGTCCGCAAGACACTGGGCAAGGACATCGCCCTGATGGTCGACGTGCAATATATGTGGCCGGATGCCGAAACAGCGCTGCGTACGATCAGGGACTGGGCGGAATTCGACATCTTCTTCCTCGAAACACCGCTCTGGATCGATAAGCTCGACGACTATGGGCACCTGCATGATGAAGCGCCCATGCCGATCGCAGCCGGCGAATGGCAGGCAACGCGCTACGAATTCGAGGAATTGATGGATCGCGGCAAGGTCGATGTGGCGCAGCCCGACATTGGCCGCGTCGGCGGATTCGGCGAAGCCAAGGCCGTCTGCGACATGGCGGCGGAACGCGACCGCATCATCGTGCCGCACTGCTGGAAGACGGGCATCTCGGTGACAGCCACCGCGCATCTCGCATTCAACACTGCCCATTGCCGCTTTATCGAGTACCTGCCGCCGAGCCTCTGTGTTGACGCATTGCGCAAGGAACTGGCGGAAGACGGCTTCAGCTTCAACAACGGCGTCATCGAAAAGCCTACCAAACCGGGGCTGGGAGCTGTGCTTAACGAGCAGGCGTTGAAGTTCTTCAAGGTAGCATAATTCCAGCGGGTTCGGTTGCCGTGGCCGAAAGCGGTTCGAACGGTGCCTGGCAGCGTGCCGGGCGTTACCCGGCGGGCCACACCCGGCTTGTGCTTCGCTAAGCCTGTCGTCTCTGTCTGTTTCTGTGAACCTTCCTCATGCGGAAGCGTTTTATGCGCCGCTTGATCGGCCGCTACGCAGCCATTTGAGAGGAAGAGAGCCGTTCCGGCTCCTGGGGGGTTTTAAAGGTCGAGAGTGGCTCCATACGACCATGGCTAAACCGGCCAAGATCAAAACCTTCGGCGTAATCCGCAAGTTTCCCTTCAACCAGCTGGTGCTGAGCCAGGCCAACGTCCGTCGGTAAAACCGGCGTGTCGATCGAGGAATTGTCCGAGGATATCGCCTGCCGCAGCCTGCTGCAGAACCTCTATGTCCGCCCTGTCATCAGGCCCTCGGCCTAACGGACAGCGTCGCTGTGCTCGACCACGCCTACAATCCAGCACTATCGCTCGCCGAGCGGTTCGAAATCCTGGCTGGATAAAAGCTGAGCAGAAGCCTTTCCGCGACTCACGTTCGAGTTTGCGACAGAACCCAGCCTCGACTGTCGTGACGGACCCAAGATTGGAATACCAGAGCGCGTCGCTGAAGACATAGTTCCCTGTTTCATCTACGCTGGTGCGCCAGCTTGGAGGACAGTCATGTTGAGGAATCTATTGACCGCGGCAATCAGCGCGCTGATGCTTGCATGCTTCGAGCATTCCGCGTCTGCCGCGTCGATCGGCGGGGGCAACCCCTATCCTGTCAGCAAATACACGTGCCAGGATGGTACGCATCTGGCAGTGCGTCTCCTCGGCGATCGCGCTTCGGTATCCGTCAACGGCGCGACCGAGATAGATCTGCCCTCCATGGGGTCGGACGGAACGACCTATTCGAACGGCCGGCAGACGCTGACCATCGTACAGGGGCGTCTGTCGTGGGGCATTGGCCGAGCCGTACCGTCCGCATGCAGCGGCGGTTGAGCGTCTCGTGTGGCTGCAAGGAAAGTCGGGTGATGTCAGGTTAACCCTGTAACATTCTGGAGGAAGATGTAAGGCGGCGCAGATGAACAGTGATGATTGAGTGTTTCGGGTGAATCGCAACAAGGAGATTTCGGGCTGCCGAAAAGATGACATGAAGCGTTGCAACCCGCTTGGCGACCGAATCCCACCAATCGTCACGACTACCGTTCGATCATCTTCGATTTCGATGGGATCCACGCGACGCCCCATCGATCACCGCGAACAGCGCCGGCACCGGTCGGCAAGACCAGCGGCAGAATGCCGAAGATAAAGGATACTGCAGGGTGGCGTAGCCTTAGCGTCAGCAAATCTCGGATCAACCAAGATGTGCTTTCAATTCTCACCCTTTTGAACAACAGCAAAGCCGGTAGGCGTCTGCTGGATGGAGGCCCATCCGCTACTACATCCTATTACCCGGCTAACCATCTTTGCTTGCGCGCTACGCGGTTCAGGTCGTTTTCTCAGGCGGCCAGCACGCGCAGCATTGCACCAAGACTTTGCCCCTGAATGCGCTGTCGAAAAATATCGCCCGCAAACACATGACCGTTGCCATCCCACCCCGTCATCCGCGCCTCTTTGGGGGAGATGCCGAATTCATGTTTGAAAGCTCGGCTGAATGCAGAAGGGTCCACGAATCCCCATTGTTCAGCGATCTCGCCGATTGACCGCATGTCTGTATTGTTCGCGAGCGCGTCGCGCGCCTGCAACAGTCGGAGCCGCCGGATATAAGAGTAGATGCCGCCCGTCGGCTCGAATAGCCGGTAAAGTCGAGATCGCGAGACGTGCAGATCCCGGCATATATTCTCTGGGGTCAAATCCGGGTCCAGGAGCCTACGGCTAACTAGAACGCGAGCACGCTCCAGGAGCGTCATATCGATCGGATTGCGCGCGTTGACGAGCCGTTCCCTCGATGGAGCCATGCAAGCGATGAGGAGGCTTCGGGTTGCTTCCGCGACAGCCGGCACTTCTGTAACCCGCAATTCGGGTAGGGAGCGGTTGAGGAGCAGAAGATAATCGGCCAGGATCGAACCAATGCCACCATCGAACTCCGTATTTGCCATCTGGTCCAGCACCGGTGTCGGGTCTAGAATTTCACGTGGCATAATCAGCGCCATGTAGCCTTGAGCGCTGGTCACAAACTCGAACGGTTTCGCCAAGCAATGCAGGCTCGGCGAGGCGGAAGGACGCTCATCTCGTTCGCCAGAATAGGCGAACTGAAATGTAAGCTTCAGATACCAGTGATCGACCTTCGGTCGCCTCAAATGCGTCCAGCGATGTGTGTAGCCGTCACCTGGATATTTTATGTAAGTGAAAAGCATTCTGTTGAGATCCCACACCACCTGACGTGCGGGAAATGAGGGACCGCGGCTACTGATGAGCTGTCCATCCGCGGCTTCGCTATGAAGCGCTCGAAATACCTCGAACTGGTCCGGCTCTGGAAATTCGAGAGTGGTGATATCAACCGAACATGACAATTTATCGCTAAGGTGCTGCGTCCGATTGATAGCATCTTGATTGAGCGCGTTCATTGAACGATCACCAATCCTAGCGACAGAAGGGGTTGCTCGGATAGCGGAACAGATTGGCAATCGGGCCGTGGATCGAAATGAAGCGTTGGCACGGCACTGCCGGCTCGACTTGTCGATCGAACACCATTCTGCTCTCCTGCATTTTCGGCTGAATGCTGGCTCCCACACCCGCGGATTAGCGACGGTCATGCGGCAGCAACGACGCCGCATCACCAGAGTCCACTGAGGGCCAGCCAATCTCTATCCACTTTCCGACACAGCGGAGTGGTTGCCGGATAGCCCCCGGGCGCCAGAGTGGGACCGCTTGAGAACAAGTGCGAATTGGGCTGTCCGTCGAGCTATCAGGCTGTGATGTGCTTGGTCGCCTCTTTCCTATGGTCCGCAGCGCAGAGGGAACGTGTCGGCATGATCACTGGGATCACTGCCTCCTATCCTCTGACGATTATCGCGAGGCGCGAACGAAATTCAGGGGGTCGATTGTTGCTCGGCAGATCCGCCCGCCTGTCGCTTCAACATCTGCAGGGCCGGAGGTGCCGCGCCATTGTTCTCGCCTCTCCTCAGCCGGCCGGTCTTCGCCAAGGTTCGACGATATCCATCAATCTTGCGGCGTGCCCCAAATGCGCCGCCGCGTTTCGCTCGGCGAGCATCCGAAGAGCGCCGAATAAGCCCCGGCGAAGCGACCTAGATGCCAGAAGCTGAAGCTCATGGCGATATCGGTGATCGAGAGGCGATCGCCCTCTGTCAGGATGAGGCCGTGCGCCGCCCGCAATCGCCGCTCCCGCTCATAGGCGCGAAGGTTGATCCCCAGGCGCTCCTGAAATGCGCGCTCCAATGTTCGCTCACCGACGCCCAGTACCCCACAGACAGCGCTAACCGAAACCGGGCTGTTCGGTTTCGTCTCGAGGATGGCGAGAGTGGCATCAACGATATCGCGTCGATCGCCGGAACTGAGGTTGCGGGCGGATGGCCCCTCCGTGCGGGAGAGTACCTGCGCGAGCGCGGCGCCCGCCTCGCTTGCCGCTACCGCCAGGCCGGCACTAAGATCGTAGCCACGCCGTGCGGCAGCCTCGGCGAACCCGACAGTCCGCAGCAGCTTCTGCTGAAGCTCCAGTTCGGTTCTTGGGGCGAAGCGCTGCTCGTGCACCCCCGGCATCAGCCAGCTTTGCCGGTCCAGGTGGCAGGCAGATGCTCTGCGCAGCGAATCGAGCGTAGACCCACGCAGACCGATCCGCATGAGGCGATAGCTACCGGGCATCTCCAGGTTGAATTCCGTTCCCGGGCCGATGACCCTCAACCTTGGTACTTCACTGCGTTGCCCGTTGAAGGTACTGCCTTCGCCCCAAAAGAACACCGCCGTCAACGCATTGCCATTGATCGCCCCCGACATCGCGATGCCACCCTTGTCCTGCAAGTCGAGGACGAACGCGTCGCCATAGTCGATGGTTGCCAGGCGCGATGCATGGCGTTGCGCACGGATCTGCTCGATATGGAATTCCGCATCGGGATCGGACTCTCGGGTGCGGGCGACGACGGAGTTGTATTTACGCGCGTACCAGTTTGGTGCCTCCAACATCCATGGCCTCCACAAAGTGCCGTCTGACATCGGAGATATCGGACTTGATAGCGTTTGCCTAACATGCCCCTTGACGGAAGTAACATATTTACGTTGCCGTCGGAATACGGGGACCTGAAGAGCGATCAGCGCAAGCGGCTGAAGGAGCTTGAGACGGAGAATTCGTGTGGCGGCGGTGTCACGCCATCGCCTACAATAGGTAACGCAGCTGGAAGATTATTACCGTGGCCGCATACCGCCTGATCATTGGTCCGAAAGCGTCGCATGGTGACCGAAATCACGATCTGCAACAGAACCTTACCAACCAACCCTCAGGGTCCGGTCACAGGCGCTCGCTCTGGTACTCATTGGTGTAATAGAGTGAGAAATCAGGCTTATCCCTGATCGGTTCGCCATTGCCGTCACGCAAAATGCCGGCGTTGAACAGATAATCGCCCATCGCTTCGACCTTGGCCGGGTCTATAGTGCCGACGGTGCCGTCCGCGCTCTTAAGATAATGCCCGTCGATCAGCGCTTGCAACGACGCACGCACCAGCGTGCGATCGGTCAGCGCATCGCTGTTGGCGGCGATCAACATGTCGGTCGCTTCGTCCGGGTGATCGACGGCGAAGGCGTAGCCACGCTTGGTCGCCGTGATGAAATCGGCAGCAAGCTGCTGGTTCTTATCGAGATAGGACCGGCTCGATGCGATGAAGTTGGGGTGCTGGTCCGGCACGCCGAAATCGGCATAGCGGAACGAGCGTTGCGGCTTGCCGTCGAGCTCGGCCTTGACGCCCTCCCAAGTATAGACTTCGAGGGTGAAATCCACCGCGCCATTGGCAAGCGCCTCATAGGCGGAGGTGCCGAGCGTCATGGTCTCGAACGTGCCGGTGCCGCCATCGTTGCGGATGATGCTGCCGATCAGCGCCTTTTCCCAATCGCTGCCGAAGCCGCCATAGATTTTGCCGTCGAGGTCCTTTGGCCGCTGGATATCGGTGCGGCCGGCATTGAAGACGATGCGACCGGTTTCGGTCTGGCTGATCGCATAGGTGGCGACCAGGTCGGCGCCGGCGCTGCGCTGGGTGAAAAGTGCCAGCGCACTCAATATGCCGAAGTCGGCGACATGGTTGGCCACCAGCGTGCCGGCGGCGGTGTCACTGTAGGGCAGTATGCTGATATCGAGGCCGGCCTCGGCGTAAAAGCCCTTGGCCTGCGCCGCGAACAGGCCGATGTGATTGGTGTTCGGCGTCCAGTCGAGCGCGATGGATACGGGCCGCGACTGGGCGAAAGCTGGGCGTGCGGCGAACAGGATCGCGCTGGCAGCGAGAAATTGGCGGCGGTCGAGCATGGTCATGTCCTCTGAGTTTAGCAGGATTGGGGGGTGAGCAGGATTTGCAGGAGACGGGATTCGATGGCGCTGGCCTCGGGCGAGGTCAGGCCGAGGCGCGGGCGGGGCAGAGTAACGGTGATCTCGCTGACGACGCGCGCGGGGCGGGCGCTCAGCACATAGATGCGGTCCGACAGAAATACCGCCTCGCGCACGTCATGGGTGATGAGCAGGGCGGTCCACCGATGGCGCTGCCACATCTTCATCAGCCAGCGCTGCATGGCGGCGCGGGTCAGCGCATCGAGCGCGCCGAAGGGTTCGTCCAGCAGCAGCATATCGCGCTGCTGTACCACGGTGCGCAGGAGTGCCGCACGCTGGCGCATGCCGCCGGAAAGTTGGGCTGGATAATGCCGCTCGAAGCCGTCGAGGCCGAATTCGGCGAACAAGGGTGCTACGCATTCCCGCGCGGCCCTGCGGGAAAACCCCTGCACTTCGAGGCCGAGCGTCGCGTTGTCGATGATGCGCCGCCACGGCATCAGCGCATCGTGCTGCGGCATGAAGGCGAACGGCTTTTTGCCTTCGGCCGGAGGCGCGCCGTTCAACAGGATTTCGCCGCTATCCGCATCGAGGCCGCCGGTCAGCAATTTGAAGATCGTCGATTTTCCGGCACCCGACGGTCCGAGGATCGAGACGAATTCGCCCGCATCGACATGAAGTGAAATGTCGGCCAGCACGTCGAGGCCATCGAACCGTTTGGCCAGTTGCCGCAGTTCCAGCCTCATGGCCGTCGCCTTTCGCCGAGTCGGTCCCAAGGCATGACAAGGCGCTGGACGAGCAGCGTCAGGCCGAACAGAACCAGCGTCAGCGAGGCACTGACCAGCACGGCGGCGAGCACCAGGTCGGGTCGAAAATTGTTCTTGGCGTTGAGGATGTAGATGCCGAGCCCTTTGGCGGCGCCTGCATATTCGGCGAAGATCGCGCCGACCACGGCATAGGTGATCGAGATGCGAAGGCCGGCAAAGAAATAGGGCAGAGCGGAGGGCAGGCGGGCCAGCCGGAATATTTTCAGGCGCGACGCGCCCATCGAGGCGAGCAGCGACTGGATGTCGGTGTCGGTCGCCTCATAGCCTTGCGCCAGGGCCACCAGCATGGGGAAGAAGGTGACGAGCGCCACCAGCATGATCTTGGGCGCGAGGCCGAAGCCGAACCACAGCACGACCAGCGGTGCGATGGCGATCAGCGGCAGCGTCTGGCTGATGATGAAGACCGGGAACAGCGCGCGCCGCAGCGGCCTGAAGAAGTCGACCAGCACTGAAAATACGAAAGCCGCCACCAGCGAACAGGCGAAGCCGAACAACGTGGCGCGGATAGTAGGCAGGGTGTTGTCGAACAACGCCTGCCGATGCTGCATCGCCTGCGCCAGAACACGCGACGGAGCGGGCAGGGTGGTGGGCGAAATGCCGGAAAACCGGGCGTAAAGTTCCCAGGCGAGAACCAGCGTGCCGACCGAAATCAGGGCAGGACCGACCTTGCCGAAACAGGACGCAAGCGCACGCGCGCAAGAGGAGAAACTGGACATGGCAGTGCCTTGAGGCGCGAAAGATCAGCGCGGCGTCGGGCTGTTCGCTGATACCGTCAGGTCGATGGTGACATGCCCTCCCGGCGGGCCGAACCGGCAGAACGCCGCCTCGAGTGCTGCAAACACCGCGCCGGAATCGCCATCCAGCCGGGTGCAGAAATTCTTGGAGCGGTCGAACACGCCCGAGCGTTTCACGAAATCGATGCAGCCGTAGATTTCGTCCATATGATCGCCGGTGCCCATCACATAAAGCGAGAATTGCGCGGCGGCCGGCGTGCCGGTGACAGGTGCATCCACAACAGTCTCAAGGGCCGCGGCCTTGCGCTGGTCCAGTGGCTCGCGCGGGCCGCCAAGCTGTGGCGAGGCGCAGATTTCGTCGTCGGGCTCGCCGGGACAGCCGCGCGAAATGGCGGCCGAAAGCACGCAATGCGCGCCGGTATTTGCCGCCGCGACGTAGAGATCGCGCATGGCGGGAAACAGCACTTCGGGCGGGCCGACCAGCAGCGTCGAGATGTCGTCCGTCTCGATGCGCAGCCGGTCTCGATAGGGATCAAGCGCGGACAGCGCGCTCATGATAACGCCGACGAAATCGCCGGTCATGGGATAAAGGGAAATTTGTGCGCCAGAAAACATCAGCCCCGCCTCGCTCCGCTGGTATTACCCAGATCAGCTTCTAGGGTCTGAGGGCATGCGCCCGCGTCTCAGCCCCGGCAATACGGAGCACCCCTGTGGATGTGTGCAATCAATCATGTCGGGGAGGAAACCGCAAGCCGTTCCTGTGCATGGTAGGCAAGGGCGCGCTGTAGCATGTTGTAGCCAAACCACAATTTGCGACAGAACCTTCTTAGTCTTGCGGCACGTCGACAAAGCCGCCGCGGATGGTAATTGGCGAGCGAATAAGTGAACTCCTGATCTCGTTTGGCGTCGTATCGAATTCACGTTGTGCTCGCATGGGTCTGGCCTCCCGGCAATGGCCACGCCCCTGCAGAAACTTCAGCGCCGGCACTTTCGCGCTTGACTGTAGGGCTGCACGCAATAGGCTGACGCAAAATACCGGCTCTGATCGCCGGGCGGCAAGAATGCCTCGTTTGCCTCGCTCCAGCGGCGGTGGCTGCGGGGCATTGTGTTTTTTGGGGCACTGTTTGAAACCTTCACTTCGAGACCGGCACTCTCTCTTCACGCCGGGGCAGCCGGCTGGCGGCCGATGCCTGCCGCTCCGGATCGTCCCGGAAGCACCGCAATCAACCGAGCAATCCCTGTAACCCCGAGAGTACCAGAATGCCTTTGTCGCCCACGCCTGCCATCGAAATCGTCGAGGAAACTCCAACCGACGCATCCGTGCTGGTGGTTCTCAAGGCGGGGTCACAGCCGCTCGGCGCACGCGCCGCAGCGCTCGACAAGGCTTGCCAGGGTGCCTTGAGCAAAGCCTGCGACAGCCCCCGCTTTTCCGGCTCCAGCGGTGAATGTCTCGACATCCTTGCGCCGGTGTCCCTGCCGGCTCGCCGCGTGATCGTGCTCGGCCTCGGCGAGGCCGGGGCGATAAGCGCGCTTTCGGCTACCCGTGCCGGCGCGGCGTTGGCGGCGCTGCTGGAAAAAGAGGGCGAGGACGATATCGCGGTGATCCTGGACGGGATCGATGGCCTGCCGCTGCCGGATCAGGAATTGCTGGCGCGGCTGGCGCTCGGAATGCGCCTGCGGCGCTACCGCTTCGATCTGCGTCAGGCGCGCAAGGGCGCAAAAGCCGAGGCGAAATGGCGTGTCCGCTTCATCGGCAATGGCGGTGAAGGCGATGCACCGCAATTGAGCCGCACCAACGCGATCGCCGAAGGCGTCGAACTGGCGCGGACGCTGGTCAACCTCCCGCCGAACCATCTTCATCCCGACAGCTTTGCCGACCATCTCTCGCCCCTGCGCGACGCCGGCATCGAGATCGAGGTGCTGGACGCGGACGAATTGAAGCGACTCGGCATGAATGCGCTGCTGGCAGTCGGCTCCGCCTCCGTGCACCCGCCGCGCGTCATCGTGCTTCGCCATCGCGGCTCTGGCGGCGACGAGACGCCACTGGCCGTCGTGGGCAAGGGCGTCTGCTTCGATTCCGGCGGGCTGTGCGCCAAGACCGGCCCGCAGATGTTCGACATGAAGGGAGATATGGCGGGTGCGGCAGCGGTTTGCGGTCTGATGCTGGCGCTCGCCCGACAAGGCTCGCCCGTTCATGCGGTCGGCGTTCTCGGCATCGCGGAAAACCTGCCGTCGGGCAAGGCCTACAAATCCGGCGATATCATCGCCACCCTGTCGGGGCAGACCGTCGAGGTGTTCGACACGGATTGCGAAGGCCGCATGCTGCTGGCCGACTGCCTGTACTACACGGCCAGCCGCTTCAAGCCGAAGGCGATGGTCGATCTCGCCACGCTGACCTATTCCGTGATGCGCGGGCTCGGCAGTATCTTCGCGGGCCTGTTCAGTACGGACGACGCCATCGCCGCGAGCATGATCGCGGCCGGCGAAAAGGTCGGGGAACGCTTCTGGCGCATGCCGCTCGACCACGCCTATGACGAAGGGCTGCAATCTCCCCTCGCCGATCTGCGGCATCACGCCAGGAATCTGGAGGATGGCGATGCGCCTTATGCGGCCGCCTTCCTGCGGCACTTCACCGATGGCCGCCCATGGGTGCATCTCGACATCGCCGGGCAGGAGATGTCCGACACCGACCGGCCGCTCGGCCGGGAGGGTGCGACGGGTTACGGCGTGCAGACGCTGGAGGCATGGGTCCATGCTGGCGGTGCCGTGAAAAATGGGTTGTGAGGCGGCCGGTCTCATGGCTAGTCTGGGTTGTTTCAAGGGAGGTTTGGCTTGATCGCGACCAGGGAAGGACGCGCCAGGTTCGGCGAATACGAGACATGGTACCGGATTTCCGGCGACGACAAGACCGGCAAGACGCCGGTTTTCATCCTGCATGGCGGGCCCGGCGCAGCCCATAATTACGTCGACGCCTATAAACTTCTGGCGCTGCAGGGCCGGCAGGTCATCCATTACGACCAGCTTGGCTGCGGCAACTCCACCCTGCTCCCCGACAAGGGCGCGGATTTCTGGACGCCGCAACTGTTCATCGACGAGCTGAACAACCTCGTCGACCATCTGGGCATGCGCGGCGGCTTCCACGCGCTTGGCCAAAGCTGGGGCGGCATGCTGGGCGCCGAATACGCGGTCACGCAGCCCAAGGGCCTGAAATCCCTGACCATCGCCAATTCGCCCGCCTCCATGGAATTATGGGTGAAGGAGGCCAACCGATTGCGGGCGGACATGCCGCAGCCGGTGCAGGACGCGCTTTCGCGCCACGAACAGGCCGGCACGACAGACGATCCGGAATATCAGAAGGCGACGATGGATTTTTACGAGCGGCACGTCTGCCGCGTCGTGCCCTTCCCGTCGGAGGTTACGGAAACCTTCGACCAGATCGCGCGCAACCCGACCGTCTACACCACGATGAACGGGCCGAACGAATTCTTCGTCGTCGGGACGCTGCGCAACTGGAGCGTTATCGACCGGCTGCCGGCGATCAAGGTGCCGACGCTGCTCGTCTCGGGGCGCTATGATGAAGCAACGCCGGCGACCGTCCAGCCGTTCAAGGACGGGATAAAGGGCGCGCGCTGGGAAATCTTCGAACACTCCAGCCACATGCCGCATGTGGAAGAGCAGGAAAAATGCATGCAGGTCGTGGGCGCGTTCCTCGATCAGAACGACTGAACAACACCAATGAATGAAACAGGGGGATCAACGATGAAAAAACTGCTTCTGGCCGCTTCGGCGGCAATGCTGCTTGCCTTCGGGTGGGCGTCTTCGGCCAGCGCCGAATACCTGCAAGAACATCGCGGCGGCACCATGCGCCTGCTGGCGCGCTCGGCGGCCGGCACGCTCGACCCGCATATCAACTACACGCTGCAATACTGGCAGATCTTCCAGCCGCTTTATGACGGGCTGGTCGCCTTCAAGAAGGCGAACGGCAAGGAAGGCTTCAACAAGGTTCCCGATATCGCCGAGGCGATCCCCGAACCCACCAATGACGGCAAGACCTTCGTTTTCAAGATCCGCAAGGGCATCCACTTCTCGAACGGCCAGGAACTGGGCGTCAAGGACGTGGTGGCTTCCTTCCAGCGCATCTTCAAGGTTTCCGGTCCGACTTCGGAAAGCTTTTACGGTGGCATCGTCGGCGCAGACAAATGCACGGCCGAGCCGAAGACCTGCACGCTGGAAGGTGGCGTCGTCGGCGACGAGGCCGCGGGTACCGTCACCATCAACATCGTCAAGCCGGATGCCGAGTTCCTCGACAAGCTGGCGATGCCGCATGCAGTGATCCTGCCGGCCGACGCGCCGACCGAAGACGCCGGCTCGAACGCCATCCCCGGCACCGGGGCCTACATGATCTCGGCCTATGACCCCAACAAGGGCATGACGCTGGAGCGCAACCCGCATTTCAAGCAATGGAGCGAGGACGCCCAGCCGGACGGCTACCCCGACGTCATCCAGTATGATTTCGGCCTGACCGAAGAAGCCGCCGTCACCGCCATCCAGAAAGGCCAGGCGGACTGGATGTACGACCAGCCGCCGACGGACCGCCTGGTCGAACTCGGCACCAAATATATGGATCAGGTCCATATCTCGCCGCTGACGGCATGGTGGTATGCGCCGCTCAACACCAATCTGGCACCCTTCGACAACGAGAAGGCGCGGCAGGCGGTTGCCTACGCCGTCGACCGCAATACGCTGGTCAACCTGTTCGGTGGCAAGGTGCTTGCTGCTCCGGTCTGCCAGGTCCTCCCGCCGGACTTCCCCGGCCATGTCGACTACTGCCCCTTCACCAAGGACCCTGGCACCAAGTGGACCGCGCCCGATCTCGAAAAGGCCAAGGCGCTGGTCGAGGAATCCGGCACCAAGGGCCAGAAGGTCACCGTCATCGTCGAAGACACCGCCGTCTCGCGCTCGATCGGCGTTTACCTGCAGAGCGTGCTCACCAGCATCGGCTACGAAGCCGACGTCAAGCCGATCTCGCCCAACCTGCAGTTCACCTACATCCAGAACACCAACAACAAGGTGCAGATGTCGGTCAGCCAGTGGTATCAGGATTATCCGGCGGCTTCGAACTTCCTGCATATCCTGTTCGGTTGTGACAGCTTCCGCGAAGGCTCCGACGCATCGGTCAACATTTCCGGCTTCTGCGACAAAGCCATCGACGCCAAGATGAAGCAGGCGCTCGATCTCGGCGTCACCGACCAGGAAGCGGCCAACAAGCTATGGTCGGAAATCGACAAGGAAGTGACCGACAAGGCTCCGGCCGTGGCGCTGTTCACGCCCAAGCATATCGACTTCGTCAGCAAGCGCGTCGGCAATTTCCAGTTCAACGCGCAGTTCTACTGGATCGTTTCGCAGTCCTGGGTGAAATGAAGCCAATCCGGGACAGGTAAGCGTTCGTGTCGACTGAAATCGCCGAAACCGTCGCCGCGCCGCGCAAGACGAGAGGCCCTTGGGCCGTCGCTCTTGTGCGGCTGGCGACCAACAAGGCCGCCATGGCTGCCCTCGGCGTGTTCCTGCTGATCGTCGTCGCCTGCCTGTGCGCACCGCTTTACGCCCAGTGGGCGGGCGTCAACCCGTTCCAGTCCACCCTCGACGCCGTCATCCATATCGGCGGCGTCGAAGTGCCGGTCATGGAGCAATCGACGGAAGGGCTCGGTCTCGGCTACACGCCGCTCGGCCCGACCTGGGAACTCGGCAATTATTTCCTCGGCGCCGACATTCAGGGCCGCGACGTGTTCGCGCGCATGCTCTATGGCGGCCTGAACTCGCTCATCATCTCCGGGGCCGCCACCATTCTGACGCTGGTTCTCGGCACGTCGGCCGGGCTCGTGGCCGGCTATTTCGGCGGGCTGACCGACACGCTGCTGTCGCGCATTCTCGATATATTGTGGGCGTTCCCGATCTATCTGCTGGCGATCTCGCTATCGATCGTGCTCATCGCGCAGGGCATCACCATCGGGCCGATCACCATCCAGTCGGGCAGCCTGTGGCTACCGATCTTCATCATCGGCATCGTCTATGTGCCTTACGTGGCGCGGCCGATCCGCGGGCAGGTGCTGGCGCTGCGCCGCAGCGAGTTCGTGCTGGCCGCCATCAGCCTCGGCGTGCCCGGCCACCGCATCCTGTGGCGCGACATCGTGCCGAACATCACCACGACGCTGATCGTCTTCGTGCCGCTGATGATGGCGCTCAACATGCTGACGGAATCGGCGCTGTCGTTCCTGTCGATCGGCGTGCAGCCGCCCGATGCCAGCTGGGGCACCATCATCCTCGACGGCCAGGCGCTGCTCTACACGCGCCCGCTCGTCGCCATCGCGCCGGGCATCGCGATCGCCCTGTCGGTGATGACGCTCAACGTCTTCGGCGACGGCCTACGGGACGCGCTCGATCCGCGTTCCAAGATCCAGTTCGGGCGCGACGCATGATCTATCCGATCCTTCGCCGCCTCGGACAGATGCTGTTCGTCATGTTCGGCATCAGCGTCATCGTCTTCCTGATCTTCTTCGCAACACCGGGCGCCGATCCGGCCGCGCGCATCGCCGGTCGCAACGCCACGCCGGAAGTGCTTGAGGCGGTGCGCCATTCCTTCGGCTTCGACCGCCCGCTCTACGTGCAATACGCGCTGATGATGCAGAAGATCTTTATCACCGGCGACTTGACCTCCTTCGTCAATCGCGGCTGGAAGGTGGTGCCGGCGGTACTCGATTCCATCCCCGTCACGCTGTCGCTGGTGTTCGGCGCGGCGTTCTTGTGGGTGGTGTTCTCGATCATCATCGGCGTGGTCGCCGCCGCAACGCGCGAAAGCTGGCTGGACAAGCTTCTGATGGCGCTCGGCCTGCTCGGCATTTCGATGCCCGTCTACTGGGTGGGTGAGGTCATGAACCTGATCACCCAAAGCCGCTACCACGACACCTGGCTGTTCTCGTGGGTGCCGCCGCTCGGCTACAAGAACCTTTCCGACGATCCCAAGGGCTGGTTCCTGACGCTGGTGATCCCGTGGATCACGCTCGCCATCCTCTATATCGGCATTTACGGCCGGGTGCTCAGGGCGGCAATCATCGAATCCATGCAGGAGGATTATATCCGCACCGCCCGCGCCAAGGGCCTTTCGGAAACGCGCATCCTTTTACGCCATGCGCTGCGCACCTCGTTGATCAGCTTCGTCACCCTGTTCGGGCTCGACTTC
>JBARYG010000118.1:0-14032 GCA_049647745.1 Mesorhizobium sp.
GCGCCACGGTGCGCGCCAGATGGAGCGCGGCCGCCGCCGGCGAGCCGCCGTTCAGCACGAAGGAACGCAGCGGCTGCAAATCCTTGTTGATGAGGTCGATATCTTTTTCCAGCCGTTCCACCTGCGCCGGCGTGATGCGCAGCGGCTCGTATTTCATCGGCTTGCCGTCGTCCGGCACGGCGAGATCGGCGCCGAGATCGAACAGGTCGTTCTGGATGCGGCCAAGCATGGCGTCGATGGCAGGGTGAGTCTCGCCCGTGTGGATGCGCGCCATGCCGATGCAGGCGTTGGCCTCGTCGACCGTTCCGTAGGCGTCGACCCGCAGGTCGGATTTCAGCCGCCGCGCGCCGCTGCCGAGCCCGGTCGTGCCGTCGTCGCCGGTGCGGGTGTAAATCTTGTTCAGCTTGACCATGTCGGAACCTTCACTTGCGGGTAAAATAGACGGCCAACATGATCAGCACGATGGCTATGAACTGCAGGAGGACGCGCATCTGCATCAGCTTGTTGGAGGTGACGCCATCGCCTCCACGCATCATGTTGATGAGGCCGCGGACCAGGACGACCACCACGCCGACCATGACGATGATGGCAAAAATCTTGAAAACGGTGCCCATGGCGGTTCCAGTTCGGTCAGGTATTTTTGGCGAGAAGTCGATAGAATAACGATGCGGGAAGGATACGCTTGAAAAGCGCGCCGATTCTAGCCGGCATCGTTACCACATAATGCGGCCGCGGACGCCGCGACAGAAGTGCATGCTTCAGCGCGGTGTAGACCACCTCCGGCCCGGCCTTGGCCCGGGCATGGCCGGAGCCCGCCCGCATTCGGCCCATCTGCTTGCGATAGGCCTCCCGATGGGCGGAATTCTTGTGGTCGATGGAATTGAGGAACAGGGGCAAGCCGTTTTCGTGGAGGCTGGAAGCCACCGGGCCGGGTTCGATCAGCGAGACGTGGATATCGGTACCGATCAGTTCCTGGCGCAGGCTGAGCATAAGCCCCTCGAGCGCGTATTTCGATGCGCAATAAGCGCCGCGGTAAGGCAGCGGCATCAGGCCGAGGATGGACGAGCAGTGGACGATGCGGCCATGCCCTTGGCGCCGCATGGCCGGCAGGACACGCCGCGTGAGGTCGTGCCAGCCGAAGAAATTAGCCTCGAACTGTTTTCGCAAAGTATCGACCGGTATGTCCTCGACCGCACCGGCCTGCGCGTAGGCGCCGTTGTTGTAGAGCGCATCGAGACGTCCGCCGGTGCGTTCAAGAACCGCCGCCACCAGCGCTTCGATCGATTGCGGCTCACAATAGTCGAGTTGGAAAGCTTCGATGCCGTCGGCTTCGAGCGCTTCGATGTCTTTCGTCTTGCGCGCCGTGGCGAATACGCGCCAGCCCTCCGCCTTCAACGCCCTGGCGCAATAAGCGCCGACGCCGGAGGAAGCGCCGGTGACGATGATGGTGCGCAACTCTTTCACCGGAAAGCCGTTTTCCCTTCGTGGCTTGCCATTTGCCGAATTCCCTTCCCATATTCACGGCCAGGAAACAATCGCAGGAAGCGTTCTTGTTAAGGATCATCGTTGCCGTCAAACGGGTGCTGTATGACGCGCTTGGCCATTTCAACAATGACGACGGCTGGGCCATGTCCAGTCATCTTGCCATTACAGCGCTGATGGCTCTGTTTCCGTTCCTGATCTTCGCCACGACGCTGGCAAGCTTTCTTGGCGCCGACGCATTCGCCGATACGGCTGTGCATCTGGTGTTCGATACATGGCCGGCGCAAATCGCCAAGCCGATTGCCGCCGAAGTGAAGAACGTGCTCACCGTCCAGCGCACCGACCTGCTGACCTACGGCGTGGTTCTGGCCGCCTATTTCGCCTCGAACGGCATCGAGGCCTTGCGTACCTCGCTCAACCGCGCCTATCGCGTCACCGAGACGCGCGGCATTATCTATCGGCGTGCGCAGAGCCTGTTCTTCGTGGTCATCGCCACCATCGCCATCGTGATCATCAGCGTGCTTCTGGTGCTGGCGCCGATCCTGGCGCGGCTGGCGGAAGCCCATGTCGAAGGAATCAAACCCTATATGGGCACCTTCAACTCCTGGCGCTATGTCGTCGCCTCGATGGTCATCGTCGGCAGTCTTTTCGCGGTGCATTACTGGCTGCCGGCAGGCAAGCGGCCGTTTCTTTCGCTGGTGCCCGGTATCCTTTTCACGCTGGTCGGCTGGCTGGTCGGCTCGACGGCGTTCGCCAGCTACCTCGACCATTTTTCATCCTACGTGACGACCTATGCCGGCCTCGCCTCGATCATGATCGCGGTAGTGTTTCTCTACATCGTCTCTGCGGTCTTCATCCTGGGCGGCGAATTCAACGCTGCCATCAGCCGCTACCTGGAGGCCCGCGCCCGCGTCGCCGGCTGAACCGTCGCCAGCGCGACGCCGAAGGTGGTGATCGCCATGCCGACGATCTGGACGAGGTTGAGATGCTCGCCAAACAGCGCCCAGGCCATCACCGCCGTCACCGCCGGCACGAGATAGAAGACGGAAGCGACCTTTGACATTTCGCCGTCGCGGATCATCACCATCAGCAGGAAGATGGCGCCGATCGACAACACCAGTACCAGCCAGGCCAGTGCGAAGACGAGTTCGCCGTTGAAAACGACCGTTCGCGTCTCGAACAGGAACGCCGCCAGGACCATCAACGCGCCGCCGCCGACATATTGCCAGACCGTGGTGGAAACGAGATTGGCGTTCGATGCGAAGCGCTTTTGCCAGATCGTGCCGAACGTTATGCCCAGAACGGATACGATGGATGCGGCGAGCGTTTCCGTTGTGATGCCGCTGCCCAGTTCGCCTAGCTTCGGCCACAAAACGACAATGACGCCGGCAAAGCCGATCGCCAGCCCGATCCAATGGCGCGGCAGTATTTTCTCGTCCAGCAGTTTCCCCGCCATGACGGCGGTGATCAGCGGCTGCAAGCCGGCAATCAGTGCCGAGAGGCCGGCAGGCATGCCGCGATGGATGGCCCAGAACACGCCACCGAGATAGACGCCATGGATCAGCATGCCGGCGACCACCGCATGCATCGCCTGTCGGTACGTCGCCCGTTTCTTGCGCAGGACGACGGCGATGGCCGCCAGCAGCGCTACAGCGATGCCAAAGCGCATGGAGAGGAAGGTGAAAGGTTCTACCCACGGCATGGCATAGCGCGCGCCGATGAAGCCTGTCGCCCACAGGACGACAAAGGTGGCGGGAATGAACCGCTTGAGACTGTGCATCGGAACCGTTGGCTTGCTGAGAGCAGGAGCGCTGCCTGTAGTGTGGTTTTGCGCGACAAGCAAAACGAAACCGCTGAATCATAGAATGATCGGAATTGATGCCAACCCGTTATTGGAGGGATCAGAGGCCGATCATCCGCTTTATGGCGTCGGGTGTGGCGCCTTCCGCGCGCAACGCCGAGAGGCTGGTGTCGGCCAGGCTTTTCGACAGCTTGCGCCCGTCGGGGCCAAGAATCAGGCGGTGATGAAGGTAACCGGGCCGCGGCAGGCCGAGCAGTTCCTGCAGCAGGCGCTGCACGGAGGTCGCGAGAAAAAGGTCGCGGCCGCGCACGACATAGCTGACGCCTTGCAGCGCGTCGTCAGCCACGACGGCGAGGTGATAGCTGGTCGGAAAGTCGCGCCGGGCCACGATCACGTCGCCCCACTGCTGCGGTCGGGCATCCAGCTCGTTCGTCGTCGTAAGGCTTTCATCGGCATATTCGACCCATGACAGCGTCTTGCCGATGCGCGCCGTCGCTGCCTCGACATCCAGCCGCCAGGCGAAGGGTGCGCCATCGGCAATGCGTTGCTTGCGCACCCGTATCGAAAGCGCCTTGTCGGCGGCCGGGTAGAGCGGCACTCCGTCGGGGTCGCGCGGCCAGTCCCGCCCCTGCTGTTCGGCGATGAAGGCGCGGATTTCGCCGCGGCTCATGAAGGCCGGGTACACCAGTTCCTCATGAACCAACCGGCCAAGTATCGCCTCGTATTCGGCGAAATGCTCCGACTGCCGGCGCGCCGGCTTTTCCCAGTCGATGCCGAGCCAGTTGAGGTCGCGGAAAATACCGGCCTCGAATGCCGGCGTGCAGCGGGCCGTGTCGATATCCTCGATGCGCAGCAGCAGGCGTCCGCCCTTGGCCTGTGCCAGCTTCTGGTTGAGCAGGGCCGAATAGGCATGACCGAGATGCAATTCGCCATTTGGGCTTGGCGCGAAGCGAAATGTCTTGAGGCTCATCTTTCGGCTGGAATCGGGTTGCGGCGATGTTTGCGGTTGCTACTTTGCGCCGGGCGCGGGAACAAGGAAACCATGCAACGCATCGTTACGCTGGAAGACGTGAAGCGGGGGCTGGACGAACTGGTCGCCATCGACCCGTATCTGGAGAAGATACGCGGCCTAGCCGGCGAGGTGCCGCTCAGGTTGTCGGAGCCGGGCTTTCGCAGCCTCGCCTCGATCGTCATTTCGCAACAGGTGTCCCGCGCCAGCGCCGATGCCATTTTCGGGCGGCTTGTCCGGCTTGTCGATCCGCTGACGCCGCAGGCGGTCCTTGCGGCCGATGAGAGGGTGTTTCGCGAGGCCGGGCTGTCGCGGCCGAAACAGCGCGGCCTGGTCGCGGTCGCGCAAGCGGTGGCCGACGGGCTCGACCTTCATCGTCTATGCACGCTCGAAGCACAGGAAGCCATGGCGCTGCTGACCGCTGTACCCGGAATCGGCCCTTGGACGGCCGAGGTCTATCTTCTGTTCGCTGCCGGCCACCCCGATATTTTCCCGGCACGCGACGTCGCCCTGCAGACGGCGGTCGGCCATGCACTGGGCATTGAGCCGCGCCCACCGGAAAAGGCTCTGATCGCGATAGCCGAATCATGGTCGCCCTGGCGTGGGATCGCCGCCCGCCTTTTTTGGGCATACTACCGGGAACTGAAGGGCCGCGAGGCGGTGCCTCCCGCCTGAATCGATGAAAAAGCGTTGAAATCGCGCAATTTCGTCGCGCTACGCGCCTGATAATCCGCTTCACATGCCTGTCATGTCGGGCTTACAGTATCGGCAACGTTCGGATCGAAGCGAAGGAGGTCGGGAACGTGACGGTCGCCGTATCCGCGGATGGGCTTCCTGCACTGGTGCTGAATGCGGATTATCGTCCGCTCAGCTATTACCCGCTGTCGCTCTGGTCGTGGCAGGATGCCATTAAGGCTGTCTTCCTCGGCCGGGTTAACATCGTCGCCGAATACGAGCACGCCGTTTCCTCGCCGACCTTCTCGATGAAGCTGCCGAGCGTCGTCAGCCTGAAGGCCTACGTCAAGCCGTCGCGCCACCCGGCCTTCACGCGGTTCAACGTGTTCCTGCGGGATCGCTTTCAATGCCAGTATTGCGGAACACCGGAGGATTTGACCTTCGACCACGTCGTCCCACGTCGTTGCGGCGGGGCAACGACGTGGGACAACGTGGTAGCGGCCTGTTCGCCCTGCAATCTGCGGAAAGGCGGCATGATGCCGGCGCAGGCCAAGATGTGGCCCCGGCAGAAGCCTTACCAGCCGACGGTGCACGACCTGCACAACAATGGCCGCCTGTTCCCGCCGAACCATCTGCATGAAAGCTGGATGGATTATCTTTACTGGGACGTCGAACTGGAACCTTGAGGTCGCCCGATAATTCGGGATGCCGGCCATTCGCCCCAGTTTTCTGTGCTTCCGGTGCTCACGCACTTTACGTACGCCCCGCTCCGGTTCTCGAAAATCACACCAGCTGATCCAGCCTGCCGAATTCTTGAACGGTTCTGGAGCGAACTAGTCGCGGGCGAAAGCGCCGCGGAGCGCGACGATGGCCAGGATGAGGCTGGCAATCGCGTTCCAGCCGGCCATGGACAGGCCGAGGATGCGCAGCGCCGCCTTGTCGCAGGACGGCGGCACGAACTTGTCGAGCGCGTCCAGAACGCCGTTCCCGCCCGTATCGACGGGGCCGGCGACATCGGTGCAATCGGTCGGGCCGGGCCACCAGGCCCATTCGACGCCGGAGTGATAGACGGCGAGGTAGAGCCCGTAGAGCATCAGCAGTCCGCCGATGGCGAGCAGGCCGCGCACGGCCCATGCCGGCGCGCGCAGCAGGGAAGCCAGAAACGCCAGCAGCATCAGCGGTGCGCCGACATAATAGGGAATGCGCTGCTCGTAGCAGAGCTTGCAGGGAAGGTAGCCGCCTATGTACTGGAAGGCCAGCGCGCCGCTGACGACGGCGGCCATGGCGACGGCCAGAAACAGGGCCGTCAGTTTCCTGCGGTTCGCTGCGGCGTCGAGGGTAGAAATCATGGTTCGCTCCGGCTAGGGCTGGCGGCGATTTTTAGATCGCATATTTGACGATAATATAGAGGGCGATGAGGACGCCGGCGGCGATGCCAGCGATCAGGCCCAGGCGCTTTTCGATGAAGTCGCGGATCGGTTCGCCATAGCGGCGCAGCAGCCATGCCAGGAAGAGAAAACGGGCGCCGCGCGCCACGATCGCCGAAACGATGAACCATGGAAGGGAAAAGCCGATGACGCCGGCAAGGATCGTCACCACCTTGATCGGCGGCAGGTGCGCGAGGCCGGACGTGACCAGCATCAACAGGATGATCCCGTCGCCCGAAGACAGCCGCAGATGCTCGAATTCGTCGAATTTGCCGTAAAATTCGAGGATCGGCCGGGCTACGGCGTCATAGGCATAATGGCCGATGAACCAGCCGGCGATGCCACCCAGCACGGACGCGACAGTAGCGACCAGCGCATAACGATAGGCACGATTGGGCCGCGACAGCGCCATCGGCAGGAACAGCACATCCGCCGGCACCAGGAAGACCGAACTCTCGACGAAGGCGATGAGGGCCAGCCACCACTCGGCGGATTTCCTTGCCGCAAGCGACAAGGTCCAGTCATAAAGTCCGCGCAGCATGGCTTCCCCTCGAAATGCGCCGCAGGAATAGAAAAAATTCGTGCAGCGCACAATGGCGATGCCTTCACGAATTCGACAGGTATGTTTAATCCGTTCAATTGGGATTTTTTGGGGTGAAGGCCATGTGGCAGCTGCGACATATGCGGCTCAACCCAGTCGATCACCATGGGTGTTGACTAGCATGGGTCTGGGCGTGTAGTTCGCGCCCATCGGCCGATGCGGCCGGTTCACTTGCCGAAGTGTTTGTCATTCGCCCGATAGGACGTATGCGGCGCTAGGCCCCACGGTTCCGAAAGCCGAGTTCGGCTGGGAGCAGAAGCACCTGTGCGGGTGTGGTGGAATTGGTAGACGCGCTGGACTCAAAATCCAGTTCCGAAAGGAGTGCCGGTTCGACCCCGGCCACCCGCACCACCTTCTTGATCTCACGCGGGCTCGCTTCATCAGTCGCCCTCGTTCGCGTCATTCCGGGTTCCGCTGCGCGGCCCGGAACGACGGTCTGCGCGTCAAACGAAAGCGCCGTGGCAATGCTTGTATTTCTTGCCGGAGCCACAAGGGCAGGCTTCGTTGCGGCCGACCTTGCCCCAGGTGGCGGGGTTTTTCGGGTCGCGGCTTTCCGGCGCCACGACGGCCTCCGGCCTTACCAGCACGGCCGTTTCGCCGCCGTGGAAGTCATCCTCGCCGGTGCTGCCGTCGATATGGCTGCCGAAAGTTTCGGGCGCTTCCGGGGGCGGCGCCTCGGCAGCCTGGCGCACCAGTTCGACGCGCATCAACTGGCCGGTAACGGCCTGGCGAAGATTACCGAGCATCGCCTGGAACAGTTCGAAGGCCTCGCTCTTGTATTCCTGAAGCGGGTCGCGCTGGGCATAGCCGCGGAAACCGACCACGGACCGCAGGTGATCGAGGTTGACGATGTGCTCGCGCCATAGTGCGTCCAGCGACTGCAAAACCACGGAGCGCTCGACATAGGCCATCACTTCCGGCCCGAAGCGTTCGGCCCGGTCGGCAGCCGCTGCATCGGCGGCAGCGGTGATGCGTTCGCGAATGGCGTCCTCGACGATACCTTCTTCCTGGGCCCATTCCTGGATCGGAAGATCGAGGTTCAGGAATTGTTCGACTTCTTCCTTGAGAGTGGCGGTATCCCACTGCTCGGCATAGGCGCTCTCGGGAATGTTCTTGGAGACGATCTCCTCGATGACGCCGGCGCGCATCTCGGCGACCATTTCGCTGAGGCCTTCGCCGTCCATGAGGTCGAGGCGCTGCTCGAACACCACCTTGCGCTGGTCGTTGGAGACGTCGTCGTATTTCAGCAGATTCTTGCGGATATCGAAGTTGCGGGCCTCGACCTTGGTCTGCGCCTTTTCAAGCGCCTTGTTGATCCAGGGGTGGATGATCGCCTCGTCTTCCTTGAGGCCCAGTTTCTTCAGCATGCCGTCCATGCGCTCGGAGCCGAAGATGCGCATCAGGTCGTCCTGAAGCGACAGGAAGAATTTCGAGCGGCCGGGGTCGCCCTGGCGGCCGGAGCGGCCGCGAAGCTGGTTGTCGATGCGCCGGCTTTCATGGCGTTCGGTGGCCAGCACGTAAAGGCCGCCGGCGGCGAGCGCCTTTTCCTTCAGCCGCGCGACGTCGGCGTGGATTTCCTTCTCTCGTGCCTCGCGTTCCGGCCCTTCCGGCATGTCGGCCAGTTCCTCGGCGATGCGCATGTCGGCGTTGCCGCCGAGCTGGATATCGGTACCACGGCCGGCCATGTTGGTCGCGATGGTAATGGCGCCGGGCTTGCCCGCCTGCGCGACGATGACAGCCTCGCGCTCATGGTGGCGCGCGTTCAGCACCTCGAAGTCCTTGAAGCCGTCCTTGCGAAGCCGCTCGGCCAGTTGTTCGGATTTCTCGATCGAGGTGGTGCCGACGAGCGTCGGCTGGCCCTTGGCGTGGGCGTCCTTGATCTCGCGCACGATAGCCTTGTATTTCTCTTCGACGGTCCGGTAGACCTCGTCGTCCTCGTCGATGCGCTTGACCGGGACGTTGGTCGGGATTTCCGTTACCTCGAGGCCGTAGATATTGCCGAATTCCTCAGCCTCGGTCAGTGCCGTGCCGGTCATGCCTGCAAGCTTGCTGTAGAGGCGGAAATAGTTCTGGAAGGTGACGGAAGCGAGCGTCTGGTTTTCCGGCTGGATCTGGACATGCTCCTTGGCTTCCAGCGCTTGGTGCAACCCCTCGGAATAGCGGCGGCCGGGCATCATGCGGCCGGTGAACTCGTCGATGATGACGATTTCGCCATTGCGCACGATATAGTCTTTGTCGCGCTGGAAGAGCTGGTGTGCCTTGAGTGCGTTGTTGACGTGGTGGACGATGGCGACGTTCTCTACGTCGTAGAGCGACTCGCCTTTCAGCAGGCCGGCTTCCTGCAGCATGTTCTCCAGCTTTTCCGTGCCTTCCTCAGTGAAGATCGACGTCTTCTGCTTTTCGTCGATCTCATAGTCGGATGGCACCAGCTTCAGCATGAAGGTGTCGATGGTGTTGTACATTTCCGAGCGGTCTTCGAGCGGACCGGAAATGATGAGCGGCGTGCGCGCCTCGTCGATCAGGATGGAGTCGACCTCGTCGACGATCGCGTAATTGTGACCGCGCTGCACCATCTGGGAGCGCTCGTATTTCATGTTGTCGCGAAGGTAGTCGAAGCCAAGCTCGTTGTTGGTCGCGTAGGTCACGTCGCAGGCATAGGCTGCGCGCCGTTCCTCGTCGTCCAGCCCATGGACGATGATGCCGATGGTCAGGCCCAGGAATTTGTAGATGCGGCCCATCCATTCGGCGTCGCGCGAGGCGAGGTAGTCGTTGACGGTGACGACGTGCACGCCCTTTTGCGCAAGCGCGTTCAGGTAGACGGGGAGCGTGGCGACCAGCGTTTTGCCTTCGCCGGTGCGCATTTCGGAAATGCCGCCGTCATGCAGCACCATGCCGCCAATCAACTGTACGTCGAAGGGGCGCAGCCCAAGCACGCGCCGCGACGCCTCGCGCACCGTGGCGAAGGCCGGCACCAGGAGGTCGTCCAGCGTTGCACCATTGGCAAGGTCGTCGCGGAATTTCTGGGTGCGTGCGGCAAGCTCGGCGTCGGAAAGCGCCCGCATTTCGTTTTCCATGGCATTGATCGCTTCCAGCCTTGGCCGGGTCGCCTTGACGCGACGGTCGTTGGAAGAGCCGAAAACCTTACGGGCGAGACCGCCAAAACTGACCATAAATGGTCCTTTCGCTTGCAATCCTGATCATCAAGACGGGACCGGTCGGCCCCGTCAAATCCGCTACAGGCGGATGAAACGCTGAAAAGCGCCCGGAAAACGGTTCTGGACGCGGAGTCGTTGGACAGATAAGAGGGGGCACAATCGATGTCAACGGCGCGCTGTGCCTCGCCATCGCGCCAAATTCCGCCACATTCAGGTTGATCTGGAAAGCCTGTCCCGTACTCGCGATTTCCCTTGGAGTTATCTTCTCATGTCCTTGTTGTTCAGACGCTCGCCGTTTGCCGGCCTCGGTTTCGTCCTCGGCCTTGCCGCGCTTTCGTTGTCGCCGGCGGTAGCGGAAGACGCAGCCCCCGCGGCAACAGCCCCGGCAGCCCCGGCCGCAGCGCCCGTCGACCCTGCGGCGGTGGTCGCCACGGTCAACGGCAAGCCGGTGACGGAAGCCGATTTGACGCTTGCTGAAGGTGAGCTTTCCCAGCAATTCGCCCAGCTCCCGCCCGAGCAGCGCCGCGCCGCCGCCCTTTCCGCGGCCATCGAGATCAAGGTGCTTGCGGCCAAGGCGGTTGCTGACGGTCTCGACAAGGATCCGGACTTCAAGCGCCGGGCCGAGTTTCTCCAGGAACGTGCCCTGCATGGCGAAATGGTCGAGAAGGAAGTCGTCGGCAAGATCACCGATGACGAGCTTCGTGCCCGCTACGACAAGGAAATCGCCGCGCAGCCGCCGGTCAATGAGGTGCATGCCCGTCACATTCTCGTGAAGACGAAAGAAGAGGCAGAGGCGATCATCAAGCAACTGGACGGCGGTGCCGATTTCCAGAAACTCGCCAACGAGCATACCAGCGATCCGAGCGGCAAGACCAATGGCGGCGACCTCGGCTATTTCGGCCCCGGCCAGATGGTGCCGGAGTTCGACAAGGCCGCCCAGGCGCTGGCCGTCGGAGCCTACACCAAGGAGCCGGTGCAGACCCAGTTCGGCTGGCACGTCATCAGGGTCGAGGACAAGCGGGTCAAGCAGCCGCCGGCCTTCGACACGGTCAAGGACAATGTCCGTTCGCTGGTCATCCGCGACAAATATTTCGCGCTGGTCAAGCAACTGCGTGCCGAAGCCAAGGTCGATATCCCGGATGCGAACCTGAAGAAGGCGGTCGACGCCGCTGAAGGCAGCGAGTAAGCCGAGGCGCCTGCTCCAAAGGGCGAGCCTGTTTCAGCGTATCCGGCTCTTGGCATATCTGGTTTTGGTTGGGCGAACTTCCCTGAAGTTCGCCCAACCTCTTTCCAACCGCAGGTCAGGCGCGTGATACTGCGTTTGTGCGTTCGTAGCTCAACTGGATAGAGCACCGGACTTCGAATCCGTAGGTTGCAGGTTCAAATCCTGCCGAGCGCGCCAATTCTCCACGATTCCAGAACAAAACTGGGCACCAAGTTTACATTTGACCGAGACGGGCTTTCCAGGACCGGATGCGCAGTGTGCTGCGCTTCAGTCGCGTTTCAGATTTTGTCGAAGCCACCGCCCGCCGCGACAAAGCCTCCGCTGACGCTCAGCCTCTCGATCGCGCCGTGCTGCTCGATCGGTGACACGCCGGCCCCATTGGTCTTGATACCACCTGAAATCTCGATTTCGCGCGCCGAGCCGCCGGGCTTGACGCTGAGGCCGATGGCCGAAAGCGTGACCACCTTGCCTTTGACCAGCGACGGACCGGTGCCGCCATACGTCTCGATGCCGCGATGGACGACGAGCCTGCCGATCGGCTGGCTTATCTGGATGCCGACCGAGCCGTCTGCATGAGTGGTGACGTGGTCGAATTCGGCAAGGTTGACCGTGCCTGTGTAGACGTTGAAGCCGCGCGCCCCCTGGCCGAAGGTTTCGATGGGCGCGTTGACCTTCAATTCGTGCACGACACCGAAATTGACGAAGCCGATGCCGCTCGGGCCATGCGAGGTGATCTTCTGTTCGGCCGTCCAGCGGTCGACCACGCCCCAATTGTCGAGCACCATGTCGTTGACGCCGTAGGTCGTCACCGGGCCGCGGTTGCGCACAACATCGACATGAGCGCCATAGACGGTGAAGACGCCTCCGGTAATCTGGTCCGGCGTGCCGGGCGCAATGCCGCCGTCGCTGTAGACGGCGTCGGTTTCGAGCCTGCGCACCGCGAGTTTGCCGGCCTTGTCGCCGCCACCACTGACGAAGATGCCGCTGCCGCGAACCGGCGCGCCGTCGCGACCGGCCGAAAGGCCAACGAGGTCGGCGCTGATGGTCACGTCGGTATCCTGCTGCATGTTCCACAGCGTGAACGCGCCTTGTAGCACATAGACGCCGTAACCTTGCGGCCGATCTTTCTCTGCGCGGGCATCCGCCGAAACGATATCGAGGCCGTTCACGTCGACATGGCCTGCGCGCACCTTATCCCGCGCTAGAATCTGCACGCGACCGGTGGTTGTGACGCCACGCAACTCGATACGCCCGAGTGTTTCCATGGAAGTGTCGTTGAAGATCGCGCGTTTTTCGACGGAGGCATTGAGGCGGATGTTGTGGACGCGATTGTCGGACGACAGCCGAACTCCGTCGTGCCCCTTGTCAAAGGTGATGGCAGCGGCATCGCCATCGCCGCGCAGGGACTGTCCGGGCATAAGATTGATAGACGGCGCGCCCGTCAAATTGCCGTGAACCACGATGTGATGAACGCTTTTGTCCTTGGTTGCCGCGACCAGGGCATCGGACGTTGAAACGGCTTTTTCCGTACTACTCATGGAACATCTCCGGGGAATGGTTGCGTGCCACACAAGCGTGCCTGATTGTGCGCTCTCTCGCCCGGGGCATGCAAACGTTCTCACGGGCGCGCCACTTCGAAGTCCGACCCTCGGGAGGATTGGTGTCGCCAGGCATAGCGCGCGAAACGCTACGCCCGGATCTCCTGCCTTTGGAACGAGACATAGGCCAGGGTAAACAGCACCACGACAGCGGCGATCATGCCGGCGATCTGTGGCCACACCAGTGCGATGCTCTGTGACAGCGGCAGCGGCGCCCCCATGACCGCGCCGTTCATCTGGCTGGCAAACAAAAGGCCGAGTGAGCGCGTCGCGGGGTTGAGCATGGCCAGCGTCGCCTCGCCGTAAAGCACGTTCGGCGAGACACGGGCTATGGCCTGGCTAACGTTTATCTGATGGACGGCCGTCATCGGGTCGAGCGGATCGATCGGCGCCACCGCCCCGGCGATCAGCGGCGCCAGCATCGGCCAGAAAACGGTGAACACCAGCCATACGGTCAACGCGCACAGCGCCGAGGTGGCAGGCGATTTCACCAGCGTCGAGAAGGCCATCGCCACCGCCAGCCAGACACCGGCATAGATGAAGGTGGAGAGCAGGAAGGCGAGGCCGCGCGCAATTTCCTCGCCGCTCGGCGGCAGGCCAAGCAGGAGGATGCCCAGCCCAGTGACCAAGAGCCATAGCGCGAGCAGGCATATGGCGATCACCAATAGCCCGCCCAGGAATTTCCCGGTGAGCAGGGCGTCGCGGTAGATCGGCTGCGACAGGATGCGCGAAAGTGTGTGGCGGCTGTATTCTCCGTTGATGGCGTCGAAGCCAAGCGCGATCGCCACCAGCGGTACAAGAAAACCGAGGAAGGAAACGAAGGAAGGCAGCGGCTGCTGTGCGGTGGTGAACAGGCGAAGGAACAGGAACTGGTCTTCGCCGGTCGTGACCTTGATCTGGCCGATAGCGGCATAGACGGAGCCGATCGCCGTCAGGATAACCAGCAGCATCACCAGATGGATGCGGGCCGAGTTCATGTGGTCTGCCGCTTCCTTGAGAGCAATCGTGGCAAGACCCGAAAAAGGCGATCCTTCACGCCGCGACATCATTGTTCTCTCC
>JBARYG010000119.1:0-30736 GCA_049647745.1 Mesorhizobium sp.
CCGCCTCCTCCATACCACCGCCCTTTTTCTCGGCGGTAAGTGCCACGATGGCGCCGGCGACGCCGGGGATCGCCTTGACCACGCGTTCGGCGGCGGCGCGCAGCGGCTCCATCTCCTTGGCCCGGTCCGCGGGAACCGTGATCGAGAAGAAGACCTTGCCGTCGGCGATGAAAATCTCGGAAACCATGCCGAGTTCGACGATATTGCCGGAAAAATCCGGTCCGCTGATCGTCTTCAGGCGTTCGAGGACGGTTTCATTGGTGACGGACATGGCTCTTCCTCAGTGCGTGGCTGCGGCTGAGATAGTGCAGAATCGCCGCCTTACCAAGCGCCACGATGCCGCTCTCAGCCTGCCAGGCTGACCGCCAGATAGGCCACCGCCGAGATCGCGGCGGTGGCGGGAAGCGTGACTACCCAGGCAACGACGATGCTTTTGGCCACGCCCCAGCGCACGGCGGAGACGCGCCTGGCGGCCCCCACGCCGACGATGGCGCCGGTTATGGTGTGCGTGGTCGAAACCGGGATACCGAGCCAAGTGGCGGCAAACAGGGTGATCGCACCGCCGGTTTCCGCGCAAAAGCCCTGCATCGGATTGAGCCGGGTTATCTTCGATCCCATCGTGTGGACAATGCGCCAGCCGCCGAACAGGGTGCCCAGCGCCAGTGCCGATTGGCACGACAGCACGACCCACAACGGCACGTAGAACGTGTCGCCCAGCATCCCTTGCGAATAGAGCAGCACGGCGATGATGCCCATGGTCTTTTGCGCATCGTTGCCGCCATGGCCGAGCGAGTATGCCGAAGCGGAAATGAATTGCAGCACGCGAAAGGTCCGGTCGACCGCGAACGGCGTCTGGCGCACGAAAATCCAGGCGACGGCCAGTACCAGCACCAGCGCCAGCAGGAAGCCGGCTGCCGGTGAAAGGACGATCGCGGATACGGTTTTAAGAAGACCCGCCCAGACGATGGCACCTGTGCCGGCCTTGGCGACGCCCGCGCCCACCAGCCCGCCGATCAGCGCGTGAGAGCTGCTGGAGGGAATGCCGACGAGCCAGGTCAGGACGTTCCAGACGATCGCGCCGACCAGCGCTGCGAAAATAACCCCGGGTGTGACGATACTGGCGCTGATGATTCCCGTTCCCAGTGTTTCGGCGACGTGCAGGCCAAAGAACAGGAAAGCGATGAAGTTGAAGAACGCCGCCCAGAAGACGGCGTATTGTGGCCGCAGCACGCGAGTCGAAACGATGGTGGCGATCGAATTGGCCGCGTCGTGAAGGCCGTTGAGGAAGTCGAAGACGAGCGCAATTGCGACCAGGCTGAACAGCAGGGGTAGAGCGATTGTTTCCATGAAGTTCAGACGTTCTCGACGACGATGCCGCTGATTTCGTCGGCAACGTCCTCAAAGCGGTCGACCACTTTTTCCAACTGGCCGTAGATTTCCCGGCCGACGATGAAGGCCATGGCGTCGCCGCTTACGTGCCGGTGGAAAAGATCCTTGAGCCCTTGCTCGTGCAGGTCGTCGGAACGGTCTTCGAGGCGCGTGATCTCTTCGGCGATGGCGGCCAGCCGGGGAACGTTCGCGCCGAGCTTGCCGAGCAGCGGGATCGCTTCCGCCACAAGATGCGCGGCCTCGACGATTGCCGTGCCCATTTCCTGCATCAGCGGATCGAATTCGGTCTTCTCGAACAGCCGCACTGTTTTCACGGTCTTGTTCATCATGTCGATGGCGTCGTCCATCGACTGGATCAGGTCCTGAATATCGCTGCGATCGAAAGGCGTGATGAAGGAGCGGCGAACGGCAAGCATCACTTCGGCGGCGATCGCGTCGGCCTCGTTTTCGAGATCGACAACCTTTTGGCACCAGCGTTCGACGTCCGGGCCGCCTGCCAGCACATGCTGCAATGCCTCGGCGCCGCCGACCACGGTACGCGAATGCTTCTCGAACAGATCGAAGAAGCGATCCTCGCGCGGCAGCAATTTCCGAAACCAGCCCAGCATCTTCAAACCTCTTAGTCGCCTAAGCGCAGCTTTCCGTTCCCAATAGCCTTGCGATCCGTCAGGGGAAACAGTCAATTTCCAAAAAGCTGTGATCTGATCGCCGTGGGCGTGCTGGGGACGAGGCTCGAATTTAGCCGCCTTGGGCCGAAAAGGTATGTGCCGCAGTTCGCGACAAAGGCGCGCCCCATGCCAGAAAAGACAATCGGCGGTTGACCTTGTCCGTCATCTGGTCAAGTTTCTCCCCGGCCGTTCCGCGGCCAGCCAGATAGAGGAGATTTAGGCTTCATGGCCACGGAAGCGCTGATCGTCATTGACCTGCAAAACGATTTTTGCCCGGGTGGCGCGCTGGCGGTCGCCGGCGGCGATGAAATCGTGCCGCTGGTCAATGCCATGATCCGCGACGCCGAGCATGTCGTACTGACGCAGGACTGGCATCCGGCGGGACACTCCAGTTTCGCTTCCAGCCACCCCGGCCTGAAGCCGTTCCAGACCGTGACTATGCCCTATGGCGAACAGACGCTGTGGCCGGACCATTGCATCCAGGGAAGTCTCGGCGCGGACTTTCATTCCGGTCTTGCCTGGACCAAGGCCGAACTGGTCATCCGCAAGGGTTTCCGGCCGGGAATCGACAGCTATTCGGCTTTTTTCGAGAACGACCATATAACGCCGACCGGCCTTTCCGGTTATCTGCGCGAGCGCGGCATTTCCACGATAACGCTTGCCGGGCTCGCCACCGATTTCTGCGTTGCCTTCTCCGCGCTGGACGCGGTGAGACAGGGCTTTGCCGTGACCGTGCGGCTCGATGCCTGCCGTGGCATCGACCTCGACGGATCGGTGGGGGCGATGGTCGGGCGCATGCGCGATGCGGGCGTGACTCTGGTTTGAGAAGACCGGCCAAGGCGGCGTTCGCCAGCAGACAATATAGGATGAGGGGCTTCATGCAGCTTTCGAAACTGGCGGCAGGCCTCGTCTTCGGCCTTGCCGCCCTTTACGCTACCGCGGCGTCGGCTGCCGAGGGCCATGGCTTGCCCGGTGCTTCCATGACGCTGTGGTGGGCGCTGCCGTTTGCCGGCCTGCTGCTTTGCATCGCCACCGGGCCTTTGCTGTTCCATCATGTATGGGAAAATCACTACGGCAAGATCGCCGCCTTCTGGGCAGCCCTTGTCGTGGTCCCCATGGCGGCTTTCTTCGGCGCGCCCACTGCCACCGAAGCGGTGCTGCATGCGCTCCTGCTCGAATATATGTCGTTTATCATCCTCTTGTTTGCGCTGTTCACCATCTCGGGCGGCATCCTCATAGCCGGCAACATTCACGGCACGCCGCTGGTCAATGCCGGCCTGTTGCTGATCGGCTCCGTCCTGGCCTCGATCGTCGGCACGACGGGTGCCGCCATGATCATGATCCGCCCCATCATCCGCGCCAACGACAACCGGCCGTTCAATGCCCATGTCGTCGTCTTCTTTATTTTCCTGGTCGCCAATATCGGCGGTTCGCTGACCCCGCTCGGCGACCCGCCTCTGTTCATCGGCTTCCTGCGCGGCGTCGACTTTTTCTGGACGACCATCCATATCCTGCCGGACACGCTGTTCGTCGGCGGCATCGTGCTGGCCGTATTCTTCGTGCTCGACGTCATTCTGCATCGGCGCGAACGGGGCGCGCCCAAGATCAAGGACCCGACTCCCGACAAGAAGGTGCGCCTGCGCGGCCTTGCCAATTTGCCCCTGCTGGCCGGCGTCATCGCCGCCATCCTGATGTCGGCGTCGTGGAAGCCGGGCGTCGCCTTCACCATTCAGGGCGTCGAGGTCGAGTTGCAGAACCTTGCCCGGGATATCATCATCCTGGTGCTGGCCTTCGTCTCGCTCGCGGTATCGCGCAAGGAATATCGCGAGGCCAACGGCTTCGAATGGGGGCCGATCGCCGAGGTGGCGAAACTGTTCGCCGCTATCTTTATCTGCATCGTGCCGGTGGTCGCCATTCTCAAGGCCGGGCATGACGGCGCGCTGTCGCCGCTGGTGGCGCTGGTCACGCGGCCGGATGGTCAGCCCAACGACATGGCCTATTTCTGGCTGACGGGGCTTTTGTCGTCCTTCCTGGACAATGCGCCGACCTATCTGGTGTTCTTCGAACTGGCAGGCGGCGATCCGCAGCATCTGATGACGGAGTTCGCCTCGACGCTGGCCGCGATTTCGGCAGGTGCGGTCTTCATGGGCGCCAATACCTATATCGGCAACGCGCCGAACTTCATGGTCTATGCCATCGCGCGGCGGCAGGGCGTGAACATGCCGAGCTTCTTCGGCTACATGCTGTGGTCGGGCGCTGTGCTGATCCCGGTGTTTATTCTTTCCAGCTTCTTGTTCTTCTGATGAACGAGGTCAGCTAACACCGACGTAGCGTTTGATCGAGGCAGGATCGGCGCGCAATTCCGCAGCCGTGAGCGTCTCGCGGTTGCGGCCGTTTTCGATGAAGGTGACGCGGTCGGCAAGCGACAACACGGCATCGACCCGCTGCTCGACCAGGATCGTGGAAACGCCGCGCTCGCGCAGCATCGTCACCGTCTCGCGGATTTTGGCGATCATCGACGGCATCAGCCCTTCGGTCGGCTCGTCCAGCAACAGCACCTGTGGTTCGATGCATAGTGCCCGCGCCATCGCCAGCATTTGCTGCTCGCCGCCGGACAGCGTGCCGGAACGCTGTTTCAGCCGCTCGCGCAGTAGCGGAAACAGGTCGAGCACGGCTTCGCGGGTCTGTTTTCCCTTGCCTCGCGTCATCAGGCCGATTTCGAGGTTTTCGGCCACCGTCATTTCAGCGAACAGCCGTCTTCCTTGCGGCACATAGGCGACGCCGGCCTTGGGTATTTCATGCGCGGGCAGGGCGGCGAGTTCGCTGCCGCCGAGTTTTATCGAACCGGCGGCGGCAGGCACCAGCCCCATGATGGCTTTTAGTGTCGTCGTCTTGCCGGCGCCGTTGCGGCCGAGCAGGCACAGCACTTCGCCTTTTTGCAGGGAAAGGCTGACCCCGTGCAAGACCTGCACTTCGCCGTAGAAACAGTCGAGCTCGGAAATCGTCAGCGCCTCAGCCATGGGCCGTTCCCAGATAGGCATCCTGCACGGCCTCGTTGCCACGGATTTGTTCGAGTGTTCCCTCGGCCAGTATTTTGCCGGCGTTAAAGACCGTGATGCGATGGGCCAGTTCCATCACCACCTGCATATTGTGCTCGATGATCAGCACGGTGGCGTCCTTCGCGATCCCACGCACGAGCGGGATGAAAGAATCGATCTCGGCGTCGGAAAGGCCCTGTGTCGGCTCGTCGAGAATGAGAAGGCGCGGCTTGAGCGCCAGCCCCATCGCCACTTCCAGCAGGCGTTGATGCCCGTAGGCAAGCTGGCCGGCCGGCGTGGCGGCGCGCTGGGCTAGGCCGACCCGATCCAGCGCGTCCATCGTGGCGGCCTTTACGGCCCCCTTGCCGCGCCCGTCGCCGAGCGTGCGCTGCACCGGCAAGACGACGTTGTCATAGGCAGAAAGGCCGGCGAAAATGCTGGTGACCTGGAACGTATAGGCGATGCCAAGCCGCACGCGCCGATGCGCCGGCAGTCTGGTGATGTCGGCGCCGTCGAACGCGACCGTGCCGGCCGAAGGCTCGATACGGCCGCAGACGAGGCTGACAAAGGTGGTCTTGCCGGCACCGTTGGGGCCGATGATGGCGCGGATTTCGCCCGGCATCAGCGAAAAATCGACATTGTCGACCGCACGCAAGCCGCCGAAATCGCGCGACAGGGCCTTCGTCGTCAAAAGCGGCTTCATGGTAGCCATCCCAGCCAGCGCTGGCGGATGGTGCCCAGGATGCCTTTCGGGGAAAACAGCACCAGCAGGATGAGAAAGACGCCGACGATCAGCAGGTAAGCCGAAGTGTAGAAGCTGGTGATGTCGATCACGTAATACATGACCAGCGTGCCGACCAGCGGCCCGAGCATCGTGGCGGCGCCCCCGAGCAGCACCCACAACAACGGCAGGATCGAATATTGGATCGAGGCGAAATTCGAGCCGACATAGCCGAACAGCAACGCATAGGCGGCTCCGGCGGCCGCGCAGGTGGTGCCGGAGACGACCACCGCCGCGAGCTTGTTGGCGAAAATGTCGTACCCCAGCATCCTGGTCCGCTCCTCGTTCTCGCGGATGGCGACCAACACGCGGCCGTGACGGGAACGAATGACGGCGGTGGTGACGAACAGGCAGATGGAAAACAGGGCGAGCGCGGCGATAAAGCGTACCGTTGGATCGACGAGATCGAATGACATGGCCCCGAGGTGCAGGATGCGCCCCGCCTGCGGCACCACCACGCCCTGATCACCGCCAGTCCATGCGGCGAAATAAAGAATCGTCAGAAAGAAAGCCTGCGAAAACATCATGGTGACGATCATGAAGGCGACGCCGGTGGTGCGTAGCGCCAAGACGCCGATGACCAGTGAGAGCAGCGCCCCGCAAACTAGCCCGCCAGCGAAGGCTGCCGGCACACTCCAGCCGAGATGGGCAACGGCGAGGCCTGCGCCATAGAGGCCGGCCGAAAAGAACATCGCATGGCCGAGGCTGAGCAGTCCGACATAGCCGAACAGCAGATTGTAGCCCATGGCGAACACCGACAGCACCAGGATGCGTGAAAGCAGACTCTGATGGTAGTCCGGCAGGATGAAGTTCAGCACCAGCAAAAGGGCGACGATACCGAGATGCAGTCCGTGGACCTTTGCGGATGAAGCCTCTCCGATCATCGTGTTGGTGTTCCAAACAGGCCCTGCGGCTTGAACACCAGCACCATGGCCACGATCAGTGTGGCGATGATCTTGGCCAGCGTCGGCGAAAAGAACATCGAGACGATGCCGTCGGAAAGCCCGATCAGCACGGCGGCGACGACGGTGCCGCGCAGCGAGCCTAGGCCGCCGATGATGACAACGATGAAGGATAAAAGCAGCGGATCCTGTCCCATCAGGTAATGCGCCTGGCTGATTGGTACGATCAGCACGGCGGCGATGGCTGCCAGCATCGCGCCGAGTGCGAACACCCCGGCATAAACCCGGTCGACGGGGATACCGAAAGCCTGCGCCGTTTCCCGGTCGTACTGGGTGGCGCGCATGACGAGGCCGATCCGGGTCCGGGTAAGCACCAGCCAGGTTGCGAGGAGAACCAGCGCCGAAGCGGCAACAATCGACAGCTTGTAGCCGGAATAGCCGAACCACGGCAGCGCGATGCGGATATTGAAGGGCGGCGGCACCGGCCGGGCTTCCGGGCCGTAGAAGGTCAGCGCCATCTGCTGGATGATGTAGAGCAGGCCGATGGTCGCGACGATGGTGGCCTGCGGCTCGTAGTGGAGGCGGCGCAGCACCAGACGCTCCGCAACGAGCGCTACGGCACCGACGATCAGCGGCGCCAATACCAAAGCCGCGAGGAAACCGAGTGCGGGCGAACCACCCACGGCGTTCGAGATCGCCCAGGCCAGCACCGCGCCCAGCATGAACAACTCGCCATGGGCGATGTTGACGACGCGCATCACGCCGAACACCAGCGACAGGCCAAGTGCAGTCAGCGACAGCACCGCTGCGGAGACCAGTCCCTCAAGGACGGCCAACAGGAGATGCGGCCCGAACGCCATAACCGCCTTTACCCTCCCCACAAAAAGGAGGGTAAAATGCCGGCAGCACTCATGAGCGCAACTCCGCTTTTACTACCAAGCCAGGCAAACTAGCGGCCTACAGGGGCATCTTGGTGTAGTCGACGTCGGATTCGTAGAGGCCGTCCTCGATCGTAGTCCGGTGGATTACGTTCAGCCTGCCGCCCTCCAGCTTCGAGATGTATTGGACGCCGAACACCTGATGGAGCTTGCCGTTGAAGATCTTCGGCCCCTGCGGGTGCTCCGGCCCTTCGGCGAGCGTGGTCAACGCTTCCGTCGCCTCGACCAGCTTGGCGCGGTCTTCCGGGCCTTTATAGCCGCAATCCTCCATCGCCTTCTTGATCACGTAGAGCGTTTCCCAGCAGCCGAACATATGGCCCGCGGTGGAGATATCCTTCGGGTTTTCGATCGCCGCGCCATTGTCGTCGATGCCGACGGCGGCGCGATAGGCCTTTTGCGCGTCCGTGTCGTCGGGCTGCGCGTAGCGTGGCGAGCCTTCCCAGAAATGGCTGCCTTCGAGATACTCAAGGCCCGGACTGTCAATATCGACTGCCTCGAGCGAATCGATGAAGCCGAACAGCTTCGGGCCGCTGGAGCCGTAGAATTCGCCCAGTTCCTTGACGAAGGTGAGGACCGCCGGCCCGACCATGACGTGATAGATGACGTCGGTATCGCTCGGGATCTGCGGAAAATACTTGGTGAAGGACGATTCCGTCGGCGGGATAGCGATCTGGGCCAGCACCTGGGCGCCGGCCTTTTCGAGTGCCGGCGGCAGGTAGTCGCGATGGTCGTAGCCGAAAGCGTAATCGGGGTAGATCATGGTGATCTTCTTGCCGGCGTTGGCGGTGATCCACGGCGCCATCGAAGACACTTGCTGGCGGACGTCGGTGATGCCGGGTTGCAGACACCAGCGGTTCATCTTGCCCGAGGCGACATGATAGCCTTCGCTCACCACGTAATAGGGCATCTTGAGTTCGCCCGCCGTCGGTGCCGAGCCGACGACGACGTTGGAAAACAACGTGCCGTAGACGATGTCGGTCTTGTGCTGCTTTGCAAACTTGGTCACCACCTCGGCGCCGCGTCCCGCATCGGTGCCGTCGTCCTCGATGATCACTTCCACCGGCCTGCCGTTGATGCCGCCGGCATCGTTGATCGCCTTGATCGCCGCAGCGGTCGTGCGCTCGTACCAGCGGCCGTAGGCGGCGCCGATGCCGGTTCGGTGTGACTGGAAACCGATCTTGATGGGTGCGGAGCTCTGCGCTTGTGAATAGCGTACGAAGCCGGGCGCCGCGATCAGGCCGGCGCCGGCCGCCAGCCCCTTCAGTGCCGTACGGCGGTTAAGCCCGGTTTTGGCGGCGTCGAAAATTCCCTTGCGATCAGGCATCGAAAGTCCTTCTTGATGGGGGCAAAAATCGAACGGCAAACAACCATCAATGTCCGGTCATGGCAAGCACGCTTCCGGGTCAATCATGGAAAAGCGGTGGCGACTTTCGGGTAGATCAGAAGCGAAAACAAAAAGATACCAAGCGAAGCCTGTATCTGGTTTTCCTTCGCCGCTTTCACGTTGGCCAGCCGATACCGGCTACACCTTGACCAGGTGCCTGGTACGGTCCTTCTCGCCGAAAATACGCAGATAGCGCTTGATCTCGTCAGGATCGCCGGTAGCCTTTTCCGGATTGTCGGAAAGCTTCACGGCCGGGCGGCCATTGGCGTCCGTGACCTTGCAGACCAGCGAGATGGCGTCCAGCCGGTCCGTCGGCACCGGTGCGCAGCCCTCGAAATCGTTGGTCAGGTTGGTGCCCCAGCCAAAGGCCATGCGGACCTTGCCGTGGAAGTGACGGTACGTCTCGACGATCGTCTCCACTTCGAGCCCGTCGGAGAAGATAAGCAACTTCTGTTTCGGGTCGCGCCCCTTTTCGCGCCACCATGCGATGATTTTCTCGCCGGCCTCGATCGGCGGGGCGCTGTCCGGGCGAAAGCCAGTCCAGTCGGCCACCCAATCGGGCGCGTCATGCAGGAAGGCGGCGGTACCGAAGGCGTCCGGCAGGACGATCAGCAGGTTGCCGCCATAATAGCGTTGCCAGTCCTGCAGTACCTTGTAGGGCGCTCTTTTCAACTCGGCTTCGGAATCGGCAAGGGCCGCCAGCACCATCGGCAATTCATGCGCGTTGGTGCCGAGCGCCTCGAGGTCGTTGTCCATGGCGAGCAGCACGTTGGACGTGCCGGTGAAAGCCGAGCCGATACCTTCCTTCAGCGCTTCGACGCACCAGCGCTGCCACAGGAAGGAATGCCTGCGTCGCGTACCGAAATCGGAAATGTTGATGTCGGGCAGCTTCTTCAGCATATCGGTTTTGGCCCACATCTTGGCTTTGGCGCGGGCATAGAGGACGTCGAGCGCGAAAGGGCCGTAGATCTTCATCGCGGCGCGCGAGCGCAATTCGTTGATGATGGCCAGTGCCGGAATTTCCCACAGCGTCGTGTACATCCACGGCCCGGAAAACGTCAGTTCGTACTGGCCGTTCCGTCTTGAAAGCTGGTATTCGGGCAGCCGGAAATCTTCCAGCCAGGCCAGGAATTCAGGTTCGAAAATCTGCTTGCGGCCATAGAAATTGTTACCGCCGAGCCAGATCATCTCTTTTTTCGTAAAGCGCAGCGTGCGGGCATGGTCGAGTTGCTCGCGCAGTTCCCCTTCGTCGATCTCATCGGCGAGGCGCACCGAGGTCGTGCGGTTGATCAGCGAGAAGGTGGCGTCGACCCGGGGATACATGCCCCAGATCATCTGCAGCATCAAAAGCTTGTAGAAATCCGTGTCAAGCAGGCTGCGCACGATCGGATCGAGCTTCCAAGTGTGGTTGTAGACGCGTCGCGCAATGTCGGTTTTAGCCATAGCCGTTGTTGCCTTCGCTGCGGGGCCGTAGCCCCTGGGGACGGTCTGCGGCAAGCCTCTTAGCATCGAATTTGCCAAAACGCTTCCCGCTTTGACGGCTGGCCCGACAAAAAAACCAGGCAACGGTCAGCGGCCGTGGTGGCCGCCTGCCGCCCTCAGTGCGCCATTGTTGGGTGGAGCGGCACCAGCCTGTCACGCCGCAGCCACCGCCAAAGCAAAAGCACCGCAACCACGGCGAGGCCGGCCGACAGGCCGATCCAGATGCCGATGCCCTGCATGCCGAAATGGAAGGCCAGCACCGCGCCGAGCGGCATGCCGACGCCCCAATAGCCAATCGCGGCGATGACCATCGGCACGCCGGTGTCGTGCAGGCCCCGCAGCATGCCGGCACCCACCGCCTGGGCGCCGTCGACGATCTGGAACAGAGCGGCGAAGACCAGGAAGCTTGCCGCGATCGCGACGACCTCGGCGTTGGCGGCGCTGTCGGTATCGATGAACATGCCGATGAGTAGGTGCGGTATCGAAATCATGATCAGCGCCGACAGCGCCATGAAGCCGACGCCGACGCCATAAGCGGCCCAGCCGGCGCGGCTCACTCCGTTCGCGTCGCCGGCGCCGTAGGCTATGCCTACCCGCACCGTCGCGGCCTGGTTGACGCCGAGCGGCACCATGAAGCTGATGGAACAAAGCTGGATGACGATCGCGTAGGCGGCCAGCGACGTGGCCCCGATGACGCCCATCAGGAAGGCGGCGAGGTTGAACAGCGTCGTCTCGAACGCCATCATCGCGGCAATCGGCAGGCCGAGCCGCATCAACTGCCGGAAGCGCGGCCAATCCGAACGCCAGAACCGGCCGAACAGGCGGTAGCGCCGGAACTGGCGGTCCAGCAGCACCACCAGCGCCATGCCGACGAACATCAGCAGGCTGGAAAGGCTGGTAGCGATGCCCGACCCGACGATGCCCAGGCGTGGGAAGCCGAGATGGCCGAAGACCAGCGCCCAGTTGGCGGCGAGATTGAAGCCGACGGCGACGAAGGCGACGACCGTCGCCCAGCCGGGCCGCTCCAGCGTGGTGATGAAGGAGCGCAGCACGACATAGAAATAGAACGGCAGCAGCCCCCATTGCAGTGCATGCAAATAGGCGCCGGCCTCTGCCGCAAGCTGCGGCTCCTGTCCGAGCAAAAGCAGGATTTCCTCGCCGTGCCAGAGTAATAGCCAGATGGGAATGGCGATGAATACCGACGCCCACAAGCCCTGGCGTACCGTGCGCCGCAGATCGCGCACGGAATGGCGGTTGCGCCCTATCGTGCGGGCCATCATCGGCATGGTGGCAAGCGTCAGGCCGAGTCCGAAGATCATCGGCGCGAAATAGAGGTTGCTGCCCAGGGCTCCAGCGGCCAGCGTGTCGGCGTTGACGCGTCCGAGAAACATCACGTCGGTGACGGTCATCGCGGTCTGGGCGAGGTTGGTCAGCACCATCGGCCAGGAAAGCGCCAGGGTCGCCTTGATTTCGGAACGCCAGAGATTTGTCGGCGCTGGCGCGTCGGCTCCGATCGAATACATTGCTGTTACTCTTTCTGTCACGGCGCGTCGGCGAAAAAGCCGGAAGCCGCACTCGAACGGCAAAGGTCGAGAATCTTTGCCGCGTCAGTCCGATGCTTTTGGCTGAGCCGCGACATTTTGGCAAGGCATGGCGGCGAGCCAGTGATTGAGCCAGCGCGGAAAGGGCCTACGCGAGTGCGTCCAGCACCTTTCGCTGCCGGTGCATCTCCAGGAATATGCGATAATCCCGGTCGAACCGTTTCGCTGCGGCCGGATTGGGCCGCCGGGTCCTGCCTGCCTGTCGCATGGCCACGCCGGCGGTGTTGAGGTCGGGATAAAGGCCGGCGGCGGTGGCAGCCACCATGCCGGTGCCGATCAGCACCGCTTCGTCCGCCATCGGCTCCATCACGGTGCAGCCGGTGGCATCGGCGTAAAGCTCCATCAGCAGCGGATTTCGGGTATGCCCGCCGGTGATGTGAAGCGTGTCGATCAGATAGCCGTTTTCGTTCAGCGTCTCCAGCACGTGGCGCACGCCTAGCGCAATGGCAATCGCCGTGCGCCAATAGAGCCGGCAAAGGCTGTCGAAGGAGGCGTCGAGCGCCAGGCCGCTGATGACACCGAGCGCGTGCGGGTCGGCAAGCGGCGAGCGGTTACCGTGGAAATCGGGCAGGACATGCAGCCGGCCGGCGAGGTCGATACCTTCCACGGCGCGCAGTTCGGCAATGCGCGCCGCGATCCTGGCGTGGGTTGCGGCATCCGGCTCGCCGCCAGCGCCATGCCAGCGGATGACGTGGTCGAGCAGCGCGCCGGTAGCCGATTGGCCGCCTTCCGACAGCCACAGGCCGGGCAGCGCCACACCGTAATAAGGCCCCCATACTCCGGCAAAGGGTTGCGGCTCAGGCGACATCGCCATGACGCAACTGGATGTGCCTGCGATCAGCGCCAGGTGACGGCCGATGTTTTTAGGGTCGTCGGCAAAGCCGCCCAGCACGCCGAGCGCGCCCGCATAGGCGTCGATGACGCCGGCACCGACGCGGCATCGTTCGGTGAGGCCCAGTGCCGAAGCGGCTTCCGGCAGGAGCGGCCCGAGATCGGCCCCGACCGGACTGGCATTTTCAGGCAGTGATCCGCGTTCGAACAAATCCTCCAACCCGACCGCGGCGAAGAAATCCCGCTGCCAGCCTGGCTTTTCGTGCGCCAGATAGGTCCATTTGGCTGTCAGCGTGCATTGCGAGCGCGCCAGCGATCCGGTCGATTTCCATGCCAGGAAATCGGTGAGGTCGAACAGGAAGCCGGCCCGCTTCCATGTACCGGGCAGGTTGCGCTTCAGCCACATCAGCTTCGGCGCTTCCATCTCCGGCGACATGACGCCGCCGGCATAGGCGAGCACGGCGTGGCCGCTTGCCGTGCACTCGTCTGCCTCGGCGATGGCGCGATGATCGAGCCATGCGATCGTGTCCCAGCGCCTTTCGCCGCCGGGCGAGACGCTAAGCTGCTCGCCTTCATGTCCGCGCACCACCAGCGAACAAGTGGCGTCGAAGGCTATGCCGACGATGGCCTGCGCCTCGACACCCGCCTTTTCGCGAGCCGCGCGGACCGCCAGGCAGACGGCCGACCAGATATCTTCAGAATCCTGCTCAGCAAATTCGGCGGCCGGACGGTTCATGGCAATCGGATGCTCGGCGCGCCCCAGCAAGGTTCCCCGTGCGTCGAGAATCCCGGCGCGCGCGCTTCCCGTTCCGACATCGACCGCGCAGACGAACCCGGTTTCCAAGGCTTGTTGTTCTCTCGCTTCAACGCCGCAGCGCGGCGGCGAGCGAGACTATAAAGGGCGCTTCGGGCGGCGCAAGCCGACCGGGCAGGGCAGCGAAATCAGAGCGTGCCGGCGAGATAGCGGGTCAAGGTAGAGCGCGCGCCATCCGCCCACAGCGCATTGAGCGCATGGGCGAAGGCTTCCGCGAAGACCGGCGAGCGACCGACGTCGCCATAGATATCGTCCATGGCAAGCCACGCGGCTGGTGCATTCTTTGCCGCTTTGGCCGTCGTTTGCAGCCGGTCCCAGCTTGGGTCGTTAGGCTCGATGATCGCGCCGGAGTCGGTGGTGCCGAAACAGTAGCGGCACCACAATGCCGATTCGAGCGCCAGCCCGGCGATACCCTTGCCCGCCTTCAGCCGGTCGGCGATGGTCGGGATGATGAATTTCGGCTGCCGGTTGGAGCCGTCGAGGCACAGGCGTCGAACCGTGTCGCCGATCTTCGGATTGGAAAAGCGCTTGTCGATAAGCTGGTAATAGTCTTCGAGGCTGGTGTCGGGCACTGGCGGCACCATCGGAATGATCTCGTCGTGTTCGATCTTGTTCAGGAAGCCGCGCACCAGCGGCTCCTGCATCGCCTCATGCACGAAATGGATATCCATCAGGCCGGCCGGGTAGGCGATCGCGGCATGGCCGCCATTGAGGATGCGGATTTTCATCAATTCGTAGGGCGAAACGTCCGGCACGAACTGCACGCCGACTTTTTCCAGCGGCGGCCGCCCGTCGGTGAAATGGCCCTCCAGCACCCATTGCCGGAACGGCTCGCAAAATACCGGCCAGTTGTCGTCGACGCCGAATTCCTTGGCGAGAATAGCCCGCTCGCGCTCGGACGTGGCCGGCGTGATGCGGTCGACCATGGAGTTGGGGAAGGCGACATGCTCGCTCACCCAATCTGCCAGATCCTCGTCGATCAGCCGCGCCAGTCCGACGACGCCATCGGAAGTGACGCGGCCGTTATGGGGGATGTTGTCACATGACATGACCGTGAACGGCACGATGCCGTCGCCACGCCGGCGCGTCAGCCCGGCAAGGATGATGCCGAACACCGTTTTCGGGGCGGCGGGGTTTTGTGCGTCGCTGACGATATCCGGATGGGTCGGATTGAACACGCCGGAAGCGGGATCGATGAAATAGCCGCCCTCGGTGATAGTCAGCGAAACGATTTTTATGGCCGGATCGGCCAGCCGTTCGACGATCGCCGCCGCATCGCCTGGCGTGACGAAGTCGATCATCGAGCCGGTGACGCGGGCGCTCATATGGCCTTCGTCCTGCTCGACCACCGTGGTCAGCCAATCCTGCTCCCTCAGCTTTTCACGTCCCGCTTTTTCGCCGTCGAAAACGCCGGCACCGACCAGCGCCCAGTCATGACCGAGGCCGAGGCCGAACAGGTCGTCCAGATAGACCGCCTGATGGGCGCGATGGAAATTGCCGACGCCGAAATGCACGATGCCGGCCCTCAGCGCCGAGCGGTCGTATTTGGGCCGGGCGACCTTGTCGGGAAGCTTTGTCAAATTGGAAGAAGAGAGTTTTATCGTCATGTCGGCAACGCCTTCTCGTTTGGGCGCCAAGGTCCTTCTCCCGCAAGGGGGAGGAAATTCAGCTCATCCACTGGCCGCCGTCGACATTGTAGGTCTGGGCGACGATGTACTCGGCCTCGGCGCTGGCGAGGAAAACGGCCATGCCGGTCAGGTCTTCGGCGCGACCCATGCGGCCATAGGGAACGCCTTCGCCGACCAGCCTCTTCTTCTCGCCGAGCGGGCGGTTCTCGTATTTGGCGAACAGCGCGTCGACGCCGTCCCAATGCTCGCCATCGACCACGCCGGGCGCTATGGCGTTGACGTTGATGCGGTGCTTTATCAGGTCGAGCCCCGCCGATTGGGTCAGCGAAATGACGGCGGCCTTGGTCGCGCAGTAGACGGCAACCAGCGGTTCTCCCCTGCGGCCAGCCTGGCTTGCCATATTGATGATCTTGCCGCCCTTGTTTCGCGCGATCATCGAACGGGCGGCTGCCTGCATCGTGAACAGCGTACCGGCGACGTTGACCGAAAACAGCCTGTCGTAGCTGGACTTGCCAATTTCGACGATCGGGGCGGCGTCGAAAAGTGCGGCGTTGTTGATGAGGATATCGAGGCCGCCGGTCTTTTCCTCGACCGTCTTCACCGCCGCCTCGATGGAGGCGAGGTCGGTCACGTCGAGCTTTACCGCATAGGCCTTGTCGCCGATTTCGGCAGCGGTCTTTTGCGCTGCCTCCAGGTTGATGTCGGCGATGGCAACAATGGCGCCTTCGCGAACATAGGCTTCGGCAAAAGCCCGTCCGATGCCGCGCGCCGATCCGGTAATCAGCGCCGATTTGCCTTCAAGCCGCATTATTGGATCGCCTTTCCATCGGCACCAAAGCGGTGCAGCTTGGTTTGATCCGCCGTGAGGTAGACGGTATCGCCATGGTGGATATCCATCTCGCCGTCGGCGCGCACCGTAAGCTGGCCGATGCCGTCCGCCTGCACATGCAGGAATGTGTCGGAGCCGAGGTGCTCGGCGACGCCGACCTTGGCTTTCCACTCGCCGGCGGTGGTGGAGATTTTCAAATGCTCGGGACGGATGCCGATGGTCTTGGCGCCATGCTTGGCCGCCGGTGCCCCTTCGAGCAGGTTCATCTTGGGCGAACCGATGAAGCCGGCGACGAACAGATTGGCGGGCTTCTTGTAGAGTTCCATCGGCGAACCGACCTGCTCGATATTGCCGGCGTTGAGCACCACGATCTTGTTGGCCATGGTCATCGCCTCGACCTGGTCGTGCGTGACATAGACCATGGTCGTCTTCAATTGCTGGTGCAGTTCGGAAATCTCCAGCCGCATGGTGCCGCGCAACGCCGCATCAAGGTTGGAGAGCGGCTCGTCGAAAAGGAAGGCCGAGGGCTGGCGTACGATGGCGCGGCCGATGGCGACGCGCTGGCGTTGGCCGCCGGAAAGCTGGCCCGGCCGCCGTTCCAGATAGTTGGTGAGGTTCAGGACACGCGCCGCGTCCGCCACCTTCTTGTCGATGGTGGCCTTGTCCTCGCCGGCCATCTTCAGTGGAAAGGCGATGTTCTTGGCGACGCTCATATGCGGGTAAAGCGCGTAGGACTGGAACACCATGGCAAGCTTGCGCTTGGCGGGAGCCTCGCCGGTGACGTCGCGCCCGTCGATGTTGATGGTGCCGCCGCTGGTGTCCTCGAGCCCCGCGATCAGCCTCAGCAGCGTCGACTTCCCGCAGCCGGACGGGCCGACGAAAACGACGAACTCGCCGTTCTCGATGACCAGATCGATGCCCGGGATGATGACGGTCGATCCGAACGACTTCGACACGTTCTTGAGCGTGATGTTTCCCATGATTCCTACCCCGATTGCGTCGTTCGACTATTTCACCGCGCCAAAGGTCAGGCCGCGAACCAGCTGCTTCTGGCTGAACCAGCCCATGATCAGGATCGGTGCGATCGCCAGCGTCGAGGCTGCCGAAAGCTTGGCCCAGAACAGGCCTTGCGGGCTAGAAAAGGAGGTGATGAAGGCGGTGAGCGGCGCTGCCTCCGTGGTGGTCAGCCTGATCGTCCAGAAGGATTCGTTCCAGGCCAGGATGATGTTGAGGAGCAGGGTCGAGGCGATGCCGGGCACCGCCATCGGCGTCAGCACGTAGGCGATCTCGCCCCACAACGAGGCGCCGTCCATGCGCGCGGCCTCCAGGATCTCGCCCGGTATCTCGCGAAAATAGGTGTAGAGCATCCACACCACGATCGGCAGGTTGATCAGCATCAGCATGATGGTGAGGCCGATGCGGCTGTCGAGCAGGCCCCAGTCGCGGAAGATGAGGTACATCGGCACCAGCACCGCCACTGCCGGCATCATCTTGGTGGACAGCATCCACATCAGCACTTCCTTGGTGTATTTCGTCGGCGAGAAGGCCATCGCCCACGCGGCCGGTATGGCCACCGCCAGCGCGATCAGGGTCGAGCCGACCGAGATGATCACCGAATTCATGAACGGCTTGAAGTAATTGTACTGCGATTGCACCTCGGCATAGCTCTCCAGCGTTCCTGAAGGGATCAGACTGAAGCCGGCGATCGCTTCCGTCTCCGATTTGAACGAGGTGATGATCGTGTAAAGGATCGGGAAGAAGATCAGCAGGGCGACGACCCAGGCGGCGATGGTCCAGCCGATCTTGGTTCGGGTAGAGACTGCACGCGCCATCGGGGTCTCTCCTATTTATCCAGGTTCTTGCCGACGGCGCGCATCAAAAACAGCGCGACGATATTGGCGAGCACCACCGCGATGATGCCGCCGGCGGAAGCGCCGCCGACGTCGTAGCCGAGGAGCGCGGTGCGGTAGATCAGGAACGGCAGGTTGGTGGAAGCGTAGCCGGGGCCGCCATTGGTGGTGACCAGGATTTCCGCGTAGATCGAAAGCAGGAAGATGGTCTGGATCAGGATGACGACGGTGATGGCGCGCGCCATGTGCGGCACCGTCAGGTAGATGAAACGGCTGACGAAGCCGGCGCCGTCCATTTCTGCTGCTTCCTTCTGCTCGCCGTCGAGCGATTGCAGCGAAGTCAACAAGATCAGCGTGGCAAACGGCAACCATTGCCAGGCGACGATGATGACGATCGACAGCAGCGGGTGCTGCCCGAACCAGTCGATGGGGGTGAGGCCGAAGAACGTCGCGATATCGGCAAAGACGCCGTATTGCGGATGCATGATCATGTTCTTCCACACCAGCGCCGCCACCGGCGGCATGACGAAGAAGGGTGAGATCACCAGGATGCGCACGATGCCCTGGCCGAAGATCGGCTGGTCGATCAGAAGCGCCAGCGCTATGCCGCCGATGACGGTGATCAGCAAAACGCCGACCACGATGACCAGCGTGTTCCAGATCGACTGGAAGAAAGCCGGATCGCTGTAGAAGAAGCGGTAGTTGAACAGTCCGGCGAAGCCGGTCTGGGTCGGGTCGAGCAGATTATAGTTCTGGAACGAGAACCACAGCGTCATCGCCAGCGGCACGACCATCCAGATCAGGAGAAGGATCACCGAGGGCGCCATCATGAAGCGCGCGAGCGTGCCGGTCTGTCGAGTAGCCATGGTGGTCACCCTTGCATCGAACGGACTGAATTTTCATCGATTTGGAGGTGGCCGCCCGGACTGGGACCCGGACGGCCAAGGCACCGGGAGGTTGCCTTATTTGATGTACTTCGCGCGGGTCATTTCGCGCACCGCCGCCGTCTGTGCCGCGGCAAGCGCATCGTCGACGCTCGACTGGCCGGCAAGGGCCGCCGAGAACAACTGGCCGACCGTGGTGCCGAGGCCCTGGAACTCAGGAATGGCGACGAACTGGCCGCCCGTATACGGCACCGGCTTTACGCTCGGCTTGGTGATGTCGGCGGCATCCATCGCGGCAAGCGTCGGTCCGGCGAAGGGAGCGGCCTTCTGGTACTCGGGGTTCTTGTAAAGCGAGGTGCGGGTTCCGGGAGGGGCTGAGGCCCAGCCTTCCTTGGAAGCGACGAGTTCGGTGTAACCCTTGCTGGTTGCCCACGACACGAACTTTTCCGCAGCTTCGGCCTTTTTCGTCGAGGCCGGGATCGCCAGGTTCCACGACCACAGCCAGTTGCCGTGATTGTCGACCCCTTCCTTGTTCGGGAAGATCGCGAAGCCGACCTTGTCGGCGACGGTGGAATTCTTCGGATCCGACACGAAGGAAGCCGCCACCGTGGCGTCGATCCACATGCCGCATTTGCCTTGCTGGAACAGCGTCAGGTTCTCGTTAAAGCCGTTGGAGGAAGCACCCTCCGGGCCGGCATCCTTCATCAGCTTGACGTAGAAATCGAGCGTGTTCTTCCATTCCGGCTGGTCAAACTGCGGCTGCCACTTCTCGTCGAACCAGCTTCCGCCGAAGGAATTATCCATGGCGGTCAGGAAGGCCATGTTCTCGCCCCAGCCGGCCTTGCCGCGCAGGCAGATACCGTTGATGCCGGCGGCACGGTCGGTGATCTTGCGCGCCGCGTCGCCGATGAACTCCCAGGTGGGTTTCTCCGGCATCTTCAGCCCGGCCTTCTCGAACAGGTCGGTGCGATACATGATCATGGCCGATTCGCCGTAGAACGGGGCGGCGTAGAGTTTGCCGTCGACCGACAGGCCGCCGCGGATCGCCGGCAGCAGGTCGTCCACGTCGTAATCGGCGCCGAGATTGTCGAGCGCGAGGAGCCAGCCCTGCTTGGCCCAGATCGGCACTTCGTAATTGCCGATGGTGACGACGTCGTACTGGCCGCCCTTGGTGGCGATATCGGTGGTGACGCGCTCACGCAGCACGTTTTCCTCGAGCGTCACCCAGTTCAACTGGATGTCGGGGTTCTTCGAGGTGAAGTCGTCCGTCAGCTTCTGCATGCGGATCATGTCGCCATTGTTGACGGTGGCGATGGTGATGGATTCGGCGTGCGCGGCGAAGGCGAATGCACTTGCCGAGCACAGGCCGAGGATGAGCGTGCGCAGTTTCATCAAATTCCTCCCAAAAGACCAAGATGAGCAATTGCCTTAGTAGTGAGCAATTATTCACTCGGCGTGAATTATGTCAAGCGGGATTCGTTGCTGCGGCGCAACAGGGCGCGCGGCCGAACCGGCCAGCGCCGCAAAGGGAGGATTTTCATGAATCGGGCAGGAGGCAGACTAACCGCTGCGCGGCTCTCCGAGCGAGGCCTTCACCTCGGCCAGCAGCCAGTCGCGAAAGACGCGTACCTTCGGCGCGTTGCGACTTGTTTCGGGATAGGCGAGCCAGTAGCCGTGGCCGTCGTTGCAAACCAGATCGAACGGCTGGATCAGCCGACCCTCGGCGAGTTCGGCGAGAAAGAACGGCCGCGTCAGGATGGCGACGCCCTGGCCGGCTATCGCCGCATTGGCTTCGTAGGTCTGCGCACCCATGCGGCTGTCCGGCCGCGTCGCCAGGTCTGTAGTGGGAACACCTGCCGCCGTGAACCATTGCAGCCACCAGGGGTCGCTAGGCTCAAGGATCGGCAGTTTCAGGAGATCCGCCGGTTCTTTCACGCCTCCGATCTTGGCGGCGAGGCCGGGGCTGAGCATCGGAGTGAAATCGGCCCAGACCAGGGGGTGCGTGACCAGCCCCGGCCATTTGCCCTTGCCCGAGCGGATGGCGATGTCGAAGTTCTCGCGCGTCAGGTCGAGCAACGTGCCTGAGGCGTCCACGCGCACGGCCAGTGAAGGATGCGCCATCTGGAACGAGCCGAGATGCCGCGCCAGCCAGTTGGAAGCGAAGGTCAGCACCGTGGTGATGGACAGTACCCCCTCGGCATCGCCGCGCGCCTCGGCATAGGCCTGCGCCAGCAGCGCGAAGGCATCCCCGGCCGCGGCGGCCAGATGCTGGCCGGGTTCGGTCAACGCCACCTGCCGCGGCTTGCGCAGGAACAGAAGCGTGCCGACCCGCTCCTCCAGTACCTTGATCTGGTAGCTCACCGCCGCCTGCGTCATGCCGAGTTCCTCGGCGGCGCGGGTAAAGGAAAGGTGGCGCGCGGCTGCCTCGAACACACGGACAGCGGCGAGCGGCGGAAGCTGGAATGCCATGACGGATAAAACCTGCTTATGGCTGGTGATCGAGGTTCAATTGGAAAATAAGCCCGGACGGGCAGAAATACCATCCAGCGCATAGGCCAATTCTAAGCAAGCGAAGGATGAAACGACATGACCTCGCTCCTCGACCGGCTGTTTTCTCCCCCTTCCCAGTTTCCCGGGCTTTCGGCGGGCGGCCGACGCGGTGCCCGCACGGACCTGCGCGAACTGTCGCCTTACATCCAGCGAGACATCGGCCTGTTTGACGGCGACGAGGCACTGGCAAGCCGCTTCATGCGGCCGGAGCCGAAGCGCGGCGTCACGCCATTAACAGCGCCGATGCGGTGCGTTCATCCGTGATCAGGCCGTTGACGAGGCGTCGGTTTACCGCCGCCAGGATGCCCGGTAGCTTCAGTTCGCCCATGGCGAGCGCGACGACCAGCGATTTTTCGCGCGACGGCAGGGGTGCAGAGGAGACGCGGTCGTTGGTCACACCATCGATCATCCGGCCGTCGCGGTCGAACACCCAGCCAACGATCTCGGCCACGCCTCCCGCCTTCTGCAACGCCTTCAGCTCGCTCTCGGTAATGAAGCCGTCCTCGTAAAGCGGTGCCTTCGGACCGAGGTCACCGATCCCGACGAAGGTAACGTCGGCCTTGGCGGCAAGCGCCAGCGTCTGCCGGATCATCGGCTGGTTGAGCAGCATTTCCCGTTCTTGCGGCGACGAGGCGATGACCGGCAGCGGCGTCGGGAACGAGCGCGCCTTGATCCGGTCCGCCATGGTGAAGATGACGTTGTAGAAAGCGGCCGAGCCGTCGGGCGCGATGTTGCCGGTCAGCGACACGATCTTGTGCTGGGGGCATTCCATCGGCGGCAACTGGCTGATCGCCGCTTTCAGCGTGCGCCCGGTGCCGATCCCCATGACGATCGGTTCGGGCGCGCGCAGCCATTTCTCGATCTGCACGGCAGCCACTTCCGCGATGCCGATGGTGGTGGAGGAGGAATCGGAAACGCTGGGCGCCACCTCCACGAGGTCGAGCGCGAAACGCGACTTCAGACGCGCCGCAAGGTCGAGGCAATTGGCGATCGGATGATCGACGCGGACCTTGATCAGCCCTTCCGACATCGCCAGCGAAACCAGACGCTGTGCCGTCTGGCGTGATATGCCGAGTGCGGTGGCGATCTGATCCTGGGTGTGGCCGGCGACATAATAGAGCCAACCGGCGCGCGCCGCATCGTCAAGCCTGCTGCTCGTTTCCGGCCGGGCGTTCATGGTGTCATTCCTCCAGCCGGCATCATCGCAGGAAATCTTTTTAAGAGCAATTGCTCGATAAATGTGTCAATTATTCAGTATTCGAATGCAGCTTACGACGAATGGCCGGGCAAGTGCGAGAAAGGATTTGTATCGGCCGCAAAAACCTGTAGGGCATCGGCCGGAAACGCAAGCCCGGCTTTGAGCGAAGCGACGGACAGGAACAGCCAATGACTCCGAAAGCCGTTTTCTGGGATATGGACGGGACGCTGACCGACAGCGAACCCCTGCACGAGGCAGCGCTGATCGCGGCATTGCGCAGCGCTGGCGTAACACCGCCATTGGACCTGCACGAGCGGGTGCTGGGCATTTCCGCCTGGCCGGTCTACGAGATGCTGCGCGACGAGCACGGGCTGGCGCTGCCCTTCGAGGAATGGATCGTGCGCAAATACGACCACTATTGGCCTCTGGTCGAGGGGTTGAAGCCTCGCCCCGGCGCCATCGAGATTTTCAACGAATTGCGCGCGCGCGGCGTGGCGCAGGCGGTGGTTTCCAATTCCGACCGCATGGTCGTCGATGCCAACCTGCGCGCCGTCGGCCTTGCCTATCCGGGCATGAAGACGGTCAGCCGCAACGACGTGCGCGAGGGCAAGCCGCATCCGGAGCCTTTCCTGCGCGCAGCCTGGCTGGCTGGTATCGATCCGAAAGAAGCGGTAGCTGTCGACGATAGCTGGACCGGGGCGACGGCGGCGCTGGCTGCCGGCATGAAGACGATCTTCTGGCCGGAAAAGCCGATGGCAGGTCCTGAGGGCGCGATCAATCTGAATAGCATCGCCGAATTGCGGGCCGAACTCGGCCTTTGAAGGGCCGCGAATACCGCTGATGCGCCGCCGACGCCTTTCGTCTCGGTTTTCACGCCGGCCGCAGGCTGCTAGGCTTGGCCAACTGCGGAGGAACGGCCATGGCGATCAACCTCGATGCCCTGAAGAACGCAACGTACCAGCGCGGCCGGGCGACGGACGAAAGCCGTTCCTTCGTTGCTCCGCTGAATGGCGTCGCGCATGTCTCCGGCGCGCGATCCGTGCCGTTGCTGCACAAGACAATACCGGCATTGTTTGCCGAAACGGTAAGCGCTCATGGAGAGCGTGACGCCGCAGTATTTCTTGGTCAGGACAAGCGCTTTTCGTGGAATGAACTGTCGGAGACGGTCGACGCGTTTGCCGCCGGCCTGCTTTCGCTCGGGCTGGAAAAGGGCGAGCGCATCGGCATCTGGTCGCCCAACCGCTGGGAATGGCTGGTCACGCAATTCGCCACCGCCCGGATCGGGCTGATCCTCGTCAACATCAACCCCGCCTATCGGCTTACCGAGCTTAAATACGCGCTGAACAAGGTCGGCTGCAGGGCGCTGGTCACGGCCGCGTCCTTCAAGTCGTCCGACTATATAGGTATGCTGCGGACGCTGGCGCCGGAGCTCGAAAGCGCCGAGCCGGGCAAACTGGAGGCAGCCGCCTTGCCGACGCTGCGGATCGTCATCCGCATGGGCGAGGAAAACACGGCCGGCATGGCCAATTTCGGCGACGTGCTGGCCATGGCCGGCCTCGACGAGTACGAAAGGCTGGACGCGATAACGGAAGAACTGGAGCCCGGCGACGCCATCAACATCCAGTTCACCTCAGGTACCACCGGCGCGCCGAAGGGGGCGACCCTTACCCACGACAACATCGTCAACAACGGCAATTTCGTCACCTCCGCGATAAAGCTTACCGCCGACGACCGGCTGTGTATCCCGGTGCCTTTCTATCACTGCTTCGGCATGTCGATGGGCGCGGTAGGCTGCGTGACCAAGGGGGCGACCATGGTGTTTCCGGGCGAGGGGTTCGATCCGGGCGCGGTGCTCCGGGCCGTTGCCGACGAGCGCTGCACCGGCCTTTACGGCGTGCCGACCATGTTCGTGGCCATGCTCGACCATCCCGATTTTGCCTCGTTCGATCTTACCAGCCTGCGTACCGGCATCATGGCCGGCTCGCCCTGCCCGATCGAGGTGATGAAGAAGGTCGTGTCGCTCATGCATATGTCGGAAGTGACCATCGCCTACGGCATGACCGAAACCAGCCCGGTTTCTTTCCAGAGCAATGTCGACGATCCGCTCGAAAAGCGCGTTTCGACCGTCGGCCGCGTCCAGCCTCATGTCGAGGTCAAGATCATTGAGGCCGACGGCACGACGGCTGTCGTCGATGAACCGGGAGAATTGTGCACGCGCGGCTATTCGGTGATGAAGGGTTACTGGCAGGACGAGGAAAAGACCCGCGAGGCGATCGACGAGGAGGGCTGGATGCACACCGGCGACCTCGCCACGCTCGATGCCGAAGGCTATTGCAACATCGTCGGACGGGTAAAGGACATGGTCATCCGTGGCGGCGAGAATGTCTATCCGCGCGAGGTCGAGGAATTTCTCTACCGGCACCCGAAGGTCAAGGAAGTGCAGGTGTTCGGCGTGCCCGACGATAAACTGGGCGAGGCGCTGGCTGCCTGGATCGTACTGGTGCCCGGCCAGAGCGCCACGGAAGAAGAGATCAAGGCCTACTGCAAGGGCCAGATCGCTCACTACAAGATACCGCTTTATATCCGCTTCAAGGATAGCCTGCCGATGACAGTCACTGGCAAGCCGCAGAAATTCATCATGCGCGACGCCATGATCGCCGAACTCGGCCTGAAGGTAGCCAGGACGGCCTGAAGCATGCCGCCCAAAAGTGCGCATCGGTTTTGGGATAACGACATGCGCGAAAACAAAAGCTTACAGCACGACGCATGAAACCGATCACACGCATCGTGTTGTAAGTCGACGAAAAGGCCCGCGAAGAGCCGTTTCGCCTGAATTCGCCCGGTCAGTCCTTTTCGAACATTCCGGTTTTGGCCACGATGCCGGCGATCGCGCCTCCGATCAGCGGAGCGACGATGAACAGCCAGAGCTGGCCGATCGCAGCGCCGCCTGTGAACAGCGCCGGGCCGATGGAACGCGCTGGATTGACCGACGTGCCAGTCACCGGAATCATGGCAAAGTGCAGGCCGGCCAGCGTCAGGCCGATGGCGAGGCCGGCGAAGGCCGTCGAGTGCTTGGCGCTGGTGACGCCGAGGACGACGGTGACGAAAGTGAAGGTGCCGATCAGCTCCAGCCAGAATGCCGAGCTTGCCCCATATTTCGCCACGTCCCAGCCATTGGCGCCGAACCCGGTCGTATGGCCGCCCGTCTGGCCGGAAACGATCAGCCACAGGGCCAGTGACGCGATGATGCCGCCGACGATCTGTGCAATCCAGTAGGTGAGGACGTCCTTCGCCGGCAACCGGCCGGCAAGGAAAAAGCCCAGTGTCACCGCCGGATTGACGTGCGCCCCCGAAATCGCGCCGATGGCATAGGCGGCGGCGGTCATGCCGATGCCGAACGCCAGGCCGACACCAATGCTGCCGAGCGGCAGTACATCGGCCAGTCCGCCTGTGACGACCGCAGCGGTGCCGATGAAAACCAGTAGAAACGTACCCAGTAACTCTGCGAGAAATAGCTTCATGTTCCCCTCCTCGGATGCATTCGCCGTCGCGCCGTCCGCTGTGCCGCGAATCACCACGCAAAAGAATATTCGCAAGCCCGAGGGTTTGGAAGCGAAGGCCTTGCGCGAGCCGGCCGCCTTGTGAATGCCGTTGCCTGCCTTTAGAGCAGGGTGGAAATCTGGAAACGGCGGCAAAGAATATGCGACTTGGCGGAAGGCTGGCGGCGGCCATCGAAGTATTGGAAGACATTGGGCGGCGCCATCGGCCGGTGGCCGACGCATTGAAGGACTGGGGCCTGTCGCACCGCTTCGCCGGTGGTGGCGACCGCGCGGCCATCGGCAACATCGTCTACGATGCGTTGCGCCGCAAGCGCTCTGCCGGCTGGCTGCTTGGCGACGACACGCCGCGCGCCTTTGCTTTTGGCGCGTTGCTGCTCGAGGGCGGGCGTACGGCGGCATCGCTGAATGCGGCGCTCGACGGCGACAAGTTCGCCCCGCCGCCGCTCGACGACGCCGAACTGAAGGCGGTGGGGAGCCATAGTGGTGCCGATGCGCCGCCCGGGGTACGAGCCGACATTCCGGACTGGAGTGTGCCACATTTCGAGCAGGCATTCGGTTCGGATTGGGTGGAGGAGGGCGCGGCCCTTGCCGCCCGCCCGCCGCTCGATCTGCGCGTCAACACACTGAGGGCCAGCCGGGAAAAAGTGCTGGCCGAACTGTCCCAGACCGGGGCGCAGGCAACCACGATGGCAACGCATGGCATCCGCATCGCGCCCATCGACGGTGACGGCCGCCATCCCAACGTGCAGGCCGAACCCGCCTTCCAGAAAGGCTGGTTCGAGGTCCAGGACGAAGGCTCGCAACTGGCCGCCGAATTGGCGGGTGCCAAGGCTGGCATGCAGGTTCTGGATTATTGCGCCGGTGCCGGCGGCAAGACGCTGGCGCTCTCGGCCGCGATGGACAACCATGGGCAGGTCTTTGCCCACGACGCCGAAAAGGCGCGCCTCGCGCCGATTTTCGATCGCCTGCGCCGCTCGGAAAGCCGCAATGTGCAGGTCGTCTCGAAACCGTCGGAGCTTGCCCCGCTGGCGGGTCATATGGATATCGTGCTGGTCGATGCTCCCTGTACAGGCAGCGGCACCTGGCGCCGTCGCCCCGACGCCAAGTGGCGACTGACGCAGAAACAGCTGGATGCGCGCAAGGCCGAGCAGGCAACGATCCTCGATATGGCAAAGGACTTCGTGAAGCCCGACGGACTGCTCGTCTACATCACCTGCTCGGTGTTCAGGCAAGAGAACGCCGCGCAGACCACGGCCTTTCGCGACCGCGTTCCCGGCTTTGCGCTTCTGGATCACGGCGCACTTTGGCGGGATCGCTTCCCGGGCCATGAGGTTGCCGCGCGCATTGATCCGGCCGGTGGCATCTGCCTGTCGCCTGCACTGAGCGGCACCGACGGGTTCTATTTCTGTGCCATGCGTCGGCTTAGCTGATTGCTGCATCGCAGCATTTGGCGATTGCCTGCGATAGCGAGCTCTGCGATAAGCCGACTATCCGTGCAGCGAGGACAAAGGCTATGGCGGCGAAGATCGTTCCGGCCCCGGATTACGAGGAGCGCGTTCGCGCTTCCTTCATGCGCCAGCAGGCTATGGCGACCATCGGCGCGGAACTGACGCTGGTCACTCCCGGCATCGTAGAGATCGAGATGCCCTATTCGGCCACGCTTACCCAGCAGCACGGTTTCCTGCACGCGGGCGTCATTTCGACCGCGCTGGATTCTGCCTGCGGCTACGCCGCCTTCTCGCTGATGCCGGAAAATTCCGGTGTGCTGACCATAGAGTTCAAGGTCAATCTTCTGGCGCCGGGCAGGGGAGAACGCTTCCTGTTCCGGGGCTCCGTGACCAAGCCCGGCCGCACGATCATCGTTGCCGACGGCCAGGCCTATGCTTTCGCCGCCGACGGCGAGGCGCGCTTGATCGCCACCATGACCGGCACGATGATGACGGTGGTGGGCCGCGACGGCATTGATGGGTGAGCAATCGTGCTGGTGGCACGGTGAAAGGTTGGGAACGCCGGGAGTTGCGAAGCAACGGGCCCCGGCAGGGAGCCGGTCCGGTCATAGGAAATGAAACTGGAGACGTTCGCCGGAAAGAACATCCTGTTCGTCATGGCCGCCGAGGCCGAATACGGCCCGTGTCTCAAGCGTCTGTTCGCGCCGCTGATGACCGGGGTCGGTCCGGTGGAGGCAGGGATCAGGCTCGGCGCCGGATTGTCGCGCCTCCGGGAAGACGCGACATTGCCGGATCTGGTCGTTTCGCTCGGTTCCGCCGGCAGCCGCCGGCTGGCACAGGCCGAAATCTATCAGGCGGTATCGGTCAGCTATCGCGATATGGACGCCTCTCCGCTCGGCGTCGAAAAGGGTGTGACGCCATTTCTTGGCCTGCCGGCAACCCTGCCTCTGCCCCTGCGCATTCCGGGAATTCCCGAAGCGACGCTGTCGACGGGTGCTGCGATCGTCTCCGGCCGAGCCTATGACGCGATCGCCGAGGATATGGTCGACATGGAAACCTATGCCTGCCTGCGCGCCTGTCAGTTGTTCGGCGTGCCACTGATCGCGCTGCGTGGCATTTCCGACGGTGCCGCCGAGCTCCACCATGTCGACGACTGGACCGCTTATCTCCATATCATCGACGAGAAACTGGCCGAGGCGGTCGCCTTGCTTGAGGAGGCGCTGGCTTCCGGCGCGATTACCCTCTAGATCGCCGCATATGCGACTATCGGGCCACGCCAAACCCATTGCGCCGACTCAACTTCTTCTTTAAACGCCCGCCATGAAGACAGCCAATCACTCCGACACCGTCCTGATCATCGACTTCGGCAGCCAGGTCACCCAGTTGATCGCCAGGCGTGTCCGCGAAGCCGGCGTCTACAGCGAGGTCGTGCCGTTCCAGTCGGCGCAAGAAGCTTTCGAGCGGATCAGGCCCAAGGCCGTCATCCTGTCGGGCAGCCCCCATTCCACCGTCGATATCGGCAGCCCGCGCGCGCCGGATGCCGTTTTCCAGGCGGGCATTCCCGTGCTCGGCATCTGCTACGGCGAACAGACGATGTGCGCCCAGCTCGGCGGCAAGGTGGAAGCCGGCCATGAGCGCGAATTCGGCCGCGCCTTCCTTGAAATCGAAGACGATTGCGCACTGTTCGAGGGCATTTGGGCCAAGGGCACGCGCCATCAGGTGTGGATGAGCCACGGCGACCGCGTTACCGCCATCCCGCCGAGTTTCAAAGTCGTCGGCACCTCGACCGGCGCGCCCTTCGCGGCAATTGCCGACGAAGCACGAAAATTCTACGCGGTACAGTTCCACCCGGAGGTGGTGCATACGCCGGACGGCGCCAAGCTTCTGCGTAATTTCGTCCATAATATTGCAGGCTTGCGCTCTGACTGGACCATGGCCGCCTATCGCGAACAGGCGGTCGAGGCGATCCGCAAGCAGGTCGGCAAGGGCAAGGTGATCTGCGCGCTGTCGGGCGGCGTCGATTCTTCCGTCGCGGCGCTGCTGATCCACGAAGCGGTTGGCGATCAGCTCACCTGCATCCTCGTCGACCACGGTCTGATGCGCAAGAATGAGGCGGCCGACGTCGTCGCCATGTTCCGCCAGCACTACAATTTGCCGCTGATCCTGGTGAATGCGCAAGACCGTTTCATCGGCGCTCTGGAAGGCGAGAGCGACCCGGAAAAGAAACGCAAGACCATTGGCCGGCTGTTCATCGAAGTATTCGAGGAAGAGGCATCGAGGCTCGGCGGCGCCGATTTCCTCGCCCAGGGAACGCTTTATCCCGATGTGATTGAGAGCGTTTCCTTTACCGGAGCGACCTCCTCCACGATAAAGTCGCATCATAATGTCGGCGGCCTGCCGGAACGCATGAACATGAAGCTGGTCGAGCCGCTGCGCGAATTGTTCAAGGACGAGGTGCGGGCGCTTGGCAAGGAACTCGGCCTGCCCGAAAGCTTTATCGGCCGGCATCCATTCCCCGGCCCGGGCTTGGCTATCCGCTGTCCGGGCGGCATCACGCGGGAAAAGCTGGAGATCCTGCGCGAGGCGGACGCTGTCTATCTCGACGAGATCCGCAAGGCCGGCCTCTACGATGCCATCTGGCAGGCTTTCGCCGTGCTCTTGCCGGTGCAGACGGTGGGCGTGATGGGCGACGGGCGCACCTACGAATTCGTCTGCGCCCTGCGTGCGGTCACCTCTGTCGACGGCATGACGGCGGATTTCTACCCCTACGACATGGCCTTCCTCGGCCGCGCCGCCACCCGCATCATCAACGAAGTCCGCGGCATCAACCGCGTCGTCTACGATGTGACGAGCAAACCGCCCGGAACAATCGAGTGGGAATGATTCGGGGCCTACTCAAACGTCGCCGAAAACCGCCGATCTCCTTTCGTAACATACTGGGAATAAAGAGGAATTCAGACT